>CANQDL010000071.1 GCA_947591105.1 uncultured Oscillospiraceae bacterium
TGCCCGGGGAGGCCCGGGAGGTGGTGCTGGAGCTGAAGCTGCTGGCGGACGTGGGGCTCGTGGGATTTCCCAATGTGGGCAAGTCCACCCTCCTGTCCGTGGTCAGCCGGGCCCACCCCAAGATCGCGGACTATCCCTTCACCACTCTCTTCCCCAATCTGGGAGTGGTATATGCGGGCGACCACAGCTCCTTCGTGATGGCGGACATCCCCGGCATCATCGAGGGCGCCAGCGAGGGCGCGGGCCTGGGCCACGACTTTCTGCGCCACATCGACCGGTGCCGGCTTCTCATCCACGTGGTGGACGTGTCCGGCACGGAGGGCAGAGATCCCATCGCGGACTTTGAGGCCATCAACGCAGAGCTGGCCCAGTATGACGCGCTTCTCGCCTCCCGGCCCCAGCTGGTGGCCGCCAACAAGTGCGACCTGCTGCCCCCCGACAGCACGGCCCTGGCGGATTTTAAGTCCTATGTGGAGAAAAAGGGCTACCCGGTATACGAGATATCCGCCGCAGCCCACCAGGGGCTGAAGGAGCTCATATACGCCGCCGGGGCCATGCTGCGGGATCTGCCGCCGGTGACGGTGTACGAGCCGGACTATGTGGCCCCGGAGATACAGCTGGGCACGGCGGAGGATCTGACCATCCGCAAGGAGGGCGACGTGTGGCTCATCCAGGGCGACTGGCTCGACCGGCTGGTGGCCCGGGTGAACTTTGCCGACTACGAGTCCCGAATGTACCTTGACCGGAAGCTGCGCCAGGCAGGGGTGTACGAGCGCATGGAGAGCATGGGCCTGGCCGACGGCGACACCATCAGCATCGCGGAACTGGAATTTGAGTACTATAGCTGAATCGGGAGGCCGCCATGTATCTTTATAACATCAGCGCCGCGCTGGCCCCTGTGGAGGGTGCGCCGGCCGCCGGGGCCAGCACCCTGGTTCTTCTCACCTCGGAGGAGCTGACCAGGGAGCCGTCCGTCCTCGGGCTGAAGGATATCCTCTGCCACACCCCCTCCCCCCGGGACGTCCGGGTGTGCAGGGCGGAGGCCCGCCGCGGCTGCATCTGCGGTTCCATCCTCACCCCCAGGCAGACGAAGGGCGGCGCGCCCATCGCCTTTGGCTATCTTCTCACCGACAGCTGGGTCGTCCTCTGCGACGACACCGGCATGATCCACTCCGCCGTGCAGCGCATGAGCAAGGAGAAGGAGCAGACGGAATTTGCGCCGGGCAGCTTTTTCTGTGAACTGCTGGAGACGCTTCTGGCAAAGGATCTGCATCATCTCCAGGAGCTGGAGGCATGCCTGACCCAGCTGGAGGATCTGATTTTGGCCGGGCAGCTGGAAAACCTCAACCCCAGCATGACCGCGCTGCGCAAGGAGACCGCCCGCTGGATTCGGTACTACACCCAGATGGAGGACATGGTCTGCACCCTTCAGGAGAACGAGACCGGCTGCTTTCAGGACAGCGAGCTGCGGCAATTCCACCTGGTGGAAAAGCGGATCGGCAGGCTCCAGAGCGAGGCCCAGACCCTGCGGGAATATGGGATCCAGGTGCGCGAGCTCTTCCAGGCGGAGATCGACATCCGCCAGAACCGGATCATGAAGGCGCTCACCATCGTCACCACCATCTTTCTCCCTCTGACTCTTGTGACCGGCTGGTACGGGATGAACTTTGCCGGGATGCCGGAGCTCACCTGGAAATACGGCTATCCGGTGGTCATCGCGGCCAGCGTGCTCATCGTTTTGCTGTGTCTGTGGGTCATGAAGAGGAAAAAGTTTTGGTGACACCCGCCGGGCCGCACGGTTTCCGGCCCTTCCTTCCAGAAATTGGGATTCGAGTTTTACACCTGGACAGACCAGAGGCGCGCCGCAAGGCGCGCCCTTTTTCTTGCCCGGCCCCTCGGCAGAGAGGCCAAATAACGGGGCAACGAAGCCATCCGCCGCGCCGCACGGTCACAGTGTCAAAAAGTAGCGGATGAACACCAGGCCGACCAGCGCTATGAGCCCCTCCAGCACATACACCATCCACGGCTCCGCCAAAGAGCCGCCGCCGTAAGAAGAATCGCCGTCGTGGTCGATCCCGGCCAGCAGCTCGGCGCGGGGGATCTCCCTCCCCGCCCCGTCGAAATACCTGGCGCCGAAGGGCGCCACCGACGCGCCTTCCGCCAGCGGCTCCACATGGAGGAAGGGCGTCTTTTCTATCCGCTGGGTGCTGACGGCCGCCGGCGGGACAGATTGAAACCCGTCGTCGTAGCGGTCATAGACGACTACGGTCGCCACCCCGGGCAGATCGTTCACACAGAAGGTCAGCAGGTAATCCCGCCCGCCGGCGTGCTCGGTGATGGCGATGCACAGCGGCTCGTCGAATACGTCCGCCCCCACCATCCGGTACCGTCCAAAAAGGCCCCGCTCCAGCGATGCAAGACACCCGCTGCCAGGGTGCTGCTCGTCCCGGCACAGCACGTAAAGCCTGTTTCCCACGGCGGCGCGCTCCTGCACATCCGCCCGCAGCCCATCGTCGGCGCGCCACGCATCCACGGCCGCCTCCAGCGCCGCCGTGGAGGATACGTCCACGTGAAATTCATATCTATAAAGCCCCGCCATGCAGGCCAAAGTGACCGCCAGCGCCGCCAGAGCCCCCAGCAGGCGCCGCAGGCCGTTTTTCCGCCTGACCAGGCCGATGAGCCGCTCCGCCAGGTCGGAGGCGTCGGTCTTGGTGATGGTCTCCCCCTCTATCCGCTGTCCTGCCAGCAGCTCCGCCACGGTGATCTCCAGCTGGGCGCACAGCGCCGTCAGCATGGAGATGTCCGGCATATTGCGGCCCGTCTCCCAACGGGACACCGTGCGCTGGCTGACGCCCAGCCGCTGGGCGAGCTGCTCCTGAGTGAGGCCCCGCTCCCGGCGCACCTGACCCAAAAACCGTCCGATCTTTTCCTGTTCCATGGCCGCCTCCCATTCTCTGCTGCGGTCATTATAGCATGTCTGCGCCGTCTTTGACAGGACACAGAGCGGGTAAAGCACCTTTTTGCCGGGCGTCCTCGCCAGCCGATCCTTATCTTGTCAGCTTCGGACGCTGAAGTGGCCCCGCTCGTCGTCCATATCCGTCAGAGCCTCCCCCTGTTCCCGGAAAAAGCGCTGCCGGTATTCCAGCAGCAGATCCCGCTGCCGGTACATCCGCTCGCCATGCATATCGCCGTACCGGGCGGCCAGGTCGTGGGGCCCGGGGATGGCGGCATAGTACTCATCGTCCAGGCGCTCCAGCATCCGGACGATCTGAACTGCCGGCGTCCGCTCCAGCTCGTCGATGTTTTCCGGCGTCAAAGACAGCGTCAGCGTCCGGCTCTCCGGCACCGGCCACTCCCCCAGCCGGAGCCATTCGGCCTCCGTCCGATAGGTCACTTTCGGGGAAAAGCAGGCCCTGACCCGCTCCGGCAGGGCTTCGAACTCCGCCCGCGTCAGCCTCTGGCCGCTGAGCTGCCACCCCCGTCCCTTCCCGTGGGGGAGAAAGGCAAAATACCGCTCGATAGAAAAACCCTCCAGCGCGTCCAGCAGGCCCGGCAGCTGATCCATATTCTCCCGGATGACCGGAAGGCTGACCGCCAGCTTAAGCCCCGCTCTCTCCGCCGCCGCCAGCAAACGGAACAAAAAGTCATAGTCCCCCGGCCGGCCGGCAAACCGGTCATGGAACGCCCGCTGACCGTAAAACGTCATGTCCACGGATTGGACCCCCGCGCGGGCTATCTCCATGACGAGGCGCTCCGTCTCCGCCTCGTCCCGGATGGCGAGGCCGTTCATCTGCAAAAACGTGCCGGAGGGTGAGCCGGTGCGCTGACAGAAACGGATGTAATCGCGCAGCATGGGCGTATCCATGCAGTAGCCGATATAGAACGACCGCCCCAGATCCGGCCGCTGCTCCTCCAGCTGGCGGAAAAGCTGCTCCGCGAAACCCTCGCCCCGCCCGTAGTCCACGCCTACGGTTCGGCCGCTGTACGCCAGCAGGCAGTACCGGCACCGACACCCGCAGGGAACGCATAAGTTTTCAACGTTTATAGCTGTCGTCCGCATCCCTCTCTCCTCTCCGCCGGTCTGCATGGATCGGCTCCGCACAGTATAGCACACCCGTCCGGCCGGCGCAACGCACCCTTTTTCCACCGGCGCATATACTGAAATGCGCGGAATTTGGTATAACGGGGTGATCGATATGTGTTCCATCGCAGGAGTGATCGACTTTCAGAACGACTTGCGTGGCCAGGGGCCGGTATTTGCGGCCATGCAGCGCGCCATGACCAGCCGGGGCCCGGATCAGCACGGCGCCTATGTGACGCAGAACGCGGCGCTGCTGCACAACCGGCTGTGCGTCATCGACATCGAAAACGGCCGCCAGCCCATGACCGTTGGTGAGGACGGCCAGGCATATACCATCGTCTACAACGGGGAGCTGTACAACACCGACGAGATACGCCGTCAGCTCGCCGCCCTGGGGCATATGTTCACCGGCCACTCGGACACGGAGGTGGTGCTCAAGAGCTTCATCCAGTGGGGCGGGGACTGCGTTGACCGCTTCAACGGCATTTATGCCTTCGCCGTTTGGGACGCCCGGAACCGGCGGCTGTTCATGGCCCGGGATCGGATGGGCGTAAAGCCCTTTTTCTACGCCCTGCGCCGGGGTGCTTTTCTCTTCGCCTCGGAGATAAAGGGGCTTCTGGCGCACCCGCTGGTGGAGCCGCTGGCCGACCGGCAGGCCGTGCTGGAGGTGGTGCTCACCGGCCCGGGACGCACGCCGGGCTGCGGCGTGTTCAAGGGCGTGGAGGAGCTGCGCCCCGGCTGGCGGGGGTGGTTTGACGAAAACGGCCTGCGCACGGAGCGGTACTGGTCGCTGAAGGCCCGGGAGCACAGGGACGATCTGCCCACCACCATCGACACGGTGCACTATCTGGTCACCGACGCCATACGCCGGCAGCTGGTCAGCGACGTGCCCATCGGCACCTTCCTCTCCGGCGGTCTGGACTCGGGCATCATCTGCTCGGTGGCAAAGCTCACCCTGGCGGAGCGGGGCCTTCCCCTGCACACCTTCTCGGTGGATTACAAGGATCATCTGCAATACTTCCACGAGACAAAGTTCCAGCCCACCAGCGACACGGTGTATATTCCCAAGCTCCGGGACTGGCTGGGATGCGAAAACCACCTGACCGTGCTGGACACGCTGGAGCTGGCGGACGGCCTTTACGAGGCGGTGGACGCCCGGGACCTGCCGGGGATGAGCGACGTGGACTCCTCCCTGCTGCAATTCTGCAAGCACATCAAGCAGCACGTCACCGTGGCCCTGTCCGGGGAATGCGCCGACGAGATCTTCGGGGGCTATCCCTGGTATCGGGACGAGAAGATCCGCATGGCGGAGGGCTTTCCCTGGGCCCAGTCCATCCAGTACCGGGCCGGATTTCTGCGGCCGGAATACGCCCAGGGTCTGGACGCCCGGGAATACCTGATGGAGAAGTACCGCATGACCCTGGCCGACACGGACGTGCTGGACTCCGACAGCCCCACCGACCGGCGGATGCGGGAGATGATGCGCCTGAATACCGACTGGTTCATGCAGACCCTGCTGGATCGGAAGGATCGGATGAGCATGTACAGCGCCCTGGAGGTGCGGGTTCCCTTCTGCGACCACCGGATCGCGGAATATCTCTACTCCGTCCCCTGGGAATGGAAGGATTATAAGCACTACGAGAAGGGCCTGCTGCGCCAGGCCATGAAGGGATATCTGCCCGACGAGATCCTCTGGCGCAAGAAGAGCCCCTACCCCAAGACCCACAATCCGGCCTATATGCAGGAGGTGTCCCGCCGTCTGCGGCAGGTGCTGGCGGAGCCCGGCGCCCCCCTGCTGGACATCGTCCGACGGGACGCGCTGGAGTCCCTTCTGGAGGACGACAAGTCCCAGCCCTGGTACGGCCAGCTGATGACCACCCCCCAGACCATCGCCTATATGCTCCAGGTCAACTACTGGATGAAAAAGTACCGCGTACGGCTGGTGTAAAGGCCAAAAAAGTCCCTGACGTGCCCGCGTCAGGGACTTTCATTTTGTCAACTCAGAGCGTAAATTCTCCCTCCAGCAGCGTCTGTCCCCCGTCCATGAGCATCCACCGTACGGGGCCGGTCGGCGTGCAGGGGCGCATGTCCCCGTCCCACTGCACCAGGCTCTCGTCGGGGATGGGGATGGTCAGGCGCGCCGTCTGGCCCGGGGAGAGAAGCCGCTTTTCAAATCCGCACAGCTGCCGCACCCGGGCGGAGGCCACCCCCCGCATCCGGCGGATGTAGAGCTGGGGCACCGCCCAGCCGGGGCGCGCTCCGGTGTTGGTCACGTCAAAACACACCTGCCGCCGCTCTGTCTCCGGCGGACATACCAGTCCATAGGAAAAGGCCGTATAGCTCCGGCCGCAGCCGAAGGTATACCGGGGCGCGGGGACGTTGTAATACCGCATGGGGGCGTAGGACGCCGGGGCGTTGTAGTATACCGGCAGCTGGCCTACCCGGTCGGGCAGGGATACGCTCAGCCGGCCCGCCGGCTCGACCTGGCCGAAAATCACCCCGGCGATGGCGTCGCCGCCGGTGGGGCCGGGATAGAACGCGCACAAAAGCCCGTCGGAGCAGGCGTCGATCCGCTGCATCTCATAGGGCCGGCCGGCGACGAGCACGGTGATCACCGGCTTGCCGCTGTCCCGCAGGATCTCCAGCAGCCGCAGCTGCTGCCCCGGCAGGGCCAGGGCCCCGTCGTCCACGTTCTCCCCGCAGTCCATGGCGGCATCCTGGGAACGGATGGCGCCGTTATCCCCAAATAAGCCGCCGCCAAAGCGGCTGGAGGTGCCCCCCACCGCCGCGATGAGCACATCGCGCTGCTCTGCGAAGGCGGCCACTGCCCTCTCGTCCAGATCCGGCGCGAACGTCCCGCAGCCGGGGATATAGGTCACCGAGGCGGCGGCGCCGTCCAGCAGCCGCTCCAGTCCCTGCCGGAGCGTGACGCACTGCTCCGGCCGCACCGGCGGGGTGTAGTCCCCCAGCTGGTTATACGCGCTGTCCCCGTTGGGGCCCACAAGGCCCACCCGCAGGGGGTTGGCCCAGTCCAGCGGCAGCAGGTTCTTTTCATTTTTCAGCAGCACCACGCTGTGCTCCGCAAGCGTCCTGCCCTGGGGAAAGGCCGCGGGCATATAGCGCCGCCAGCTGTCGTCTTCCGGGACATAGGGGTTTTCGAAAAGCCCCCGGCGGAATTTTGCCTCCAGCACCCGCGCCGCCGCCCGATCCACGGCCGTCTCGGCCACCAGCCCCTGTTCCACCGCCTGCTCCAGGTGGGCAAAACCCTGATCCCAAAGGCCCACGTCCACCCCGGCATTCAGCGCCAAGGCCCCGGAGGCTGCGGGGCCGCCGGTGATCTCGTCCAGACGGTCGATGGCGCACCCGTCCGACATGACGAGGCCGTCAAAGCCGTATTCCTCCCGCAGCAGCTGTGTCAAAAGCCAGCGGTTGGCGTGGCAGTATATGCCGTCGATCTCGTTATAGGCCGCCATAAAGCAGGCCGCCCCCGCCCGGACGGCGGCCTGTACCGGGGGCAGATGGATCTGGCGCAGCTCCCGCTGGCCGATGCGGGCGGCGCTGGCGTTCACGCCGCCGGTGGTCTCCCCCTGGGCGCACATGTGCTTGGCCACCACGTCCACGCCCGCGCCCTGGATGCCCCGCACGGCGGCCTGGGCCATGCGGGACGAGAGATAGGGGTCTTCCCCGAAGCACTCCTCGCTCCGGCCCCAGCGGGGATCCCGCAGCACGTCCAGCATGGACACCAGCGCCATATCCACCCCCAGCGCCGCCAGCTGCTGCCCGCCGACGGCGGCGGCCCGCTCCAGCAGCTCCGGGGCAAAGGTACACCCCGCCGCCAGATTGACCGGCAGCAGATATCCGTCCAGCAGATGGGGCCCGTGGGGACACTCGTCGGTGATGAGCACAGGCACCCCAAAGCGGCTGTGCTCGATCACATACCGCTGGATCATGTTCCGGGCCCGGACGGCCAGGGCGCCGGTCAGGCCGTTTTCAAAATCCCGCCGGGCCCAGGTGTCGGCCCGGTGCAGGCCGTAGAGCACCCCCAGGCCGCCCCAGCGGGCCACCTCCTGGGTAAATTCCCGGCTGGGACGCACCTCGTCCCCCTGCCGCTCATAGGCGGAAAAGCCGAAGAGCCGCTGGTTGAGCTGGCCCACCTTCTCCCGGAGGGTCATTCTGCCCACCAGGTCGGCCGCCCGCTCCCGGGGCGTCAGGTTTCTGTCCCGATACCGCTCCATCACCGGAACAGGATGCTCTTGATCTCAAAGGGCATCATGGTAAAGCGCACCTTTCCGTCCACGATGGGCAGCTGCTGTTCGATCTGCTCCAGCAGATCCACGCTGTAGGCATGCGTGAACCCCTCTGGCGCCACGATCTCGGTCTTTGTGCGGGCGTTCTCGCTCTCGTAAAGCCGCAGGATGACGCCGTCTCCGTCCTCCGCCTGCTTCACCGTCTCCAGGATCACGTTGTCCGGCCCCACGGCGGTATAGCTGTACCGGGCCCCCGGCGCGCCGTGGCCCACGGTATAGGCGGGCAGATTGAGCTTATACGCCTCCTGCACGGTCTTCGCCTCCCGCCAGGTGCCCCCGTGGGGGTAGAGAGCATAGGTGAACCGGTGCTCCTCCACATCCGCGTTGGGGTTGGGCTCCACGCCGCACTTGATGAGGGTGAGCGCCACGGTGCCGTCCAGCACCGAGTGGCCGTACTTACAGTCATTGAGAAGGCTCACCCCATAGTGGCCCTCGGAATAGTCCATCCACTTCTGGCCGCAGCTCTCGAACCGGGCCTTGTCCCATGTGGTGTTGGTGTGCACCTTCCGGCTCACGCTGCCAAACTGCACCTCAAAGGTGGCCTCGTCGGTGTGGATGTCCAGGGGGAACTCCGCCTTGAGCAGGTGCTGGTGCTCCTTCCAGTCCGCCTCGGTCACAAAGTCGATCCGGCGGGTATCGGCATAAAAGTGCACCTTCTGCCGGATGGTACTGCTGCTGCACCGCCACGCCAGCTCCAGCGTGGCGCGGACGGGGCCCTGCTCCGTCCAGGCCATGGAAATCAGCTCGTCTACCGGCCAGGACTTCTCCGTATAGAACATGTCGATGTCCCAGTTATCGTAATAGATGGGCTTATCCTCGAACAGCCGCAGCTGGTTGAGCTTCTTCCCCGGCCGGGCCAGCTCCCGGTCATACTCCCGGTCGTAGAGGGACGCAATGTGGCCCGCCTCGTCCAGGGTGACAGTATAAAACGGCGTTTGCAGATGCCGGTCGTCCGCACGGATAAAGGGGTTCTCTCCCCCGGCGGCCTCCGCCGCCGTCAGGGTCACGTACCCCTTGGAGGGGAGTTCTTTCAGATAAGCCACCGCCCCGTCCGCCGTCTGCTGGACGGGATAGACATGACCCGCCCCGTCGGCGAGGGCCGCCGCCTTCACATCCCCCAGGCACACCGCGTCGTCCCGGACAAAGCCCAGGGTATTGAACACAGTCACTCCCTGGCCGGGCCCTGCCAGCCGCTCCAGCCGGTCGCGGATCAGCGCGCCGGTCTCCGCCAGCAGGGACTCGTACTCGGCCTTTGTGACCTCGTACACCTCCCCGATGGAGCTGCCCGGCAGGATGTCGTGGAACTGGTTGAGCAATATCACATCCCGCCACAGCCGGGTGTCCGCCTCCGCCGGATAGTCCCCGGACAGCACCCCCAGCAGCTCCAGATCCATCATGGCCAGCTCGCTCTTGCGGTTGCCCCGCTTGTTGCGGGCCATGGAGGTATAGGTGCCCCGGTGGTACTCGAAGTAAAACTCCCCCTCCCAGGTCTCCAGCCGCCGGTTGCCGCGCACCCGGGCGTTGAGCTCGTCAAAGTATGTACGGGCCGTCTGCTGCCGCACCCGGGGCATACCCCGCAGGCCCTTTTCCATGCGCTGGGAGGTCTCCAGCATACCCCGGGTGGGGCCGCCGCCTCCGTCGCCGTAGCCGTAGGAGACCAGGATGTCGTTGTTGATCTCCTTGTTCTGATAGCGCTCCCAGCCGCCCATGATGGCGTCGGGATGGAGAAATCCGTTGTAGGTGGTGAAAAAGCTCACCTTGGGATCCTGTCCCACCCCCACGGTGGTGATCAGATGGGCCAGCACCTCGGAGCCGTCGATGCCCCGCCAGATGAAGGTGTCGTTGGGGATCTTGTTCAGCTGGTTCCAGGCCAGCTTCGTGGTCATAAAGTACTCCACCCCGGCCTTTTTCATGATCTGGGGCAGAGCGCCGGAATAGCCGAACACGTCCGGCAGCCACAGGATCTTGCAGTCATAGCCGAACTGCTCCCGGAAAAACCGCTTGCCATACAAAAACTGCCGCACCAGGCTCTCGCCGCTGGTCAGGTTGGTGTCCATCTCCAGCCATGTGGCGCCCTCCACCTCCCAGCGGCCCTCGGCCACGCGCTGGCGGATCTTCTCAAACAGCTCCGGGTAGCGCTGCTGGAGGAAATAGTACAGCACCGGCTGGCTGGACATGAACTTATAGCTGGGGTACTCCTCCATCAGCTTGAGCACCGTGGCGAAGGAGCGCACCACCTTCTCCCTGGTCTGGGCCACCGTCCACCACCAGGCCACGTCGATGTGGGTGTGGCCGATGCAGGTGGCGATCACCTCGTCGTGGCCGCCCATCTTTTCGTAGAGCTCGCGGGTGACGTGCTCCTGGGCCGCGGCCACGGAGGCGTAAAACGCCGGGGAATAGGGCTGGCGCATATCCAGCAGATTGACCGCGTCGTTGAGCACCGTCTGGATGTCCAGGCGGTCTTTGCTGTCCTGCCCCATGCGGGCGAAGGCCTGCAGCGGCACCAGCAGATCCCAATAGAGATGGTCGATGGCCTCGTCCAGGGTGTACAGCTCCGCCACAAAGCAGAACTCCCGGTGCAGCGTGCCGGTGTAGGCCTGCACGTCCACCGCCAAGGTCTGGCCGCCCCGGGCGTGGCGGTCCAGCAGCACCTCCCGGTGGTTCATGTCCGCCCCCTGCACCGGCTGGCCGTCGATGAAAATGAGAAACTGGGGATTCTTCCCGTCGTCCCACTCCTCGATCTGGGTCTTGATGCGCAGCCACACGCTCTTGCTGTCAAATTCCGGAGGGATGGTCACCTGGCTTCGGAACCAGTAGTGCTCCCCGGGGATGCCCTTGAAGTCGCCCCCGTGGCCCTTGAACTTGCCCTCGAACTGATCCGTTCCGGCATAGACCGCGTACCAGCGCATGGTGTCGCAGTCGAACCTCTCCCAGGGCGGGCCGTTTTTGTCCGCCTCCTCCGGGTGGAAATAGAGCCCGTGCTTATACTCCCAGTCGGGCAGGCGGCGGCTCTCCAGGAACCGGAGCCGCTCCAGCTGGTTACAGATCACCTGGATTCGTTGGTCGATGAAATACATGGTGCTACCTCGCAGTCGTTTGTGGTGGCCAGTGCCATTGTGCCATTATATAGGATAGCCAAAGGATAGACAAGGGGGAGCTCGAAATAAGATCTGACACCCGCGCTTTGCGCGGCGAACGGAGCGGGGACTTTTGCGCCGTTCACGGCGCAAAAGTGCCGGCGTCATTAAAAGGGCCATTGCGAACCAATGGTCGCAATGGCCCCACCGGGTCTTATTTTACTTGTGCCGTCTTTGCTCAGGTCGGCTTACTTCGCGGCCAGCCACTCGTCGAACTGGCTCTGCAGCTCGGCCTGGATGTCGTCGAAGCCGTCGGCGCGCATGGCCTCCATCATCTCGG
>CANQDL010000072.1 GCA_947591105.1 uncultured Oscillospiraceae bacterium
GTTGAATACCGTGGTCTTGCCGGCGCCGTTGGGGCCGATAAGGCCGGCGATCTCCGTCCGGCCGATGGTCAGGGTGAAGTCGTCCACGGCCACCAGACCGCCAAAGTCGATGCCCAGGTGGTGGGTTTCCAGCACGGGGGTCTTGTCGATGTCCCGCTCGGGTATGACGCTGCGGCTGGGGACGGGGACAAGCTTGACCTTCTCACGCATGGCCGTCGCCTCCTTCCTGGGCCTGAACAGGCGCTTTCTTCCGACGCAGATTGCCAAAGAGCCTGTCGATATAGCCGCGCAGCAGGGGGTTGTTGGTGACGATCATCACCAGGATCAGGATGATGGCGTAAATGAGCATCCGGTAGTCCTGCAGAGAGCGGAGCATCTCCGGCAGAACAGTGAGCGCCGCAGCGGCGATGATGGAGCCAAGCATGTTGCCCAGACCGCCCAGCACCACAAACACCAGCACCAGGATGGAGGTGTTGAAATCAAATTTGTTGGCAATGATGGTGGAGTAGTTCATGGCGAACAGAGTGCCGGCCGCGCCTGCCAGCGCCGCAGAGGTCACGAAGGCCATCAGCCGGTATTTCACCACGTTGACGCCCACGCTCTCGGCGGCGATGCGGTTGTCCCGAATGGCCATGATGGCCCGGCCGGAGCGGCTGTTGACCAGGTTGAACACGATAAACAGCGTGAGCATCACCAGCAGAAAGCCCGCGGTGAAGGTAGAGAGTTTTTCGATGGTGGTGATGCCCATGGGGCCATTGATAATGATCTTGCCGCCTTCCGCCAGAGCCAGCTTGTTGGTCAGCAGGCTCAACTGCAGCCCGTGCTCGTCCACGCCGACATAGAGGTTGTTGACGATGCTCTTGATGATCTCGCCGAAGGCCAGGGTGACGATGGCCAGGTAGTCGCCCTTGAGCCGCAGCACCGGGATGCCGATGAGCACGCCGGCGATGGCGGCAAAGATGGAGCCTACCACCATGCCGATGAGCAGGCGAAGGGCGGGGTAGGGAACGGCGTTCTGCAGAGCCATGGCCGCAGTCACGCCGGTGAAGGCGCCCACGCTCATAAAGCCCGCATGGCCCAGACTCAGCTCGCCCAGCACGCCTACCGTAAGGTTCAGGGACACGGCCATGACCACGTAAGCGCAGATGGGCACCAGCATACCCTTCAGGGAGGAGGATATGGAACCGGTGACCGTTATGGTCTGCAGGACGGCGTAGGCCGCTATGACGAGCCCGTAGGTGAGAAAGTTCTTACGGGCGTTTCTATTGAGAGATCTGCTCTTCATGTCCGCACCTCAGACTTTCTCACGAACCTGCTTGCCCAGAAGCCCGGCAGGCTTTACCAGCAGCACCACGATCAGCACGGCGAACACCACGGCGTCGGAGAGCTGGGTGGAGATGTAGGCCTTGGCGAAGATCTCGATGACACCCAGCAGCAGCCCGCCGAGAAATGCCCCGGGAATGGAGCCGATGCCGCCGAACACTGCGGCGGTGAAGGCCTTGATGCCGGGCATGGAGCCGGTGGTGGGCACCAGGGTGGGGTAGGCCGAGCACAGCAGCACGCCGGCGACAGCGGCCAGGGCGGAGCCGATGGCAAAGGTGACGGAGATGGTGGAGTTGACGTTGATGCCCATCAGCTGTGCCGCCGCCTTGTCCTCCGAGCAGGCCCGCATGGCCTTGCCCATTTTGGTGTTGCCTGTGAACCAGGTCAGGGCGATCATGATGACGATGCAGGACACGATGGTGGTGATGGTCACGTAAGAGACGGTGAGCTGTCCGCCGAAGAGGGCCAGCCTTCCGGTGCCCACCACAGAGGCGAACACCTTGGGGTTAGGCGTCCACAGCAGCTGCGCGCCGTTTTGCAGAAAGTAGCTGACGCCGATGGCGGTGATGAGCACGGCCAGGCTGGGGGCGGTGCGCAGCGGCTTGTAGGCCAGGCGCTCCACCAGGATGCCCAGTACGGTGCATACGGCCATGGCGGCAAGTACGCCCACCAGCGGAGGCAGGGAATACCGGGCCACGGCGAAAAAACATATGTACGCGCCCACCATGATCACGTCGCCATGGGCAAAGTTGAGCATCTTGGCAATGCCATAGACCATGGTATAACCCAGGGCGATGATGGCGTAGATGCTGCCCAGGCTGATGCCGCTGAGCACGTAGTTCAAAAAGGTCATGAAAAAGCCCCCTTGCGTTCATTTGAAAGGGATAGGGGAGTGCGAAAATCTGGCAAAGCCGGAGCAGATGCGATAGGCGTCTGCTCCGGCCGCGCTGGAAAAGTCAAAGTCGATTAGTCAAGACCGACGTACGCGCCGTTCTCGATGACGCAGCCGTGAGCGCCCTTGCTCACCGCGCCGGTCTCATCCCAGGTCATGCCGGTGCCGGTCAGGCCGTCGAAGGTCATGGTGGTGAACTGCTCGATCATGAGATCGTTCAGCTCCTCGGCGGTCATATCGGGGGTAGCCTCCGCAGCCTCCAGAGCCTGCTTGTAAGCGTAGATGCAGTCATAGGCGTCGGCGGCGAACTGGTTGGGGATCTCATCGTACAGCTGCTGATATTTCTCCACGAAAGCCACGGTGGCGGGGTCGTCGGAGTCGGCGTTGAAGGGGGTCAGCAGCATGACGCCCTCGGCCAGAGCGGGATCGAAGCCCTCCATGGTCAGAATGCCGTCCATGCCGTCCACGCCGAACCACTTGGGCTCATAACCCATAGCGGCGGCCTGGGACAGGATCAGGGAAGCGGGCTGATAGTACATGGGCAGGAACACCAGATCGGCTCCGGCGTTCTGCATTTCAGTCAGCTGCACGGTAAAGTCGGTGTCGTTGCCGGCGGCGAAGGTGGACTCGGCCACGATCTCCAGATCCAGCTCGGCGGCCTTGTCCACAAAGGAATTGCGCAGGCCGGTGGAGTAATCCTCGTCGTTCTTCCAGATGATGCCCACCTTCTCAGCCAGACCCATGCTGCTGATGTACTGGGCGGAGGCGCCGCCCTGGGTGGGATAGTCCAGGAAGCACATCTGGAACACGTTGTCCTTGCCGTCAATGACGGTAGGAGCGGAGGCGGACGGGGTCAGGGCAAAGATGTGATCGGCAAAGTTCTCCGCAGAGGTGGCGTTGGCGGGAGCGGAGGTGACAGAGCCCAGGGAGATCTGCATGCCCCAGTCCTTCAGAGCGTTGTAGGCGTTGACAGCCTTCTCGGCGTCGTGGGAGTCGTCCTCATACTTCAGCTCGAACTGGATGCCGCCCTCGGCGTTGATCTCGTCCACGGCAATCTGCGCTCCGTTCATGGCCGCATTGCCGTAGATGGCCGCGCCGCCGGTCAGAGGGCCGGTGCCGCCTACCTTGAAGGCGCCGTCGTCAGCCAGAGCGAAAACAGAGCACAGGCTGACCAGCAGGGTCAGGGCCATCACGAAGGTGAGCATTTTCCTGGCAGTGTGTTTCATTTTTTCATACCTCTTTCTTGAAGTTTTTATTCCACTGCGGCGGTAGCCCCAGGTGAAAACAGAAGTTTAGGTTAAATATAGAGTGTGGGAAAGAAAATGTCAATGTGCCCAAAGCATGTTTGTGATAATTGTGCGGAATGACGGGGGAACGGTTTTAGCTTTTTAGTCATTAAAACGAATGAAGAAACCGTTCTCTTCCTTTCCTGGCAGGGCCTGGTTCAGGACAGCACCTTGGCCAGGAACGCCTGGGCGCGCTCGGTCTTGGGATTGGCGAAAAACTCCGCCGGCGCGGCCTGCTCCATGATGATGCCGTCCTCCATGAACAGCACCCGGTCGCCCACCTCCTTGGCAAAGCCCATCTCGTGGGTGACCACCACCATGGTCATGCCGTCGTCGGCCAGGGACTTCATCACGTCCAGCACCTCGCCCACCATCTCCGGATCCAGGGCGGAGGTGGGCTCGTCAAAGAGCATGACCTCCGGCTCCATGCACAGGGCCCGGACGATGGCCACGCGCTGCTTCTGTCCGCCGGACAGCTGGCTGGGATAGGAGCCGGCCCGGTCGGCCAGACCCACCCGGCCCAGCAGCTCCATGGCCTTGGCCTCCGCCTCGGTCTTGGACTTTTTGAGCAGCTTCATGGGGGCCAGCGTCAGGTTTTTCATGATGGTCATGTGGGGGAACAGATTGAAGTGCTGAAACACCATGCCCATCTTCTGGCGGTGCTTGTTGATGTCGCTCTTGGGGTCGGTGATGTCCACGCCCTTGAAGGTGATGGTGCCGCCGTTGGGGGTCTCCAGCAGGTTCAGGCACCGCAGGAAGGTGCTCTTTCCGGAGCCGGAGGGGCCGATCACGACCACCTTCTCACCGGGGTAGATGTGGTCGGTGATGTCCTTGAGAACCACATGGTCACCGAAGGATTTTGTCAGATGCTTAACGTCTATCACTGGCGCGCAGCCTCCTTTCCAGGATGCTCTGTAGGTAGCTGAATGCCATCACCATGATGAGGTACATGACCGCGGTGATGATGTAGGGGAACATGGCCTCGTATGTCCGGGCGACGATGGCCTGGGCGAAGTAGACGACCTCCTTGCCGCCGATGACGCTGATGAGGGAGGTGTCCTTCAAAAGGACAATGAACTCGTTGCCCAGGGAGGGGAGGATGGTCTTGAATGCCTGGGGGATGACGATGTGCCACATGGTCTGGATGTAATTCAGGCCCAGGGAGCGGCCGGCCTCCGCCTGGCCGGGGTCAAGACTCATGAGCCCGCCCCGAATGATCTCGGACACGTACGCCCCGGAGTTGATGCCCAGGGTCAGCGCCCCTACCAGGGTGAAGTTCCGGCTGGAGGAGAAGACCACAAAGCCCATGATCAGCAGCTGCACCATCATGGGGGTGCCCCGGATGATGGTCACATAGATCTTGAAAATGAAATCAATGACGGCCAGGATGGGATTGTGGGTGCCCGGCCGCCGCTGGGCGTAGGCCGTGCGAACCATGGCCACCAGCACGCCCAGCACCACGCCGATGGCCAGGGCGATGACCGTCACCTCGATGGTGGCCAGCAGCCCCTCAAAATACTGTACCCAGCGGCCGTTCATGAACCAGGCACGGTAGAACTTCAGGAAAAAGCTCTGCCACCCGCTCAGATCGGCTGCCGGTATAGCCGAAAGGGTCTCGTAAAGACCGGCGATATCCATATGCGCTTACCTCATTTCAAAAAATAGGGAAAAAGGGCGGCCATTGGGCCGCCCTTTTGAAAGCGGATGTTTACTCAGCCTCGTCGGCACTGACGTAGTGGGAGACGATCTCGTCCACAAGGCCATTTTCGATCATGGTCTCCAGGACGGTGTTCAGGGCCTCCAGCAGGTCGGTGTTGTCCTGATCCACGGCCAGGCAGTAATCCTCGTTGGTGAACTCGGTGTCCAGGATCTTCAGGCCGGGGTTGGCGGCCACATACTCCTTGGCGGGGCCGTCGTCGATGACCACGGCGTCAATCTGGCCGTTGAGCAGGGCCTGCACGGCGGTAGCGCCGTTGTCGTAAGCGGTGACGTGATCCTCACCGTAGCCGCCGTCCTCGGGGGAGTAGGAGCAATAGATGTAACCGGTGGTGCCGCTCTGGGTGCCGATCATCTCGGCGTTGGCCAGGTCGTCAATGGTCTCGATCTCGGAATCCTCGGGGACGATGACCACCTGCACGCCGTTGGCGTATGGGGTGGAGAAGTCCATGACCTCGTCGCGCTCTTCGTTGTAGGTCAGGCCGGCCAGCATCATGTCGCTCTTGTTCTCCTGCACGGCGATCAGGGCGGAGGGAAACTCCATGTCGTCGATCACCAGCTCCAGGCCGGTGGCCTGCGCCAGGTACCAGGCGATCTCCACGTCAATGCCGGCGAAATCCATGCCGGCAAAGCCCTTGCCCTCGTCGGCGACCATCTCATAGGGGGGAAACTGGGCGTTGGTGCTCATGATGAGCTTGCCTTCCTCAATGGTGGTGAACTCGGGCAGATCCAGATCCTTCAGGTAATCGGGCAGCTCGGGAACCTCGGCGTCCTCCCCGTCCCCGGCGGCAAAGGCCAGGGCGCCCATGGACAGCACCATGGTCAGAGCCAGCAGCATCGCAATGATCTTCTTCATTTTCAAATTCCATCCTTCCGTTATGATTGGTTTTTTTGTGAACCGTGTGTCGGTCGATGGTTGGATTATAAGCCACCAAAAGTGAATACACAACAGATTATTCATCAATTTTTGCATAACTATGAATGTTCTTGCAACATATACAAAACAAAACCCCTTTCCCGAGGGAAAGGGGATAAATATTCACGAAAAAAGCCGCTCTGCGATGTGCGGATCTGGGGGACGGGGGGTGTCCTGGGGCTTGCAGCGGGCGCAGGTGAAGCCCCGCATGGCCAGATTCATCATTTTTTTCAGGGTATATTTGCTCTCGCCGGCCACCCGGGGCGTGCGCTTATACTCCACCGTTGCGATGGGCAGACCCAGGCGAGTGGCCAGGCCCCGGAGGAAGGGGTTGTCCTCATGGTAGAGGGAGAGCTTTTCCAGGGCGGTCTTGTCCATCAGCCGGTAATCGGCGTGGTTATAGATGATCTTGGCGCCAAATAGATTCATCAGCGCGTAGTAGCCCTGGGCGGTGACACGCTTGAGGAAGGTGTCGGTGGCCCGGCTGGTGCGCACGCCGCAGACGATGGGAAAGCCCTCGGCGTATTTTTCCATCATGCCGTTCATGGCGTTGATGTCGTCCTGCAGGTCGGCGTCCATGCATATGGTGACGCTGGCCCGGGTCTTGGCCTCCATCAGGCCCGCCATCACCGCGTTTTGGTGGCCCCGGTTGGGGGACAGGCGCAGGCCCACAAAGGCGGGGTCGCTCTCATGCAGGGAGCGGATCACGTCCCATGTGCCGTCCACGGAGCCGTCGTCCACCAGCAGGATGCGGCTCTCGGCAGAGATGATCCCGGACTTTTCCAGCTCGTCCAGCTTCCGGCGGAACACCGGGGCGGTCTGGGGCAGGCAGTCCGCCTCGTTGTAGCAGGGGACAACAATATATAATATCTCCATATGATCACCTCGCGGCAGTATTATAGCGGAAGTTTTCATGATTTTCAACAATTATTATGGGGAGAGAAAGTTTTCCTTGAAAAAACCCGGAGATGGTATATAATAAATGAGTATGTACAAACTGGAAAAATAGCGCCGCTGGCGTTGTTTTTCCCGTCCAATACAGGCAGTGAATCGGAGTAGCTTTCCCTATGAACAGCATCGTTCTCTACGCCCCGGAGATCCCCCAGAATACGGGCGCCATCGCCCGCACCTGCGCGGCGACCGGCGCCAGCCTGCACCTGATAAAGCCCCTGGGCTTTGACATATCCGACGCCGCGGTGAAGCGGGCGGGGCTGGACTACTGGCACCTGGTGGACGTACATGTGTATGAGAATGTGGAGGAATATCTCCGGCGGAACGGGGACGGGAACCTGTGGCTTCTGTCCACCAAGGCGCCCCGCAGCTATGCCCAGGCCGATTTCGGCCAGGACGCGGCGCTGATGTTCGGCCGGGAGACGTCCGGCCTGCCGGAGGAGCTGATGGAGCGCTACCGCGACCGGTGCCTGCGCATCCCCATGAGGGCCCGGGCCAGGAGCCTGAATCTGGCCAGCTCCGCATCCATCATCCTGTATGAGGCCCTGCGGCAGCAGGGATTTCCCGGTCTGCTGGATCGGGGCATCATGGCCGTGGGCGCGGACAGTGAAATTTATTAAAAAACCATTTTATGGAGGGTATAGACACATGAACTACAACAAGAAAAATGTGACCCAGGTAGACGTCAAGGGCAAGAAGGTGCTGCTTCGCTGCGACTTCAACGTCCCCCAGGACAAGCAGACCGGGGCCATCAAGGACGACAAGCGTATCCGTGCCGCCCTGCCTACCATTCAGTACCTGCTGGACAACGGCGCGGCCGTTATCGCCTGCTCCCATCTGGGAAAGCCCGAGGCCAGCTTTGAGAAATGGGTGAAGAAGCAGACCGAGAAGGGGAAAGACCCCGCCACCCTCACCGAGGAGAAGTGGAAGAAGTCCCTGGACGCGCTGCGCATGGAGCCTGTGGCCGAGCGGCTGAGCCAGCTGCTGGGCAAGCCGGTGATTTTGGCCGACGACGTGATCGGCCCCGACGCCCAGGCCAAGGCCGCGGCCCTCAAGCCCGGCGAGATCATGCTGCTGCAGAACACCCGCTTTGAGAAGGGCGAGACCAAGAACGATCCCGCCACCGCCAAGGCCATGGCCGATATGGCGGAGCTGTATGTGTCCGACGCGTTCGGCACCGTGCACCGTGCCCACGCCTCCACCGTCGGCGTGGCGGACTATCTGCCCGCCGTGTCCGGCTTCCTGATCGGCAAGGAGCTGTCCATCATGGGCAAGGCGCTGGAAGATCCCGCCCGTCCCTTCGTGGCCATCCTGGGTGGCGCCAAGGTTTCCGACAAGATCGGCGTGATCGAGAACCTGCTGACCAAGGCCGACAAGATCATCATCGGCGGCGGCATGGCCTATACCTTCATCAAGGCCCAGGGCCACGAGGTGGGCGACAGCCTGCTGGAGGAGGACAAGGTGGAGTTCGCCAAGAAGATGATCGCCGACGCCAAGGCCAAGGGCGTGGAGCTGCTGCTGCCTGTGGACACCGTGGTGGCCAAGACCTTCGCCGCCGACGCGGAGGCCAAGACCGTCCCCTCCGACCAGATCCCCGCCGGATGGCAGGGCCTGGATATCGGCGAGAAGACCCGGGAGAAGTTCGCCGCGGCCGTCAAGGGCGCCGGCACTGTGGTCTGGAACGGCCCCATGGGCGTGTTCGAGTTCGATAAGTTCGCCGAGGGCACCCGCGCCGTGGCCCGCGCCGTGGCTGAGTCCGGCGCCGTGAGCATCATCGGCGGCGGCGACAGCGCGGCTGCGGTGGAGCAGCTGGGCTTTGCCGACAAGATCACCCACATCTCCACCGGCGGCGGCGCTTCCCTGGAGTTCCTGGAAGGCAAGCAGCTGCCCGGCGTGGCCGCCCTGCAGGACGCGTAAGGAGAAGGATATGGATAAGAAAAATCGCAATGCCCTCATAGCGGGCAACTGGAAAATGAATATGCTGGCCTCCCAGATCCCTGCCTACTGGCAGGGCCTGGAGCCGGGCGCGAAGCTGGCGGAGGGCGTGTCCTCCGCGCTGTGCGCGCCGTTCCCCCTGATCCCCGCGCTGAAGGCCGCTCTGGCCGGCAGCCAGGTGAAGGTGGGCGCCCAGGACGTGTCCGCCCATGACAAGGGCGCCTATACCGGCGAGGTCTCCGCCGCGCAGCTGGCCGACCTGGGCGTGGATTACTGCATCATCGGCCACTCCGAGCGCCGGGCCTATCATGCCGAGAGCGACGAGCTGGTGAACGCCAAGCTCAAGGCCCTGCTGGGCGCGGGCATCACCCCCATCATGTGCTGCGGCGAGAGTCTGGAGCAGCGGGACGCGGGCGTGACCCTGTCCTTCGTGGAGAGCCAGATCAAGGGCGGTCTCGAGGGCATTTCCGCCGAGGAGATGAAGAAGGTCGTCATCGCCTATGAGCCCATCTGGGCCATCGGCACCGGCCGCACCGCCACGGCGGAGCAGGCCCAGGAGGTCTGCGGCTACATCCGGGGCGTGCTGGCGAACCTGTACGGGGCGGAGCTGGCCTGCGGCGTGCAGATCCTCTATGGCGGCAGCATGAACGGCAAGAACGCCAAGGAGCTGCTGGCCCAGCCCGACATCGACGGCGGCCTGATCGGCGGCGCCAGTCTGAAGCCGGAATTTGCGGACATCATCGGTGCGGCCAATGAAGGATAAGAAACCCACCGTACTTCTCATCATGGACGGGTTCGGCCTGGCCCCGGCGTCGGACTATAACGCCATTTCCGTGGCCAAGACCCCCGTTCTGGACGGGCTTTTCGCCCAGTTTCCCCACACCCAGCTGCAAGCCAGCGGGGAGGACGTGGGGCTGCCCGCCGGGCAGATCGGCAACTCCGAGGTGGGCCACACCAACATCGGCGCGGGCCGGGTGGTGTTCCAGCCCCTGCCCCGGATCAGCCGGGCGGTGGACGACGGCAGCTTCTTCGCCAACCCCGCCTACTGCCAGGCCATGGACGCGGCGGCCGGAACCGGCCATCCTGTCCATGTGCTGGGTCTGCTGTCCGACGGCGGCGTGCACAGCCACATCAAGCACATCTTCGCCCTGGTGGATATGGCCAAAAAGCGGGGCGTGAAGCAGTGCTATGTCCACTGCTTCCTGGACGGACGGGACGTGCCGCCCTCCTCCGGAAAGGGCTACGTGCAGATGCTGGCCGACCACTGCGCCCAGATAGGCTACGGCCAGATCGCCACCATCCAGGGCCGCTTCTGGGGCATGGATCGGGATAAGCGCTGGGAGCGGCTGGAGAAGGGCTACCGCGCCATCGTCTGCGGCGAGGGCGCCCAGGAGCCCGACCCGGTGAAGGCCGTGGCCGACAGCTACGCCGCGGGCGTCACGGACGAGTTCGTGGAGCCGGTGGTGTGCGATCCCCAGGGCATGATCCAGGCCGGCGACAGCGTGATCTTTGCCAACTTCCGGCCCGACCGGGCCCGGGAGATGACCTGGGCGCTGATGAAACCGGACTTCGACGGCTTTAAGCTGCCCAAGGGGCATTTCCCCGTGAACTATGTGTGCACTGCCCAGTACGACGAGGCCATGACGGAGCTTCCCATCGCCTTCCCGCCGGAGGTGCTGGAGGATACCTTTGGCCAGATCGTCAGCCAGGCCGGTATGAGCCAGCTTCGCATCGCCGAGACGGAAAAGTACGCCCATGTGACGTTCTTCTTCAACGGCGGCGTGGAGCGCACCTATCCCGGCGAGGATCGGGTGCTGGTGCCGTCCCCCAAGGAGTATGCCACCTACGACCTGATCCCCCAGATGAGCGCGGAGACGGTCACCGCCAAGGCGGTGGAGCGGATCGAATCCGGCGCGTATGACACGGTGATCATGAACCTGGCCAACTGTGACATGGTGGGCCACACCGGCGTCATGGAGGCGGCGGTGAAGGCTGTGGAGACCGTGGACGCCTGCGTGGGCAGGGTCTGGGCTGCTGTGGAGAAGATGGGCGGCGTGCTGCTTGTCACCGCCGACCATGGCAACGCCGACAAGATGCGCGCCGAGGACGGCGCGCCCCACACGGCCCACACCACCAACCCCGTGCCGTTTATCGTGTGCGGCGCGGGAGAGGTGAAGCTCCATCCCGGCCGGCTGGCGGACATCGCGCCCACCATGCTCCATCTGATGGGCCTTTCCCAGCCGGAAAAAATGACAGGCGAGTGCCTGATCGAAAATTGACCTTTGTAAGCAAAAAACTGTACAATATTTTTTAAGGAGAATATCATGAAAGACTACTTTGAGATCGTTGACGTAAAGGCCCTGGAGATCCTGGACTCCCGCGGCAACCCCACCGTTGAGGTGGAAGTCACTCTGGACGACGGCACTGTTGGCCGTGCGGCTGTGCCCTCCGGCGCCTCCACCGGCGTGCACGAGGCCTGCGAGCTGCGTGACGGCGACAAGGGCCGTTACCTGGGCAAGGGCACTCTCACCGCTGTGAAGAACGTGAACACCGAGATCGCCGAGGCTCTGCAGGGGCTGAACGTACTGGATCAGCCGGCCATCGACAAGATCCTCATTGAGCTGGACGGCACCCCCAACAAGACCCGTCTGGGCGCCAACGCCATGCTGGGCGCCAGCCTTGCCTGTGCCAAGGCCGCGGCCAACGCCCTGGG
>CANQDL010000073.1 GCA_947591105.1 uncultured Oscillospiraceae bacterium
CGAGCGTATGATCACCCTGGGAAAGAAGAAGGGCCTGGCCAACTACCGCCTGGCGCTGAAGTTCATCACCCGGGAGGATGTGGCCAAGAAGGTCTTTGACGAACTGGCCGTGAAGTATGCCGACCGCAACGGCGGCTATACCCGCATCACCCGCACCGGCCACCGCCGGGGTGACGCCGCCGAGATGGCCGTCATCGAACTGGTCTGAGAGCAAACAAAATAGCAAGGGCGCGGTGTAAACCGCGCCCTTACTTTATATTGGCCCCCTTGTGTAAAGGGGGCTGGCAGCGCGAAGCGCTGACTGGGGGATTGTCGTTCTGTTCAGGTGTGCAGCTACTGCAACAACCCCTCCGCCTCGTCGGAGCACGTGCAGCCAAGTCTCTCCATGCCGCAAGCGGCATGGCTCGAATGGCTCGCGGCTCCTCCTCTTCCCAAAAGGCAGGCATGCCTTTTGGGAACCCTATAGAGCGGCTACCTCCCCTTACACAGGGGAGGCTTTTTCCAAAAAATATCGGGAACAAATCCGGCGGTTTTTCGTCTTAATAGAACGTAGCCACCGGCTGGGCGGGGGGATCGGTGGGCTCCAGCTTTTCCACATCCAGCACCGGGCCCTTCTTTCCGTAACCCTTGTGCCACTTCACCTCCACGCGGGCGGTGACGGTGACCCACTGGCCCTTGGACAGGCTGGCCGCCTCCGGCCAGCGGCAGATGAGGCCGGTGAACTGGATGTCGTTGGCGCAGCAGGTCATCAGCTGCCGGCCAAAGACGAAGCTGTCCGAGGCCAGACGGGGACTTTTCACCACCATGCCCTTGTAGCGCAGGGTCTTGCCGTCGTACTTGGTGAAGTCCTCGGACAGGTCGGAATAGAACAGGGCGTAATCCTCGTCCCGGATCTCCACCACCGGGGCCTCCAGATCGAAGGGGAGGGGGTCTTCTATCTCGTCGTACTCCACCGAGCCGTCGGGCGCCTCGTAGGCTATGTCGCACCGGCGGTTGGCCGCCCGGACGATCTTGTGCATCTCCAGCTTGTCCGCGTCCGGCTTGCAGCGGTTGAACACCACCAGCTCACAGCTGCGCAGTTTGTCGTATACAAGCTGGCGCATATTGGCGTTGTAGCTGATGAAGGTGTTGGCGTCGCAGAAGAGGAACTCCTGCGCCACCACCCAGGGCTGGGGCATCCGCTGGTAGAGACTGTCCAGCATCCACATGCCGTTGTACTCCACCAGTACCCGCTCCGCCCGGTGCTTTTTCTGCAGGGCCTCCAGGGCGGGCGCCTGGATATCCTCCTCGCTGTCCAGGGTCTCGATGAACACGTTGTGGCCGGAAAAACTGTCCGGCTCGTATTCCTCCACGCCCTCCTCGCACAGCAGCAGAAGCGTGCGCTCCCCCTGGTTGAACCGGGGATCCTGGAGGGTCTCCTGGATAAACTTCGTCTTGCCGGCCTCCAGAAAGCCGGTGAACAGGTAGACTGGTATCTGCTTCACAGTCCGAACAGCTCCTTCACAGCGTGCTCGTTCAGCTGCGCGCCGATGACGCACAGGCGGCCGGCCACATTGGCGGGGCCGGTGCGGATGTTCTTCTCGCCGGGGGTGTAGTCAAAGTGCACCCATGTGCCGTCCGGCGCGGGCACGTAGCCCTTGGCGCGAACCACCAGGCCGTAGGAGGACTCCCGGCCCAGCTCGTCCAGGATGGCGTCGATCTGGTCGGCGGTGTACTGCTTGGAGGTCTCCGCGCCCCAGCTCTGGAACACCTCGTCCGCATCATGGCCGTGATGGTGATGATGGTGATGATGGTGATGATGATGGTGCTCGTGCTCGTCGTCATCGTCATCGTCATCGTCGTCGTGGTGATGGTGGCAGCATTCATGCTCGTCGTCATCGTCGTCATCATCATGGTGGTGATGGCAGCACTCGTGCTCGTCGTCCTCTTCTTCCTCTTCCTCCTCTTCCTCCCGGTAGTGCTCCTCCAGCAGGGCGGCCAGCTCTGCGGAGATGGAGCTCTTCCGGTCGATGGCGTCCAGGATCTGCGCGCCGGTGAGGGCGTCCCAGTCGGTGGAGACGATGACCGCGTCCGGGTTCTTCTCCCGCAGCAGGGCCTCGGCCTGGGCCAGCTTCTCCTGACTCATCCCGGCGGTGCGGGACAGCACGATGCAGTTGGCGGACTGCACCTGGTTATTGAAGAACTCGCCGAAGTTTTTCATGTACATCTTCGCCTTGGAGGCGTCCACCACGGTGGTGAGTCCGCCCAGCACGAACTGATCCCCGGCGGACTGGACGGCGGCCACGATCTCGGACAGCTTGCCCACGCCGGAGGGCTCGATGATGATACGGTCGGGGTGGTACTGGTCGGTGACCATGCGCAGAGCCTTCCGGAAGTCGCCGGTCAGGCTGCAGCAGATGCAGCCGGACTCCAGCTCGTTGACGATGACGCCCGCGTCCTTCAAAAAGCCGCCGTCCACGCCGATCTCGCCGAACTCATTTTCGATGAGAACCAGCTTTTGTCCGGCATAGCCGTCGGCCAGCAGCTTTTTGATGAGAGTGGTCTTTCCAGCGCCCAGAAAGCCGGAGAAGATGTCGATTCTTGTCATGTATATCGCCTTCCTCAAGTGAAAATAATAGACTGTTCACAAATAGAGCGGCCGTATAGGGTATAATATCAGCCGTACATGAACGCGCCCGCGCCGCCTTTTATACGGTGTTGTCCGGTGCTGCCGCCCGGCGGCACTATGACGTATTATACCACGTTTTCACAGCAATGGAAAGAAAAAACAGCGGGAAACCATTATTCTGGAATACATTGTTTATTGTGACTATGGCAATTGAAGTATAAGTGTGTTATAATATGCACTTGATTGTAGAAACAGCGGGAACTGCCTGGCAGATTCCTGTGTCGATAGCGGAGGAAAACGATGAGACGCCTGTACGCTGTGATATTGATCAGTTTGAGTTTACTGCTGTGCCTGTTTGCGTCCTGCATCAGCCGGGAGGCGGCGGAGGGCCGCCAGACGGATGACGGGAGCAGCGCCGGCGCGGGAGGCGGCGGTCAGTACTATACCGTCACCTTCTATGAGGAGGACGGCATGGTGCTGCAGCAGTCGTCTGTGCAGGCCGGCGGCCTGGTGACAGAGTATCCCCAGGAGCAGATCTGGCGGGACGAGAAGGGCGATGTGGTGGACTTCAGCACCCTGGCCGTGTCGGGGGATATGAATTTTTACGTGACCGGGCCGGTGAGCGTGCAGACCACCCACATCCACTTCATGCAGGACGACAACGGCCTGTTCCGCCCGGATGAGTACGTGACCCGTGGCCAAGCTGCCCAGATCGCCTGCGCGTTTTTGGCGCCCGACTCGGAGGCGGGGGACGGCTTTGATTTCAGCGACGTGCCCCAGAGCAGCGAGTACTATGACGCGGTGCAGAAGGTGTCCTCCCTGGCCATTATGAACGGCTATGGAGACGGTACCTTCCGCCCCGACACGCCCATCACCCGCAGCGAGATGCTGACGGTGCTGTGCAGGCTCCTGGACGTGGACGAGGTGATGGCGCTGGCGTTCCCCGACGTGACGGCGGAGCACTGGGCCATCGGCCAGGTGGCCGCGGCAACCACCCTGGGCTGGATCTCCGGCTATGAGGACGGCGGGTTTTACCCCGATTACCCGGTGACCCGGGCGGAGACGGCCGTGCTGGTGAACCGGGCCATGGGCCGCACGCCCAACAAGATGGCCATCAATCTGGTCTACCCCATATCCCCCCTGGAGGACGTGTCCCGCTGGTATTGGGCCTATTACGACATCATAGACGTGGTCGCGAAAAACGACCTGCTTGCGTACATCCTGGGCGAGGTCGAGGGCGCCAAGCCGGGCTTCGTGCTTGTTGACGACAAGCTGTGCCACGTGGGCGAGCAGCTGACCCTGGACTACTTTGAGAAGGGCTTCCATACGATCGAGGACGGTCTGGTGACCGACGGACTGTATTATGTGGATGAGGACGGCTACTTCGTCCAGCGCAACGTGCCGGGGCTGAAGGAGTTCGACGGCTCCATGTTCTACGTGGAGAAGAAGGACGGGCCCTATGTGACCAACTATGACTATGGCTACCTGTGGTTCAACGCCAACGGCCGGTTCTCCTCCGGCGACGAGGAGATCGACGCCATGGTGAATGCCATCATGGAGCCCATCATCCAGGGCAAGACCGAGAACCTGCTCAACGAGGAGAAGCTGCGGGAGGCCTTCAACTACATCACCCGCACCGACTTCGACTACATGCCCCGTAAGGACGGCGGCTGGCCCCGGGGGAGCACCAACTGGACCATCACCGCCGGCAAGATCATGCTCCGGGAGCACAAGGGCAGCTGCTATTACTGGGCGGCGGCGTTCCTGCACCTGGCCCGGCGGCTGGGCTATCAGGCCTATCCCATCGCGGGCGGCGTGTTCGACACCAACGGCCTGCACGCGTGGGTCATGATCGACGAGGACGGGGTGGAGTATATCTACGACACGGAGCTGGACTGGGCGTTCCGTACAGGCGCCCACGGCCGAACCCACCGGCGGTATGGCATGGATATGTTCAAGTGGCCCCGGGGCAAGTCCGGCGTGCGCTACATCTTCCCAGGCGATACATACACTGTGCCGCCTCAGGACGATATCGACATCTTCGGCGGCGACGCTGCCAACATCGTCTGGCCCACGGAGGTGGATGGCACCGCCTTCATGCAGGTGGGCGAGGATCTGATCCCCATGATGACCACCTGGACGCCTATCCTGGACGAGGCCGGCAACGTGGTCGGCTACACGGTCACGGCGACCTATGAGGGACAGACGTACAACTATGAGTTTACCATCACCGTAGACCCCAGCGCCACGGAGGAGCCGGTCGCCACAGAGGAGCCTGGCACCACGCCCGATCCCGGCGCGCCGGTGGAGCCCGGCAGCACCGCGGAGCCCGGCTCTCCTGAAGAGCCTGGCATTACGCCCGATCCGGGCACCAGCGTGCAGCCGCCGGACGGCTCCGTGCCCACGGTGCCTCCGGCCACGGATGTGCCCGTCGCCACGGACGTGCCTGTCGCCACGGATGTGCCCGTCGCCACGGACATGCCTGTCGCCACGGAAGCGCCTGTCATCACGGAAGCGCCAGTCATCACGGAAGCGCCAGTCATCACGGAGGCGCCTGTCATCACGGAAGCGCCCGTCGTCACACAGGAGCCGGTCGTTGATACCGGGGGCTCTGACGACGCGCCGGAGGAATAAACCGAAAACAGCATGATAAGCCCCCGGAGGAGAAGTCCTCCGGGGGTCGCTGCGTTTTCGGTTCAGGGGACGGCGGCCTCCAGCCAGTCCAGAAGGGGCTCCGGCGCGTCAAACATGCCCACGCTTTCCAGCAAGCCGGGCAGGAAGAAATCCTCCCGCTGGGCCTTCTGGAGAAATGCCAGCAGCCCGTCGAAAAAGCCCGCCACGTTGTACAGCGCCACCGGCCCGGCGTGCTTCTCCAGGGAGACCAGGGTGACCGCCTCAAAGAGCTCGTCCAGGGTGCCCACGCCGCCCGGTGCGGCGATGAAGGCGTCCGCCCGGGCCAGCATGGCCGCCTTCCGGGAGCCCATGTCGGGGGTGATGATCTGCTCGTCCGCATAGGGCACCAGCACACCCGGCCTCTGGAAGAAGTCCGGCGCCACCGTGACGATGCGCCCGCCCAGTCTGTGGACGCCCCGGGCCGCCGCGCCCATCATCCCGTGGGCGCCCCCGCCGAAGATCAGGCCGTGTCCCCGGCGGGCCATGGCCTGACCCAGTTCCTCTGTTTTTGTTATGTAAACCTCCGGCACCGTGTCCCGGGCCGATCCGAACAGACAGATATTCATACCGCCACCTCACAAAATCGTAAAAAGATTATACCAGAGGTGGAAATCATTTGCAAATGCTGTTACAATGATGCCAATGACTGCCGCCCTGTGGCGGAAAGGAGCGTATATATGGAAAAGAACGAGCGGATCGTGTCCTGGGTGGACGGCCACCGGGACGGGTTTTTGCAGGATCTGACGGATCTTTGCAGCATAGACAGCACCGCGGGCCCTGCCCGGGAGGGCGCGCCCTATGGCGCCGGGCCCAGGGCGGCGCTGGAAAGGGCGATGGAGATGTGCGCCGGGTACGGCTTTCGGGTGACCAACCACGGCGACCGGGTGATGACGGCGGACATGGGCCCCGAGACTCCCGTACTGGACGTGCTGGCTCACTTGGACGTGGTGGGCCCCGGCGACGGGTGGGACACCGATCCCTTCCAGCCGGTGGTGAAGCCGGACGGCTGCATCTACGGCCGGGGGGTGGCGGACGACAAGGGCGGCGCTGTGGCGGCGCTGTACGCCATGCGGTGCGTAAAGGAGCTGGGCCTGCCGGTGAATGGCCGGTGCCGGCTCATCCTGGGCACCGACGAGGAAAACGGCTCCAGCGACGTGGCCTATTATTACCGCACGGTGAAGCCCGCGCCCCACACCTTCACCCCCGACTCGGACTTTCCCGTGTGCAACGCCGAGAAGGGCTTTTACCGGCTCTCTTTTCGCAAGACCTGGGAGCCGGAGACGGCCCTTCCCCGGCTGACAGAGCTGCACGGGGGCTTTCGGGTGAACGTGGTGCCCGGCCAGGCCAGCGCCCTGATCGCGGGGATGGAGAAAAACGACCTGCTGGCGGCCGCCACGCCTCTGGCGGCGGAGCTGGGCGCAACCGTCCAGGCGGAGCAGGCCGAGGGGGGCGTGAAGCTCACCCTGACGGCCAAGGGCTGCCACGCGGCCATGCCGGAGACCGGCGTCAACGCCAACACGGCGCTGATCCGGGTGCTGTGCGGCCTGCCCCTGGCCCCGTGCGAGAGCACAAAAACGCTGCGGGCGCTGGATAAGCTGCTGCCCCACGGGGACTATTACGGCAGGGCCCTGGGCATCGCCCAATCCGACGGGGTGACCGGGGAGCTGACATGCTCTTTCACCATGATCGACTTTACGGAAACCGGCGCGCAGGGTCTGTGCGACTGCCGGGTGCCGGTGTGCGCCAATGAAGAAAACTGCAAGGCGGTGGCGGACGCCGCCATGACCGCGGCGGGTTTCGTCCCGGAGGGGGAGATGATCCCGCCCCACTATACCCCCGCGGAGGGGGCGTTTATCCAGACGCTGAACCGGTGCTATGAGACCTACTCCGGCCGCCAGGGCGGCTGCTACTCCATGGGCGGCGGCACCTATGTGCACGACGTGCCCGGAGGCGTGGCGTTCGGCGTGGTGATGCCGGGGGTGGACGTGCATATGCACGGGGCCAACGAGCGCATCCCCGTGGAGGATCTGCTCACTGCGGTGAAGATCTTTGCCCAGGCCATCGCGGACATCTGCGGGGAGGGCTGAGGATGTACGAGCTGGTACAGGCGTCGGAGCGCTGCTATTACATCCAGAGCCCGGCCAAGATCGGCCTGGTCAGGGTGTCGGACAGCGACGTGTGCCTTATCGACAGCGGCAATGACAGGGACGCGGGCCGAAAGGTGCGGCAGCACCTGGACGCCAACGGCTGGCGGCTGAGGGCCATATACAACACCCACTCCAACGCCGACCACATCGGCGGCAACCGGTATCTGCAAAACCAGACCGGCTGCCGGATCTACGCCCCGGGCATCGAGCGGGACTTTACCGTCCACCCGGTGCTGGAGCCGTCCTTCCTCTACGGCGGGTATCCCTGCAAGGCGCTGCGGCACAAGTTTCTCTTGGCCCAGGACAGCGACGCGGAGCCGCTGACGGCGGACGTGCTGCCGGAGGGGTGGGAGATGATCCCCCTGCCGGGCCACTATTTCGACATGGTGGGCTTTCGCACGCCGGACGGGGTGGTGTATCTGGCCGACTGCCTGTCCAGCCGCCAGACCCTGGAGAAGTACCGGATCGGCTTTATCTACGATGTGGCCGCCTACCTGCAGACCCTGGAGAGGGTCAAGACCATGCAGGCCGCGCTCTTCATCCCCTCCCACGCGGAACCGGCGGAGGACGTGTCCGAGCTGTGTCAGGTCAACATCGACGCGGTCAACCAGATCGGCGAGCATATCATCGGCCTGTGCCGGGAACCGAAGAGCTTCGAGCGCATCTTGCAGGGGCTCTTTTCCGACTTCGGCCTGGTGATGGATTTTGAGCAGTACGCCCTGGCGGGCAGCACGGTGCGCTCCTACCTGGCCTGGCTGATGGACGCCGGCCGCCTGACCGCCCGGTTCGAGGACAGTATGCTCCTGTGGGAGCGGGCGTAAGAAAAACCCTCCGGCGGCGCGCCGAAGGGCGGTTATAAAATGAAAGATCCGCGCTCTTGCCAGATGGAAAGAGCGCGGATCTTTTGTTATAGCGTGCGCTGGGGCCAGGGCGTCCAGTTTTCCCTGTCCAGCCGCAGCTGGAGAAGAAAATGCCGCTGCTCCAGCGCGCCGGCCTCGTCCAGCTTCTCCAGAGCGGGCAGGGCGTCGGGGCCCAGAGCGCGCAGATAGGTCTCGTCCACCTCCGTAAGGGCCCCGGAGAGGTAGTGATCCACGTTGTAATTTGCGATCATCCGCCCGGGCCCGGCCAGATTCATCAGGCACCACAGCGCCAGCGCGAAGCCGCCCGCCGCCCGGAAAAAGCGGGCGTCCGGCCGGGCCAGCTTCCACGCCGCCGCCAGCAGGCCGAAACACACAGATCCCATGGCCCACAGGGTCAGCAGCCGCAGCGCGCTCATGCCGAAGGCGAGGATGTATAGCCGCATCCGCCAGAAGGCAGAGACCAGGATCACCGCCGTCAGCGCCAGCAGCAGACCCAGCAGCGCCCGGAGGGGCTTTCCGCCCCGGCCGGCAAAGCGGCGCCTGTCCGCGGCCAACAGGGTCAGACCCAGATTGATGAATGTTATGGTAACCAGCTGAAAGAACCCGGAACGGGCATATTCCGCCCATCCGCCGGACATGGACGCCTCTTCCGCACCGCCGAAGAGGTATTTGATTTGCACATAGCAAAAGATTATGTAAACTATATCCAGCAGCGCCGTCACCGGCAGGAACAGGGCCGCCCGGCGCTCTCTCTCCGGCTTTTCCGGGGCGGGCGCGGGCGGCTGCTCCCGGATGAAGTACAGGGCGGAGGCCAGGAAGAGGGCCAGCAGCACCACCCGCGCCGTCCGCAGCAGGGCGTCCTCCGGCAGGGCGGACAGGTCGATCCGGGCGAAGAAGCTGCCAAACACCGCGTCCGCGCTGGACAAGAGCCACAGCACCGCCCCCACCACCGGCAGGGCGATGAGCACCGCCAGCGCCGCCGTGCCCGCCCGGCGCTTGTCCCCCCGGAGGGCCCGTCCCCACGCCTGGAAGGGCCGGCCCAGGCGGGTGAAGAGGGCGGCGCAGCTCAGGCACACCGTGTCCCACAGGGCCCGGCCGCTGCCACAGTCCTCACGGCCCGCCAGGGAGAAGGTGGCCATGGCCGCTGCCAGCAGAATCACGAAGCAGTTGAGCACCAAAAACGTCCCGGCGCTGTAGAGCCCGCAGCTCACCCCCAGGGCAAGGGCCGCCGCCGCGCAGAAAAGGCCTCCGGCGTCAAAGCGCGCCCGCCTGCCCAGCACCGTCAGCACCGCCGCGAAATGGGCGCACACCAGGATCAGTATCCCGACGTGGGGCAGGCCGTAGTCGTCTATCCGCTCCAGGTCGAAGCAGGCCCAAAAGATCCAGGCCAGGGCGACGGCCAGTACCGGGATGGCCCCGTCCCGCCAGGTCAGCGGCGGGGGAAGGGGCGGCACGTTAGTTTCCATAATATTGTCCTTCTTATCCTCATTCATCCTGCCCGTCCTCCCTGTATTCCAGGATGTCCCCCGGCTGGCAGTCCAGGGCCCGGCAGATGGCGTCCAGGGTGGAAAACCGCACAGCCTTGGCCTTTCCGGTCTTGAGGACGGAGAGGTTCGCGATGGTGAGGCCGATGCGTTCCGATAGCTGGGTCAAGCTCATATGCCGCTTGGCCAGTATCACATCAAGGTTAACATAAATCATAATGCGCTCCTCAAATGGTCAGGTCGTTCTCGTCCTGCAGGTCGGCGGCCTTCAGTGTCAGATGGCTCAACGCCGCCGCGGCAACCGTGATGGCCACGCCGATGATGGCCACGAACAGGAACCGAACCGCAGCCAGAAACAGATCCTCTCCCAGCTCCTTCATGATATCGTCCGGGGCGAAGCTGGCCACGAACCGGAACCGGTGGATCACCCCATAGACCAGCAGGATCACGTCCAGCACCGTGTCGGCCAGGGCGCAGAAGCTGATGCGCCGCAGGCGGCGGGCGTTTTCCACGCAGAAGCTGTTGTTTTTGCCGATCTGGGTGAAGATTTTCCAGGCGTCCCAGAACACCAGCAGCGGCGGCAGGAGCATCAGGCACAGCAGCAGGGGAAAGGCCACCACGTAGGCGTCCTCCATGACGGCCAGGCCCAGCATCCGGCCAAACCAGTTGGCAAACACCAGCCACACCAGGCAGCACAGGATCACCACGATGCGCAAAAGGATGGAAAGTTCTTTTTGTTTCATTGCAAATCACCTCCGATGTGGCCCCAGTATAGCGTGGATGTTACCGAATGTCAATAAAAATTTATTGATTTTCGATAAAAATATTTCCGGCGCATAGTTTCGACAGCCCTCGCATACAGTCTATGGGAGGGATGGGTATGCTTAGCCGGTTTTCGGATTTTCGCTACAAGGAGGTCATCAACGTGCACACCGGCCAGCGGCTGGGGTATGTGTGCGACGCGGAGTTTACGTCCCCGGAGGGGCGGATCACGGCGCTGATCGTGCCGGGCAGGGCGAGGTATCTGGGCCTGTTCGGCCGGGAGGAGGATTATATCCTGCCCTGGGAGTGCATCAGCCGGGTGGGGGACGACATCATCCTGGTGGAATCAGAGCACGGTATCCGCCGGGAAAAGAGGCCGAAAAAGCCCAACATATAAGTAAAAAAGACTTGAAATGCGCACCGCGCTCTGCTATAATATTCGCGCTTGCCTATTACGCACGGATGCTGACGCACGGCCCGGTTCCGAGAGGATGGCCGCAAGGATGAGGCGTCCGGAGGGTAAAAACTGAATAAATTAAGGAGGAAAAAACGTAATGGCAGTAGTAACGATGAAGCAGCTTCTGGAGGCCGGTGTCCACTTCGGTCACCAGACCCGCCGCTGGAACCCCAAGATGGCGGAGTATATCTATCTGGAGCGCAATGGTATCTATATCATTGACCTGCAGAAGACCGCCAAGAAGCTGGAGGAGGCTTACGCCTTCGTGCGCTCCCTGGCCGAGAACGGCCAGTCCATCCTGTTCGTGGGCACCAAGAAGCAGGCCCATGACGCGGTGGCCGAGGAGGCCTCCCGTGTGGGGCAGTACTACGTCAACGCCCGCTGGCTGGGCGGTATGCTCACCAACTTCAAGACCATGCGCACCCGCGTGGATCGTCTCAACCAGCTCAAGCGCATGGCCGAGGACGGCACCTTTGACATGCTGCCCAAGAAGGAAGTCATGAAGCTCATGGGCGAGCAGGCCAAGCTGGAGAAGTATCTGGGCGGCGTGAA
>CANQDL010000074.1 GCA_947591105.1 uncultured Oscillospiraceae bacterium
CATTGAGCCCCGCGGGCATCCCGTGGGGGCCCAGGTGCTCCATGGAGAAGGCCAGCGCCCGCTTCAGATGCTCGTATACCGTCCCCTCCCCCTGATCCGCGAAGGGTATCACCTCGTCCAGGAAGGAGGCGTCGCCGTTCTCCGCCACATATTTATACACCGTGGGAAAGAGCCACAGCGCGTCGTCCGCCCGGTAGGCGGGGTGTCCGGTCTGGCGCACGTAATCGGCGTCCTCCGGGCCCGTCTCATGGCCCGGGTCGTGGGTGAACTTCACCAGCGGCAGGCCGCCGCCGTGGTGCATCTGGGCCGAGAGCATGAACCGGAGCTTCTCCCCCGCCTGCTCCGGGGCCAGGTGGATGACGCCCTGGATGTCCTGCACCGTGTCCCGGTAGCCGTAGCCGTTGCGCAGTCCGCAGTAGACAAAGGACGCCGCCCTCGACCAGGTGAAGGTGATGAAGCTGTTGTAGGCGTTCCAGGTGTTTATCATGGTGTCGAACGCCGGGCAGGGGGTCTTTACCTGAAAGCGGCCCAGCAGGCCGTGCCAGTGGCGGACAAGTTCCTCCAACTCCCGGCGGCACACCGGCTCCGGCTCGTCATAGGCCGCCTGGATCGCCGCGCTCTCCGCCGGGGACTTCTCCCCCAGCAGGAAGGCCACCGTCCGGCTCTGCCCCGGCGCCAGCGTCAGCACCGCCGACAGGGCCCCGCAGCTGTTGCCGTTATAGTTGAGCGCCCCGCCCAGATCCCCGCTGGTCACGCCCACCGGGTCGCCGTAGCCGTGATAGGGCCCCAGAAAGGCCGCCCTGTCCCCGCACCAGGAGGACGCCTCCGCCCCCGCCAGGGCGAAGAACCGCTCCGTCACCCGCTTCTCGTCCACCGTGTCCGCCGCGTCCAACGCGTCCAGATTGCCGTGCAGCTGCTGGCGGATGCGGTTGCGGTCATAGAGGGTGCGGGTGATGAAAAGGGAATACTGCAGGTTGATCTGATCCTGCTCATAGTTGCCGTTGTTGGTAAATTCCGCGTAGCCCGTCACGGTCAGCGACCGGGGCCGGTCGGACGCGTTGCGCACGGTCAGCTCCCACACCTCGTGGCTTCCCCTCAGGGGCACATAGTACACCGCCTCGCTGTGGATGTCGTCGTAATCGGCCAGCATCTTCGTGTAGCCGGTGCCGTGGCGGCACTGGCTCTTGTAAACCGATAGATCCTTTCCCACCGGCTGCCAGGACGCGGACCAGAACTGACCGCTCTCGTTGTCCCGCAGATAGATATATCGGCCCGGCTGGTCGAACTGGTTGAACACGTACCGCAGAATGCGTCCGTTGGCGCCGGAGCGGGCGAAGCTGTAGCCGCCGGCGTTGTTGGAGATCAGCGCCCCGTATTCCGGCGAGCCCAGGTAATTGGCCCAGGGCGCCGGGGTGTCCGGCCGGGTGATGACATACTCTCTGCGGCTATCGTCAAAATATCCGTATTGCACGGCAGGGCCTCCTCTTTTGCCGGGCCATGGGCGGCCCGGCGGCTTTCTCAAACAACATACCACAGGCCCCCGGATAAAACCAGTCCGGTTTTTTTAGTTTAGTCTTTATATTTACAGAACTGCCCGGCGCTGTTATAATAACCAGGACAGAACCGCCCGGAAGGAGGACGCCCCCGTGAAAAAGCTCTTCGATATGGACAACCCCGTGGTGCGCTTCATGGGCCGGGTAGGCGACCTGATCGTCCTCAACGCGCTGTTTCTGGTGTGCTCCCTGCCGGTGGTGACCGCCGGGGCGGCCCTCACGGCCATGATCCGGGTGATCCAGGGGTACCTCACCCAGTCCGAGCCGGGGATGTTCAAGAGCTTCTTCCACGCCTTCCGGCAGAACTTCAAGCAGGCCACCGCCGCCTGGCTCATCCTGCTTCTGCTGCTGGGTGCCATGGGCTATAACTTCTTCCTCATCCACGCCAACTTCACCGGCGGCCTGGCCATGGGGATGCGGATACTGATGGGCTCTCTCACGGTGGTGATCCTGGCCGCGGCCGGGTACGTGTTCCCCCTGATCGCCCGGTACGAGAACAGCCTGCGCCAGCATCTTCTCAACGCCCTGATCCTGGCCGTGGCAAAGCTGCCCCGCACCCTGTGCATCGTGGTTCTCAACGCCCTGCCCGCCGCGCTGGCCTGCTTCTCCCTGCGGGTATTTTTCTACAGCATCGCCATTTGGGTGCTGGTGGGATTTGCCGCCATCTGCTATCTGGACTGTCTGCTGCTGCGGCCCGTGCTGCGGCAGCTGGAGAGCGCTCCGCCGCAGCAGGATTGAACCGCCCAAGACCATCCGGGGACGCAGACACGCCTGCGTCCCCGGTTTTGTTATAACTAAAATGTGGAGACCTGGGAGAAAAAAAGCACCTTAACTTCCGCCGGCGCTTTCGGTAATATAGGCTTAGGATCATATCAAAACGGCCTGCCGCGGGAGGGATAGCTTATGCAGCGCTGCCGCTTCACCGACGAATACGGGAGCTTTGTGCTGGAAAACGCCGGCGCGTACCGGGGGCTCTACTTTCCCCTGGCCGGACAGACCGGCCTGAAAAGCGCGGTGAGCCCCTATCTGGCCGGGGACGCCAAGACCGATCAGAACCACTTTCTGCTGCCGCCGGTCAGTATCGGGGAGCTGTTTTCCAGCCGCCTGGGGCGCAACTTCTGGTGCGTGCCGGATCAGGGCGCGCCCTGGTCGGCCGTGGGCAGCTCCGCCGCCCAGACGGCCCTTATGGGCACGGCCCGGGAGGAGTCCTGCACCCTGGAGGGCGGCTATATGTGGCAGCGGGTGCGCCGGACAGGAAGCGTATTTTGCGCGCAGATCCTCTCCTTCGTCCTGCCGGAGGGGGACGGGGAGGTGCACCAGGTGCGCGTGACGAACGTTGCGGACAGCCCCGTGACCTTCACCCCCGTGGCCGCCATGCCCATCTACGGCCGCAGCGCGGACAACCTGCGGGATCACCGGCATGTGACCAGCCTTCTGCACCGGATCGCCGTCACCGAATACGGGGTGACGGTGACCCCCACCCTCTGCTTTGACGAGCGGGGCCACCAGCCCGGGGACAGCACCTACGCCGTGCTGGGCATGGACGGGGACGGCGCGCCGCCGGTGCGGTTTTACCCGGAGCAGGACGGCTTTGCCGGCCCGGGCGGGACGCTGGAGTGGCCCCAGGCGCTTTTGAAAGACGACCCGGGAGTGGAGCCGGGCTATACCGTGGCCGGGCAGGAGGCCCTGGGGGGCCTGCGCTTTGCCGCCGTCACCCTGGCCCCCGGTCAGAGCCGGGAGTACACCCTCGTGCTGTCCGTCACCGGAAAGGATCAGCGGCAGCCCACGCCCCCGGAGCGCTTCGGGGACAGCGGTGGCGTATACCGCGCCTGGGAGCGGCTCAAGGCCCTCTGGCAGGGCGAGGTGAATATCCGCTTTCACACCGGCGACAGGGATTTTGACGGCTTCATGGCCTGGGTGGCCTTCCAGCCGGAGCTGCGGCGTATTTTCGGCTGCTCCTTCCTGCCCCACCACGACTACGGCCGGGGCGGCCGGGGCTGGCGGGATCTGTGGCAGGACTGCCTGGCGCTGCTGCTGATGCGCCCCGAGCCGGTTCGGCAGATGCTGCTGGCGAATTTCGCCGGCGTGCGCATCGACGGCACCAACGCCACCATCATCGGGGAGGGCCCCGGCCAGTTCAAGGCCGACCGGAACGCCATCACCCGGGTGTGGATGGATCACGGGGTGTGGCCCATGATGACCACGGCGCTGTACATAGACCAGACCGGCGACCTGGCCATACTGGACGAGTCCCAGCGGTACTTCAAAGACCGGCAGGTCAAGCGGGGCGCCGCCGTGGACGGGCGCTGGAACCCAGAGGACAGCTGGCAGCTGGACGAGACGGGCGCCGTGTATCAGGGCACGGTGCTGGAGCACCTTCTGGTGCAGAACCTGACCGCCTTCTGGGAGGTGGGGGAGCACAACCACCTGCGGCTGCGGGACGCGGACTGGAACGACGCGCTGGACATGGCCGGCCAGCGGGGCGAGAGCGTGGCCTTCGCCAGCGCCTATGCCAAAAACCTGCTGGATCTGGCCGGGCTTATCCAGGCCCGGGCCGCCCGTGGCCAGGACAAAGTCCTCCTGCTGGAGCAGATGCTCCCCCTGCTGGAGGGAGGCCGGGAGCTCTATGAATCCGTCCCCGCCAAGACCCAGCTGCTGGAGCGGTATCTGGACGGCTGCACCCACGCCGTCAGCGGCCGGCGCGCGGAGCTGGACGCGGACAGTCTGGCCGCCTCCCTCCGGGAGAAGGGCGACTGGCTTCTGCGGCACATCCGGCGCACCGAGTGGGTCACCGACAGCCGGGGCCACGGCTGGTTCAACGGCTACTACGACAACGACGGCCTCCCCCTGGAGGGAGAGCGGGACGGGGTGAGCCGGATGATGCTCACCAGCCAGGTATTCGCCGTCATGGCCGGAACGGCTGCGCACCAGCAGGTGCGCGCCATCTGCGACAGCGCCGACGCCTACCTCTACGACGGCGCCTGCGGCGGCTACCGGCTGAACACCCCCTTCGCCAGTTCCATGGGCCGGATGTTCGGCTTTGCCTACGGGGAGAAGGAAAACGGCGCCGTGTTCTCCCACATGGCGGTCATGTACGCCAACGCCCTGTACCGCCGGGGTTTTGCCCGCCAGGGCTTCAAAAGCCTGGAGAGCCTCTACCGCCAGGCCATGGACTTTGACCGGAGCCAGATCCTGCCCGGCCTGCCGGAGTATTTCGGCCGGGGCGGCCGGGGCCTGTACCACTATCTGACCGGGGCGGCCAGCTGGTATCTGCTGACGGCGGTGGCGGAGGTCTTTGGCGTCCGCGGCCGGCTGGGCGCGCTGGAGGTGGCCCCCCAGCTGATGCCGGAGCAGTTCGACAGCGCCGGTCTTGCCCGGCTGGAGCTGTCCTTTGCCGGACAGCAGATGGATATATGTATACACAACCCCGGCCGCAGGCAGCCGGAGCAGTACCGGATCTGCGCCGCGGCGCTGGACGGCGCGCCCGTCAGCCTCACCGGCGGCAGGCTTCTCCTGTCCCGCCGGACGCTGCAGGCGCTGGATCAACAGCGCGTCCACCGGCTGGACGTGCACCTGGAATAGGAGTGTGACATGAACGAGACTTCCGCACAGTTCCGCATGGAGAACTACGCCCAGCATCCCCCCTTTGCCAGCTTCCTGCCGGGCATCGCCGGGGTGAAGGGCATCCCCATTTGGTGTTATTATGTCAACCGTGGCCAGGGTGTGGTCAGCTTTGGCATGGACAACAAGGATCACGCCATCATGGAGTTTCTGCCGGCCCACCGGGCCTACGCCATGGCGGCGCGCACCGGCTTTCGCACCTTCCTGCGCCGGGACGGGCAGTTTTTTGAGCCCTTCCAGGACGGGGACGGCGTCATGACGGTGGAGAGCAACGCCCTGCATCTGGAGCAGCACCACCGGCCCTTCGGTCTGCGCACCCAGGTGGACTACTTCGTGCTGCCGGAGGAGCGGCTGGGAGCCCTTGTGCGCCGGGTGACGGTCACCAACACCGGCGCGGACAGCTGCCGGCTGGAGCTGCTGGACGGTATGCCGGAGCTCATCCCCTACGGGGTGAACGACCGGGCGCTCAAGCACATCTTGCAGACAGCCAAGGCCTCCATGCAGGTGGAGGACGTGCAGGCGCGCGTTCCCTATTACAGAGTGCGGGCCAGCATGGACGACACCGCCCAGGTGCGCGTGGTGGAGGGCGGCAACTTTGCCCTGGGTCTGGACGAGACCGGCGCGCTGCTGCCGGCGGTGGCGGATCCGGAGGCCGTTTTTGCCTATGACACCGCCCTGGAGCGGCCCCGGGTATTTTTGCAGGGCGGCCTTGCCGGCGTGCAGGCGAAGGAGCAGCACAGCTCCAACCTGCTGCCCTGCGCCTTTTTCGCCGCGTCCCGGACGCTAGCTCCGGGCCAGAGCCTGGCCGTCAACGAGATCATCGGCCAGGTGGAAAACCACGCCCTGCTGGAGGTCTTTGCCGCCCGGACGCTGGACGGCGCCTGGTTCGACAGCAAGCTTTCCCGGGCCCGGGCGCTCACGGACGAGCTGTGCGGGGTGATCCGCACCCACACCGGCGACCCGGTCTTCGACGCCTACTGCAAATACACCTATATGGACAACGTGCTCCGGGGCGGCCAGCCCATGCTCCTGGGGGACAAGGTCTTTCACGTCTATTCCCGCAAGCACGGCGATCTGGAGCGGGATTATAACTACTTCTCCATGCTGCCGGAGTTCTATTCCCAGGGCAACGGCAACTTCCGGGACGTGAACCAGAACCGGCGGTGCGACCCGTTCTTCTTCCCCTTCACGGGCCGGCACAACATCCGCGCCTTTTACAGCCTGATCCAGCTGGACGGATATAACCCCCTGAGCGTGGAGATGCAGACCTACACCCTCTCCCCCCAGGCCGCGGCGGAACTGACCGGCCCGCTGGAGGACGGCCTGCGCCAGGCGCTGGCCCCGATCCTGGCCGCACCCTTCACCCCGGGCCGGCTCTATGAGACCCTGGCCGGCCGGATGGAGGCCGGGGCGGCGGATGGGCTCTTCTCCCGGATCATGACCGCCGGCCAGGGCCAGCTCAACGCCAGCTTCGGGGAGGGCTACTGGTCGGATCACTGGACGTACAACCTGGATCTGGTGGAGGAATACCTGGCCCTGTTCCCGGAGCAGGAGGCCCAGACGCTCTATACTCCCGAGCACACCTGGTTTTTGGCCCAGATCCCCGTCAATCCCCGGGCGCGGCGCTACGTCCTGACGGAAAAGGGCGTGCGCCAGTACCACGCGCTGGACGCCTCCGGCCGCCGGGACACCCGGGAAAAGTATCTGCGCGACGCCCAGGGCCGGCCGGTGTACAGCTGCCTGGCCGAGAAGCTGACCTTGCTGTGCGCGGTGAAATTCGCCACCCTTGATCCCTACGCCATGGGTGTGGAGATGGAGGGCGGCAAGCCCGGCTGGTACGACGCTCTCAACGGCCTGCCCGGCCTGCTGGGCTCCTCCATGGCCGAGACATACGAGCTGGCCCGGATGCTGGAATACACCGTCGCCGCATTGGAGCGCTGCCCGGGCCGGGTGGAGCTGCTGGAGGAGATCGCCGGCTTTTTGCAGACGGTCTGCCAAATCAACGACGCCCACCGGCAGGAGCTGGCCGGCGACGGGGAAGTCCCCGGCTTCTGGAACGATCTCAACAACGCCAAGGAGGCATACCGGGCCCAGGTCTGGCAGGGGGTGAGCGGACGGCGCACGGCGTACGACGCCGCCCAGCTGGCATCGCTGCTGTCCGGCCTGGCCGCCACCGTCCGCTGGGGCGTGGAGAAGGCCCGGCGCTGCGGCGCAGCCGGCCTGGCGCTCTGCCCCACCTACTTTGCCTACGACGTGACGGAGTATGACCAGGACAGCCAGGGCATCCACCCCCGGCACTTCGCCCTGCGGCTGATCCCCGCCTTCCTGGAGGGGCCGGTGCGCTGCATGAAGCTGGCGCTGCCCGCCGGGGAGAAGAAGGCCCTCTACGAGGCCGTGCGCGCCAGCGAGCTCTACGACCGGAAGCTGGCCATGTACCGGGTCAACGCCTCGCTCCAGGACGCCTCCTATGAGCTGGGCCGGTGCCGGGCCTTCACCCCCGGCTGGCTGGAGAACGCCTCCATCTGGCTCCATATGGAATATAAATATCTGCTGGAGCTCCTGCGCAGCGGCCTCTACGAGGAATTTTTCCGGGACTTCCACAGGGCGGCGGTGCCCTTCCTCGACCCGGAAACCTACGGCCGCAGCCCCCTGGAGAACTCCTCCTTTATCGCCAGCTCCGCCAATCCCAACGAGAGCATCCACGGCCGGGGCTTTGTGGCCCGCCTGAGCGGCTCCACGGCGGAATTTCTCAGCATCTGGCGGCGGATGATGTTCGGCGAGCGCCCCTTCTCTCTGCAGGACGGCCGGCTGGTCTGCCGGCTGGAGCCGGCCATACCCGCCTATCTCATTGGGGAAGACCTGACCGTCCGCGCCCGCTTCATGGGAAGCACGGATGTGACCTACCGCCTGGCGGATCGGCTCGACCACATCCCCGGCGGCTACCGGACGGAGGAGATCCGCGTCCGCTTCCGGGACGGCAGCGACGACGCCGTGTCCGGCGGCACGCTGGAAGATCGGCTCGCCCGCGCCCTCCGGGACGGGGAGATCGCCGCCGTGACCCTGACCCTGAAACGCCTGTAAAATAAAGGGATTGCTGGATATTTCTGCCATCCCCACCGGTCTTTTCCAGGTCGGTGGGGATTTTTTAGCGCTCTCCTGCCAGCGGCAATAAAAAATGGATACCTTTCTAAAAAATCGTACATTTTCACAAAAAGCAAAGGGTTTTATAATGTAGTTGACTGTTATTTTAGCGAAAAACACGTCAACATTTTTTAAGGAGGAACCGCAAGACATGAAAACCGTGAAGAAACTTTTTGCTCTGGCTCTGGCTCTCGTCATGGTGCTGAGCCTGGGCGCCGTGGCCTTCGCCGAGGACGCCACCAAGGCCGATCCCACCGAGGGCATCGACCCGGCGGAGCCCAACGGCGAGAAGCTGGTCGTTTGGACCCTGGCTGAAGACCTGGTGGACTTCGGCGCGCGCTATCAGGCCGTGACCGGCACCGAGATGGAAGTGGTCGTCATCGCCCCCGAGGACTATCCCACCAAGGTTCAGACCGCTCTGGTGGGCGGCGAGACCGAGCCCGACATCATCGTGGGCGAGCCCCAGATGCTGGGCGACATGTTCAGCTACGGCGCATTCGCCGACCTGGACGCCCTGGGCGCACAGGACTACGCCGGCCAGATCGTGGACTACGTCTGGGAAGTGGGCAAGGACTCTGACGGCGTGCAGCGCGCCATCTCCTATCAGATCACCCCGGCCGGTATCTACTACCGCCGCGACATCGCCGAGGACGTCTTCGGCACCTCCGATCCCGATGAGGTCGGCAAGCTGTTCGCCGACTATCCCACCATTCTGGAGACTGCCCAGACCCTGAAGGACGCTGGCTACCGCATCTTCTCCTCCGACTCCGAGATCAACTTCTTCTCCGGCCTGGAGCCCTGGGTCGTGGACGGCAAGCTGAACCTGGCCCAGGCCCGTCTGGACTACATGGATCTGGTCGTTGCCCTGTATCAGGGCGACCTGACCGCCTATGCCAACCAGTGGTCCACCCCCTGGTATCAGGCCATGAGCGGCCCTGTGCCCATCCTGACCGCCGACATCCAGAACTACGCTGACGACTCCGTCAACGTGTGGGACGCCGAGGCCTTTGCCGAGCAGACCGAGGGTATGCAGCAGGCTGAGGTGTTCGCGTTCGGTCTGCCCTCCTGGGGCGTGCTGACCCTGCGTGACAACGTGGGCGAGACCTCCGGCAAGTGGGGCGTGTGCGCCGGCCCCGAGTACGGCATGAGCGGCGGCACCTTCATCGGCATCTCCGAGCTGTCCGAGAAGAAGGATCTGGCTTGGGACTTTGTGAAGTTCTGCACCCTGAACGAGGAAACCGCTGACTGGTGGATCACCTTCTCCGAGGGCGACACCGTCTCCCTGAAGACCGTTCTGGAGGCCCACAAGGACGACGAGAACCCCGTTTACGGCAACCAGAAGCTGTATGCCTTCTGGCAGGAGCAGGCCGAGGGCATCGACTACTCCAAGGTCACCCAGTACGATAAGATCATCGGCGACGCCTGGGGCGCTGCCATCAGTGCTGTGAAGACCGGCGTCTCCACCAAGGAAGAGGCCATCGAGGAGTTCTACGACACCGTCGCTTACACCTATCCCGAGATCGAGATCGAGCGCTGAACCGCCCGTGGTTTCGATCCTGTCATGACATAACGCTGGCGTGGCCCGCTGCGGCGGGCCACGTTCAGATAACATCGGGTTTGTGAAGGAGAAGTGTCAAATGAAACTGCAAAAGCATAGCAAGCTTGAAGCGTACAATCGCTGGGGTTATGCTTTCGTGGCCCCCTTTGTGATCGTATTTGCGATCTTCAGCATCTACCCTGTCCTGCGCACCCTGTATTTGAGCTTTACCGACCTGAAGATCCTGGGCAAGGGAAACTGGATCTGGTTCGACAACTATAAGCGCGTGCTCACCGACAAGTTCTTCTGGCGCGCTCTGGGCAACACCCTGCGCATCTGGGGCGTGAACATCGTGCTGCAGCTGGGCCTGGCCTTCCTGCTGGTCATCATCTTCAGCGATGTGAAGTACAAGATGCGCGGTCTGCCGGTATTCCGTATCATCTACTATCTGCCCAACCTGATCGCCGCCACGTCCATCGCCTTTTTGTTCAACACCCTTCTGGACTGGCGTTACGGCACCTTCAACATCCTCATCAGCTCCATCTATAAACTGTTTGGCGCTACATACAACCCCGTCGACTGGATCGGCTCGGGCAACACCGCCCCGTACACCTTGGCGGTGATCCAGAGCTGGATGTGGTTCGGCAACTCCTTCCTGATGCTCATGGCCTCTGTGCAGGGCATCAACCGGGAGTACTTCGAGGCCGCCGCCATCGACGGCTCCAACCGCTGGACCACCTTCGGCAAGATCACCCTGCCCCTGATCCGGCCCATCATGATGTATGTGGCCATCACCTCTCTGATCGGCGGCCTGCAGATGTTCGACCTGCCCTTCCTGATGGTCAGCCAGTCCGGCGCCGCCTACAAGGACGTGCAGACGGTGATGATGTATCTGTATCGCTTCGGCTTCACCACCGGCTCCACCCAGACGGGCTACGCCTCCGCTGTGGCATACTGCCTGTTCCTGATCATTTTGAGCGTGTCCATCGTGCAGTACAAATTCTTTAATAAGGAGCGTTGATCATGGTAGGTTACAAGATCAAAAAAGGCCTTCTGTATGCCTTTCTGGTGCTGCTGGCGGCGGCCTGCCTGTTCCCGTTCCTGCTGATGATGGTCAACGCCACCCGTAACGGCGTGGAGATCACCCGCGGCTTCACTCTGATCCCCGGCAGCAGCCTCAAAGCCAACATGACCCAGGTGTTCAACTACTTCAACCCCTTCCTGGGCATCCGCAACAGCATCATCGTGTCGGTTCCCGCCACGCTGCTGTGCGCCTACTTCTCCACCCTGACAGCCTACGGCCTGGGCTTTTATAAGTTCAAGGGCAACAGCTTCATCTTCTTCATGATCCTGATGTTCATGATGATCCCCGGCCAGCTGTCTCTGATCGGTTTCTACAACCTGTGCTCCAAGCTGCATCTGGTCAACTCCTACATCCCCCTGATCGTGCCGTCCATCGCATCGGCGGGCACCGTGTTCTTCCTGCGGCAGTACATCGTGTCCAGTATGCCCCCGGCGCTGATCGAGGCGGCCCGTATGGAGGGCGCCAGCGAGTTCTACATCTTCAACCGGATCGTGCTGCCCATCTCCAAGCCCGCCGTGGCCACCATGGG
>CANQDL010000075.1 GCA_947591105.1 uncultured Oscillospiraceae bacterium
GGTCAGGCTCTGGGCCCCGTCGCACAGGGCGTGCAGGGGGTCGTTGTGTACCTCCACCATGATGCCGTCCGCCCCCGCCGCCGCGGCAGCCAGGGCCATGGAGGGCACCAGGCTGGAGTGACCGGTGGCGTGGCTGGGGTCTACCACCACAGGCAGATGGCTCAGCTCGTGCAGCACCGGCACGCAGCTTAAGTCCAGGGTGTTGCGGGTATAGGTCTCATAGGTACGGATGCCCCGCTCGCAGAGGATCACGTTCTCGTTGCCGCCGGCCATGATATACTCCGCGCTCATGAGAAGTTCCTTGAGGGTGTTGGCCAGACCGCGCTTGAGCAAAATGGTCTTGTTGGTGCGGCCCAGACCCTTTAAGAGCTCGAAGTTCTGCATGTTCCGGGCGCCCACCTGGATCACGTCCACGTCCTGGAAGATGTCCAGATCCCGCAGATCCATGATCTCCGAGACGATGGGAAGGCCGGTGATCTTTTTCGCCTCGCTCAAGAGCTCCAGGCCGGTGGCGTGGAGACCCTGAAAGTCGTAGGGGCTGGTACGGGGCTTGAAGGCGCCGCCCCGGAGCAGCTTTGCGCCGCTCTTTTTCACGGACTGGGCGATGCCGACGATCTGGTCATGGCTCTCCACGGAGCAGGGCCCGGCGATGACGGCGAAGTGGCCGCCGCCGATGGGCACGCCGCCCGCGTCCACCACCGTGTCCTCGGGATGGAATTTCCGGTTGCATTTTTTGAAGGGCTCGCTCACCCGCTTGACGGACTGGACGATCTCCAGACTCTCCAGCAGCTCCACGTCGATATGGGCGGTGTCGCCCACCAGGCCGAGAATGGTGTACTCGGAGCCCTGGGACACGTGAACCTGGACTTTCTGGCCCTCCAGCCAGTGGATGAGGTGATCTCGCTGTTCGGCGGTGGTGTTGGGTTTCAGAACGGTGATCATAGGGGGAAAATCTCCTTTGCAAAAAAGCTGTGCAGCAGAGGTGCCGCACAGCTTGAGGTCTATTTCACAGGGCGCTTGCTCCGGCAGCACGGAACGCTATTACTTTTTGGTGAAGTAATAGTAAAAGTAATAGCGGCCGGTAAAGAGACGGTTCATAGCGCACTCCCAAATGCCTGACGATCTATACGCCAATTATAATGCCTTCCCCGGGCGTTGTCAATCGTTTTGCCGGAAAAGCCCACAAAAATCGACCGTCGCCGGATCAGAGCCGGCGGCGGCCGAAAAAGGAGAGAGCCGTCGTTTATGCGGACATATGTCCGTTGGCCTGGGCGCCGCCGGCAGGGGGCAGCAGCAGGGGCATGGGCGCGGCCGGCTGGACGCCCGCCGGCGGGGAGCGGCGGTGGCGCAGGGTGGTGTAATGATCCCGCAGGGACATATAGACCCGCTCCGCCAGGCGGTACAGCCGGTATGCCGCCGGCCGGTAGGGCATGGTCACCTCCCCGATGAACCGGGTCAGGGAGCCGCCAAAGCGGCTTTTGAAGTAGTATAGCCCGTTGGACACGTCCAGCCGCTCCAGCACGCCCCGCATGTCGTATACCGCGTCGCCCATGGCCAGGGCCCGGCGGATGGCCTCCCACTGGAGCAGGTAGCTGGACATAAGGCCCCGGTGGGCGCTGTCGCTGGCGCCGTAGGCGTACCAGGTCTTGTTGCCGTAGTGGATGGTGATGATCCCGGCGATGGGCCGGCCGTCGTACCAGGCCAGCAGCAGGCGGACGTGAGCCGGCCCGAAGGCGTCCCAGATCCGCTCGAAGTAATCCAGCGGCCGGACGAGAAAATGATCCCGGCGGCCGGTCTCCGCCAGCAGAGCGTGGAAGAGCCGCAGCTCGCTCCGGCTGCCTGGCCGCACCTGCACGCCCCGGCGCTGGGCCAGGCGGATGTTGTAGCGCACCTTCCGGTGCATCTCGTCCAAAAGCTGTCTCTCGCTCTTCCCCCGCAGATCCAGCCGGAACACGTTCTGGGGCTGGATCAGCTCCCGGGCACTGCGGGGGTTGTCCCGGATCTGGTAGCCCAGCCGCTCGACGATGTTCCGGAAGGGCAGATCGTCAAAGGGGACGTCCGGCTCCATGCGCAGGGCCATGGCGTTGTACTTCCAGGCCAGCAGCTCCGCCCCCTCCGTCAGCTGGCGGAGGCTCTCCTTGTCGCCGGTGTCGCAGATGGGCCCCCGGGGACTGTACATCAGGTTGCCGAAAAAGGGGATCTTGCGGATGAGCACGCTTAGTCCGCCGGTGATGTTCCCCTGGGCGTCCTCGGCCAGAACGATCTCGTTGATCCAGTTGGACTTGACCTGGGCCCACTGGACAGACTGCTGGAAATTGCACCGCTCGTGGCGGGAAAGAAACTCCGTGTATAGCTGCTTGGAGCGCTCGTCCGATGCGTACCGCATAGGTTTATCCTCCGTTTCTTTCGTATTGGCGCGGCCTCCGGCTGCGCCGGAGAAATCGTAACTTTTGTAACTGATACCAGCATACGGGGGAAATATGAACGGAGTGTGAACGCCTCCTTAGGACTTTTTTAAGATTGGACAAACGAAAAAAGCCCCCTTTTTCAGGGAGCTTTCAGGGGCGGGAGAGGGCCGTTTATCAGAAGAACGTCTCGTATACCACCTTGACGAAGAAGATGCACAGCACCGTTACGATGAGGGGCTTTGCGATCCTGGAGCCCTGGGAGGAGAAGCAGCGGGCGCCCATGTAGTTGCCGGCGATGCCGAAAAGGCCCGCCGTGAGGCCCAGGGGCAGAAGCACCTGGCCGTTTGCCAGATAGGTGGCCAGGGCGGCGATGTTGGTGGACAGGTTGATGACCTTGGTGGCGCCGGCGGCGTCGTTGAGGGTCAGGTGGGCCAGACCGGTGAGCAGCAGCAGTAAAAACGTGCCGGTGCCGGGGCCGTAAAAGCCGTCGTACACCCCGATCAGCAGGGCCAGCCCGCAGCAGATGAGAGTGGTCTTGCCGACGGGGAGGGGCTTTTTGCCGCCCGCGTCCAGACCCTTGCTGCGAAACACGTATATGGCGGTCAGGGGCAGCACCACCAGCAGGATGATCCGGAACACGTAGTCGTCCACCAGCAGGGCCAGATTCGCCCCCGCGGCGGAGCCGGCCAGGGCGAATACAGCGCACGTCAGGCACAGCCTGGGCCGGATGTAGCCGTCCCGCCAGAACTTCACGGTGGTGACGGTGGTGCCCATGGCGGAGCTGATCTTGTTGGTGCCGATGCTCATGTGCACGGGCAGACCGGCCAGCAGATAGGCCGGCAGGGAGATGAGTCCGCCGCCTCCGGCGATGGCGTCCACGAAGCCGCCCAGAAAGATGAGGGGGCAGACGATGAGATATTGTGACCAGCTTGGCATGGCAACTCCTGACCGCGGTTGACAGGAACCGGCATTTTCATTATAATTTCTCCAGTACTATACGCGCCCGGCGCGGAAAATGCAAGGGAGAAGCGACATGATTGTGAAATATAAGGGCAAAGAGCCCCAGATCGACGCCACCGCCTTTGTGGCGGAGAATGCCACGCTTATCGGAGAGGTGTCCCTGGCACAGGACAGCTCCGTCTGGTTCGGGGCGGTGCTCCGGGGGGACAACGAGCCCATCGTGATCGGGCGCGGTTCCAACATCCAGGACAACGCCACCCTCCACAGCGACCCCAGCCACCCCCTCACCGTGGGGGAGGACGTGACCGTGGGCCACAACGCGGTGGTGCACGGCTGCACCCTGGGGAATGGGGTGCTGGTGGGCATGGGCGCCGTGGTGCTGGACGACGCGGTGATCGGCGACTATTCCATCGTGGGCGCGGGGGCCATGGTCACCTCGGGCACGGTGGTGCCGCCCTATTCCCTGGTGCTGGGTGTGCCGGCGAAGGTGGTCAAAACAGACCGCTTTGGCCAGAAGCAGACGAACGTGGCCAACGCCGTGGGGTATGTGGCCCGGAAAAACGCCTACATGGCGGGAGAGTGAGAGAGAACCCACAAGCAGCGGCTGCCGGTCTGGGATGAGAGCCCCCGGACGGGCCGCCCGAGCAGCAAGATTAAAAAATCGCACAGCGCCTGCCGCGTATGCCCGCGGCGGGCGCTTTCTTGCGGTGGAGAGGGGATCGGCGGGGAATTTTTTGAAAAAGCGTGTAACGAACCGCCGCCGCCGCCGTCTAACCTTCGGCAACGGAAACGAAAACGGGAAAGGATCATGGCATTATGCTGGAAGATTTCAAGATCACCACGCCGCTGGTAAAGCTGGCCAGCTTTGGGGAAAACGACGCCTACATCAAGCTGGAGGGCAGCAACCTGTATGGCAGCGCCAAGGATCGGGCGGCCATCTACGTGCTGACGAAGCTGCTGGACGAGGGCACGATAAGCCGGGACACGGAGATCGTGGAGAGCTCCTCGGGCAACATGGGCGTGGCGCTGGCCGCCGTGGGGGCCCGGCTGGGACTGAAGATCACGCTGATGATCGACCAGTCCATCTCCGGTCTGAACGAGTTTCTCATCCGCTCCTTTGGGGCCAATACCGTCAAGATCACCCAGGCGGACGAGAACGGCAGCTATCTGAAGGCCAGGCTTCAGACCGTGCGGGAGTATCTGGACAGCCATGAGAACGTCTATTGGTTCAACCAGTACGGAAATCCCCTGGTGATCGAGGCGTACCGGGAGACGGTGGGCCGGGAGATCGCGGAGCAGGTGCCCGACGCGGATTACGTGTTCGTGGCCATCTCCAGCGGCGGCACCATCGCCGGCATCTCCCAGGCCGTGGAGAAGTACGGCAGCGGGATCAAGGTGGTGGCGGTGGATCTGGAGGGGTCGAAGATCTTTGATCCCAACACCAAGGCCATCAAGCACCTGACCGGCATCGGCTCCAGCATCCGCAGCGACAACGTGCAGCGGGCGGTGTTCGACGACCACATCGTCATCGACGAGCCCAGCTCCATCCAGGCGCTGGGGGATATGCTCCGGGACGAGCAGCTGTTTCTGGGCGGCTCCTCCGGGTGTGTGGTGGCCGGCGCCAAGCGGTACGTCCGGGAGCACGGCCTGCAGGGCAAGAAGCTGGTGCTGGTGTCCCACGACCGGGGCGACCGGTATTACAACAACCTCTACAGCAAATATTTCAGTTGATCGGGAAAGGACGAAAGGATATGTCAGAGAGTGTTATCGTTCTGGGCGCGGGCCAGGTGAAGAGCATCCTGGAGGGACAGGAGCGCCAGATCGTGGAGATCATAAAGGACGCCTACATCCGCCATCACCAGGGCCAGTCGTCCCTGCCCCACTCGGTGTTTCTGCGCTTTCCAGGCAACGACAGCGACCGGATCATCGGCCTGCCCGCCTACCTGGGCGGCCAGACGCCCGTCGCGGGGATGAAGTGGGTGTCCTCCTTCCCCCACAACATAGAGCAGGGCATGGAGCGGGCCAGCGCCGCCATCTTCCTCAATGAGATGGAGCACGGCCGGGTGAAGGCCATTCTGGAGGGGTCGATCATCAGCGCCAAGCGCACCGCCGCCAGCGCGGCTCTGGCGGGCCGGTGCCTGCACGCCGACCCGGACGAGAGGGCGGCGGGCCTGGTGGGGTGCGGCGTCATCAACGGCCAGATCCTCCGGTTCCTGCGGAGCCTGTTCCCCAAGCTGGAGAAGGTATACCTGTACGACCTGTCCGACGAGCGGATGGACAGGTTCATGGACAAAAACCCCTTCCCGGGCCTTGCATACGAGAAGTGCCCGGATATGGAGGCCCTTTTCCGGGCGGCCAGGCTGGTGAGCTTTGCCACCACCGCTGGCACGCCCTATGTGCGCCATCTGGACGCGCTCACGGCGGAGCACACGGTGCTGGGCGTGTCCCTGCGGGATCTCGATCCGGCGATCATCGAAAGTGCCCACAATATCGTGGACGACTTTGACCATGTGTGCCGGGAAAAGACCTCCATCCACCTGACATACGAAAAGCGGGGCGTGAACGACTTCGTGGCGGGAAACATCGCCGACGCGGTGACCGGCCGCGTGCCGCCCCGGGCCCCCGGCAAGCCCTCCGTGTTCAGTCCCTTCGGCCTGGGCGTGCTGGATGTTGCCCTGGCCCGGTATGTGTACGGCAAGGCCCTGGAGCAGGGCGTGGGGACGGTGGTGGAGGACTTTCAGGTCTGAAGCGGCAAAAAATGAGCGTAAGATGCGGAGCCCGGCGGACAGCCGGGCCCCTTTTTGTTAAAGTTTGGTAACAACCCGCGAATTGTTTTGACATGGGTACAAGCTGTTGTTATAATGCCAGTGTAAGAGCACAATTTGTCTGATAAATTACAAACTTTTTTAAGGAGGACAATCATGAAGAAGCTCTTTTCCCTGCTGCTGGCCCTTGTCATGGTGCTGGGTCTGGGAGCGTACGGGTTCGCCGCCGAGGAGGCCGAGCCTGTCACCATTCTCTACACCAATGATGTACATACCTACATCGACAAGGACCTGAACTACACCGTGGCCGCCCAGTACCGGGACACCCTGTCCAACGTGCTGCTGGTGGACGCCGGCGACCATATCCAGGGCACCGCTTACGGTTCCATGGATAAGGGCGAGACCATCGTTGAGCTGATGAACCTGGCCAAATATGACGCGGCGACTCTGGGCAACCATGAGTTCGACTACGGCATGGAGGGCTGCATGAACGCCATCGAGTGGGCGGACTTCCCCTATCTGTCCTGCAACTTCTACCATGAAGAGGACGGCGAGAAGGGCGAGAACGTGCTGGACGCCTACCACGTCTTTGAGATCGGCGGTCAGCGCATCGCCATCATCGGCGTCACCACCCCCGAGTCTTTCACCAAGTCCACCCCCGCCTACTTCCAGGACGAGGACGGCAACTACATCTACGGCATCGCCGGCGGTGAGGACGGCTCCGACCTGTACGAGACCGTGCAGGAGGCCATCGACGCCGCCTCCAAGGAGGCCGACGTGATCATCGGCCTGGGCCACCTGGGCGTAGACCCCGCCTCCAAGCCCTGGACCAGCGAAGAGGTCATTGCCAACACCACCGGCTTTGACGCCTTCATCGACGGCCACTCCCACACCGAAGTGCCCATGGAAGAGGTAGAGGACGCCGAGGGCAACACCGTCATCCTCACCCAGACCGGCTCCTACTTCAACAACCTGGGCCAGATGACCATTGCCCCCGACGGCACCATCACCACCGAGCTGCTGACCGCCGAGGACGTGGAGGCCGCCCTGTATAAGACCTACATGGGCAAGCTGTTTGCCGGCGAGCTGACTGCCGGCGAGCTGGAGGTGCCCGTGGAGGCCTGCCAGTCCGGCTGGATCGACCAGATCAACGAGGAGCTGGGCCAGGTCATCGGTACCACCGAGGACGTGCTGGACAACTACGCCGAGGACGGCACCCGTCTTGTCCGCAGCCAGGAGACCAACTCCGGCGACTTCGCGGCCGACGCGCTGTATTATCTGTTCAGCGAGACCAACCAGGTGGAGGGACACCACGTGGATATGGCTATCATGAACGGCGGCGGTATCCGGAACGAGGCCATCACCGGCGAGATCAGCTATCTGACCTGCAAGAACATGCACACCTTCGGCAACGTGGCCTGCCTCATTGAGGTCACCGGCCAGCAGATCATCGACGCGCTGGAGTTCGGCGCCCGCGGCGTGGGCACCGGCGAGGAGATTGGCGGCTTCCTGCATGTGGCCGGGGCCAAGTACACCATCGACACCAGCGTGGAGTCCTCCTGCACCATGGACGAGAAGGGCGTGTTCACCGGCGTGGACGGCGATTACAAGGTCAAGGACGTGCAGGTGCTCAACTATGAGACCGGCGAGTATGAGCCCATCGACCCCGAGGCCACCTACAACCTGGCCGGCTACAACTACACCCTGCGCGATCTGGGCGACGGCTTCTCCATGTTTGAAGGAGCTACCAATATCCTGGACTACGTGATGGAGGATTACATGGTTCTGGCCAACTACGTCCAGTCCTTTGAGGACAGCGACGGCGACGGCCTGCCCAATGTGACCGGCTATGAGAACCTGGAGGGCGAGGGCCGCATCACCATCGAGTGAGCTTCCCCCTGAACCCTGCGCAAAACAGGAGGGCCTGCTGCGTTTGCAGCAGGCCCTTTGTGTGTGTATGAAGGAAAAAGGTCACACCCGCACGGCGCGGCCCAGGGCGGGGGAGAGGAGAGAGCCGTCCCGGACGGCCATGCAGCCGCCGATGAACACATAGGCCACGCCCTCCGGCGGGGCGATGGGGTCGTCGAAGGTGGCCCGGTCGCGGATGGTCATGGGGTCGAACACGGTCACGTCCCCGTCCGCGCCCACGTTGAGCCGGCCCTTGCCAGCCAGACGGAACCGGGCCGAAGGCATGGCGGTCATCTTTGCCACCGCGTCGTAAAGACCCATCTTGCCGGGACGCACGTATTCCGCGATCAGCCGGGGGAAAGTCCCGGCGGCCCGGGGGTGGCCCTGGCCCAGGTGCATGGTGGCGTCGCTGGCCAGCATCACCGACGGGTGGGCCAGCGCCATGGCCACCTGCTCCGGGATCATCACGTGGCACACCGTCCGGCAGTCGGGAAACTCCCGGCGCACCTGGCGGAAGATCTGCTCCGTGCACCGCTGCCCTTTATACGCGCCCTCGCACAGCTCCAGCACGTCATAGCCGCAGCCGTAGCGCTCCAGCCAGCCGTCGTCGTAGGTGGCGGAGCCCAGGCCGGTGGAAAAGGCGCTGTAGGGATAGCAGTCGCACTGCACGTCTGCGCCCTGGAGCCGGTAGAGGCAGATCCGGTCGAGAAAGCGCTCCATCTGGCCGAAGCCGGCCATGCTGCCGATGTGGGAGATCTGGGCGGGTATGCCCAGGGCCGTGGTCACGGAGAGAAACTCATCCAGCGCGTCAAAGACAGCCGCCGCATCGTCCCGCAGGTGGCAGGCGGCGATTTTGCCAGCGGGGACGCACACCCGGGCCGTGTCCAGCAACTCCCGGGCCGTCGTGCCCGGGGCGTACCGGATGCCGTAGGAGATCCCGGCGCAGCCCCGCTCCAGCGCCCGGGCCATGCCCTGGGCTGCGGCGGCGACCTGCTGCGGCGAGGCGGGGGCGTAGGGGTCGATGGCCCCGGCCTGGCTCCGGAAGAAGCTGTGTCCGGCCAGCATGGCCACATTCACCGCCGCGCCCTGGCGATCCACCGCGTCCAGATAGTCCGCCGGGTCGCACACGTTGTCCCCGCAGTTGCCGGCCACCACCGTGGTCACGCCCATCCGGGCCATGCAGGAGAACACGGAGCGGGCGGGATCGGCGTAAAGCCTGCCGTCCTTTTCCAGAGAATCTTCATGGACGTGGCAGTCGATGAAACCGGGACAGACCACCTTGCCCCGGACGTCGATGGTCTCATCCGCGGGCATGGGCCGGGCGGACACGGCGGCCACCTTGCCGTCTTCCAGCAGCAGGTGCAGCGTGCCGTCCACCCCGTTGGCCGGGTCGATGACCCGACCGCCGTACAGCAGTGTGCGCATACCTCTACCTCCCAAGGGTTCTTTACCGGCTATTGTATTACGGTTTTCGGCAATTGGTATGGCAAATACTGCGGGAAAGATTGCGTTTTGTGCCCATCGGTGGGCTAGGACAGGGCGTATTTTTTCATGTGGGACAGGTAGAGCCTCTCGGCGTGGGTCAGCCGGCTGGGCGGCCGGTGGATCAGGCCGTAGGCAAAGCCGATGGCCGGCTCCAGCTGCACGCAGCGCACGTCCTCGTCCCGTCGGAGAGTGGCGGCGAACTCCCGGGCGTGCAGGGACACCCCCATGCCCGCCTTCACCAGGTCGATGCAGCCGATGGAGCTGCCCTCGTATACCACGTGGGGCGTGACGCCCTCCCGCCGGAAGGCCTCCAGGATCAGCGCGGACAGCGAGCCGCCCCGGGTGGGCAGCAGCAGCCGCTCGCCCTCCAGCCGCCCCAGACTTACCGCCTGCTCCCGGGCCAGAGGGTGATCCCGGCGCAGCAGCGCCACCACGGCGCTCTCCGCCAGGGGCACGAACTGGCAGTCCTCCGGCACCTGCGGGCTGGAGAAGGCCGGAATGATGTTCACGGCCTTTTGCTGGAACATCTCCCACAGGCCGCCCTCGTCCGCCTCCACCATGGAGAAGGTCAGGTCGGGGTGGGCCTGGCGGAAGCCGGTGATGTACTTGGCCAGGTCGTAGTACTGGGGGTTCTGCATCACGGCGATGGTCAGGGAAGTGCTGGCCCGGCGGCTGAGCCCGTCCAGGGCGATCTGGGCGTCGGTGTACAGCGCGGCCATCTGCCGGGCGTAGGGCAGATACAGCTGTCCCGCGTCGCTCAGACGGATGCTCCGCGTGGTGCGGACAAACAGCGGCGCCTCCAGCTCCCGCTCCATGGCCCGGATGTGCTTGGACAGGGCGGACTGGGAGATGAAGAGCCGCTCCGCCGCCTCGCCGAAATTCAGGCACTCTGCCAGCATCACAAATTCCCGGATGTGGATCAGATCCATGGCGTGTCCCTTTCTCAAAGAGGATTTATTCCCTTCTGGAATAAATTATAGCGTAAATCGAATTGTTTTGCAACCGGCAAAATTATATATTTGCATGGGGCGGTTTGTGGCACCCAAAATGAAGAGAGATTGAAAAATAGGAGGACAAGATCATGCTTTTCCAAGTGTACGGCGAAAACTCGATCTATCAGATCATCGGCTGGGTGCTGGTGTTTCTGGGCCTTGTTGTGACCAATGAGATCCAGCGGCGCTCCAAGCTGGGCGGCTACGGCTTTTTCGTGGCGCTGCTGGGCGGGCTGACGGTGTATTTCATCGCCATCTATGTGGGCGCCGCCCGGGGCGCGGAGTGGGCGCTGAAAAACCCCACATACGTGTACATGAACAGCTGGTTCCACTACGCGAAGCTCTACGCCGCGTCCATCGGCTGCATCGGCTTTATGTGGCTCAAGTACAAGACCGCCCTGGGCAAGAAGGACTGGTTCAAGTGCTATCCCTTCGTCATCGTGGGCATCAACATCCTCATCGCTGTGGCCAGCGACTTTGAGAGCGCTGTCAAGGGCTCCGTCGCTCTGGCCCAGACCGGCAGCCGCTGGTGGCTGTCCAGCGAGGGCGTGTGGCTGTACGGCGGCTGGTGGAACTGGGCCAACGGCATCGCCGGCATCGTCAACATCTTCTGCATGACCGGCTGGTGGGGCATCTACTCCTCCAAGAAGCACGACGACATGCTCTGGCCCGACATGACCTGGGTGTA
>CANQDL010000076.1 GCA_947591105.1 uncultured Oscillospiraceae bacterium
CCCAGGGTCTTGCCCCGGATCTCCGGGCCCACGAAGGCCTTCTTCCCCGCCTCCACGGCGGCCTCCACGTCGTCCCGCCCGGCCAGGGAGCGGACCCACAGCGCCCCGCCCATCACGTCCCGGGACGCCAGCACCAGCGAGCACACCGCCAGCTCCACCACCGCCTGGGCGTTGGCCCCGGCGGTATTGAACACCACCACGCCCTTTTCCGTGCACCGCTCCACCGGCACGTTGTCCGTGCCCACGCCCGCCCGGGCGATGGCCAGAAGCCTTCCCCCGAAGGTCATGTCGTGCAGCTTGGCCGAGCGCACCAGCATCCCGTCCGGATCGGCCGCGTCGTTATCCAGCGTCAGGCCCTTGGCGGCCAGCTCGTCCAGGCCCGCCTGGGCGATATTGTTCATGGTCTTTATCTTATACATGATGGGCAACCTCAAATTCCTTCATAAATTTCGCCAGGGCCTGTACGCCCTCCATGGGCTGGGCGTTATAGAGCGACGCGCGCAGTCCGCCCACGCTCCGGTGTCCCTTCAGATTCATCAGTCCCTTCGCCTGGGCCTGCTTGGCAAACTGGGCGTCCATGTCCGGGTCGGCCGTGCGGAAGGTGACGTTCATATCGCTGCGGAACTGGCGCTGGGCGCAGGGCTTATAGAGACGGCTGTTGTCGATGATGTCATAGATGAGGGCGGCCTTTTCGTGCTTAATAGCCTCCATGCCGGCCACGCCGCCCTGGGTCTGGAGCCAGTCCAGGGTCAGGCCCAGCATATAGATGCACCAACAGGGCGGGGTGTTGTACATGCTGTCCTTCTCGATCATGGTCTTATAGCTCATCATCAGCGGCGTATAGGGCGCCTCCCGTCCGGCCAGCGACTTGTCCATGATGACCACCGTCACCCCAGCGGGGGCCATGTTCTTCTGGGCGCCCGCCAGGATCAGTCCGTACAGGGACACGTCCACCGGATGTGACAGGATCTCCGAGCTCATATCGCACACCAGCGGCGCCCTCGTCTGGGGCACGTAGTTCCAGGCGGTGCCGTAGATGGTATTGTTGGCGCAGTAATAGAAGTACTTGGCGTCCGCCGACAATTCCAGCGCCTGCTGCTGGGGGATATAAGAATAATTATCGTCCTGGGAGGAGGCGGCCACGTGCACGGTGCCGTACTTTTTGGCCTCCTTCATAGCGATATTGGAGAAGTTTCCTGTCACGGCGTAATCCGCCGTGCCGCCCTCCATCAGATTCATGGGCACCATGGAGAACTGCAGGGACGCGCCGCCCTGTAGAAACAGGATCTCGTGGGTGTCAGGCACGGACAGCGCCGCGCGCAGCTTCGCCTTCGTGCTGTCAAAGATCTCCTGGAAAAACGCGCTGCGGTGGCTCATCTCCATCACGGACATGCCGCTGCCGTTGTAGTTGAGCATCTCCGCTGCGGCCCGCTCCAGCGCCGGCCGGGGCAGGACAGACGGCCCAGCGGCAAAGTTGAATACTTCTTCCCTCTCCATGGCGGTTACCTCTTGTTTCCATTTATTAGTGTAATTCATTATATCACGATGGAACCAGATTGCAATTCAATCCGAAAAATCCGTCAATTCCCCCAAGAGGATATCGCCGGAGACCGCCGTGATGCGTACATTTTTCACGGAACCTCTCTCCGCCGTCCGGCCTATCCGCACGGGACAGTAGGTGCCGCTGTGGCCGCTGTGGGCGTTTTCAAAGAGCACCTGCTCCACCTGCCCCACCCGGCCGGCAAGATACGCCCCCCGCAGCCGGGCGATGACCTCCCCCGCCCGGCGCACCCGGCGTTCCTTCTCCGCCCGATCCAGCTGCGCCGGCATCTGGGCCGCCTTGGTGCCGGGCCGGACGGAATAGGGAAAGGCGTGCACATTGTAAAACCCACACTGTTCCAAAAAGGCCAGCGTCCGGGCAAAGTCCTCCTCGCTCTCCCCCGGGAACCCGCATATGAGATCCGCCGTCAGCGCGCAGCCGGGAAAGGCGCGGCGCAGCCGTGTGCACACCTGCAAAAAAGCGGCGGTGTCGTACTTCCGATTCATCCGGGCCAGGGTATCGTCGCACCCGGACTGGAGGGACAGGTGAAAATGGGGGCAGACATTGCCCAGCGCCGCCAGACGCTGGCAGAAATCCTCCGTCACCACCGTGGGCTCCAGGGAGCCCAGGCGGATGCGGGCGCCCGGCGCGGCCTGGGCCACCGCCTGCACACAGTCGGCAAGGCCCGGTTTTCCCGGCAGATCCTTTCCGTAGGAGGCGATCTCTATCCCCGTGAGGACGATCTCCCCAAATCCCTCCGCCGCCAGCGCCCCGGCCTGGGCCGCACAGTCCTCCAGAGGCAGGGAGCGCACGCGCCCCCGGGTGTAGGGGATGACGCAATAGGTGCAGAAGTTATCGCACCCGTCCTGGATCTTCAGCATGGCCCGCGTGCGGCCGTCCACCGCCCCCGCCGGAAGGGGTTCAAAGGCCCGGCGGCGGAAGGGATCGTCCACCGACTGGGCGGGCACGGCCTTTGCAATGGCGTCCGCCAGCGCGTGCTTATCGCCGCTGCCGAACAGGATGTCCGCCCCCAGCCCGGAGACCTCCTCCGGCTCCAGCTGGGAGAAGCACCCGCACACCACCGTCAGCGCGCCGGGGTTCTGTCCCTGCAGCCGCCGGATGGCCTGCCGCGACTTGCGGCCGCTCTCCGCCGTGACGGCGCAGGTGTTGACGATCACCACATCCGCGTCCCGCTCCGCCCGGGTAAAGCCCCGGTCGTGGAGCATGGTCTCCAGCGCCTGGGTCTCGTATTGATTGACCTTGCATCCCAAGGTGTAGACAGCGTATTTCATATGCCTTGCCTTTTCCCATTCCACGGTTTATAATGATTACCTGCGGGCACAACGCCCCAAGGCGTTGCGCCGAGCCGCTTTGCGGCCGAAGCAAAACAGCTGTGCTTTTTGCCAGATACTTTTTTAATCGCTTTGGTGATGAAAACATGATCTATTTGGACAACGCGGCCACCACACAGGTGTGCCCCGAGGCCGCCCAGGCCGCCCTGGAGGCCATGACCGGCGCTTACGGCAATCCCAGTTCTACTCATGCACCCGGCCGCCAGGCCCGTCAGGCCCTCAAAGATGCCCGCCAGACCGTGGCCGATACCATGGGCGCGGCGGCGGAGGAGATATTTTTCACCTCCGGCGGCTCCGAAGGAGACAACTGGGCCATCCGCGGCGCCTGCCGGCTTTTGCGCCACAAGGGCCGGCACATCATAAGCTCTCTCACCGAGCACGACGCGGTGCGGAAGAGTCTGGACTATATGCAGGCCCAGGGATACGAGATCACCCGCCTGTCCCCCGGCCCGGACGGGGCCGTCTCCGTCCAGGATGTGGCCGGCGCCCTGCGGCCGGACACGGTGCTGGTCAGCCTCATGCTGGTCAACAACGAGACCGGCACGGTCACGGATATCCCCGGCGCGGCCCGCGCCATCCGGCAGGCGGGCTCCCCCGCCCTGCTGCACACCGACGCCATCCAGGGATGGATGAAGCTCCCCTTCACCGTCCGCCAACTGGGTGCGGATATTGTGACCGTCTCCGGCCATAAGATCCACGGGCCCAAGGGCGTCGGTGCCCAGTACGTCCGGGCCGGTCTGCGTCTGCCGCCCCTTATCCTGGGCGGCGGCCAGGAAAACACCTTCCGCTCCGGCACGGAGAATATGCCCGGCATATGCGCGCTGGCGGCGGCGGCAAGGGCCGCCCGGCAGGACGGGGACGCCCCGGCGCGGATGGCCGCCCTGCGCCGGCAGGCCATCGACACTCTCTCCGCCGCCATACCGGATCTTGTCGTGCTGGGCGGCGGCGCGCCCCATATCCTATCCCTCTCCCTTCCCGGGTACAGAAGCGAGGTGCTGCTCAACTACCTGGACGGGATGGGCATATGCGTCTCCAAGGGTTCGGCCTGCAAGCGGGGCGCCAGAAGCCACGTGCTGGAGGCCATGGGGCTTCCCCCCAAGGTCATCGACGGCGCCATTCGCGTCTCTCTGGGCCGGTTCACCGTTCCGGCCGACATCGACGCCTTCTGCCAGGGGCTTATCCGGGCCCGCGACAGTCTCTGCAGATCCCTCTGAGAGTACGGCACACAATGAAAAAAGGCGGGGGCCTTGACCCCCGCCTTTTTCATTGTGTTCTCTTACTGCTGCAGATACTTTGTGACGTTAGGGCCAAAGCTGGCCGGGTCGGCGGAGACGGTCACGGTGAAGGTGATGCTCTCCGACTGACCGAAGCGCTCCAGCCAATCCAGGAAACCGCTCAATTCCTCCTCGGAAGCCGGACGGATGATCTTGAACAGATTATCCACGAACACATGGGTGATGTCGAAGTTACCGGCGGCCAGGCCGCTGATGAAGCCGCGCATCAGATCAATGGAGTTGATCCCGTACTGGGAGGCGTGGATCAGCCTCGCCTGATAGGGGATATCGTATGTAAGGACTTTATCTTTCTCGATGCAGATCACGTCGCCGTGCTCTTCATCCACTGCTTTGCGTACCAGCTCTACCAGCTGCTTTGTTTTGCCGGTCCCTTTGAGACCCATGATTAATCTGATCAAAAGATCATCACGCTCCCTTCATGCGTTAAGGCCATTCTACCACTTTTCACGACCTGCCGCAACGGGAATATACGAAAATTAAGATAATTTTTTCCGGGAGTGCGTATGTGCTGTTTTCAGGCGCCGGGTTTGCCCAGCATGCGGAACATATTCTTCTTGTAGGCCTCCACGCCGGGCTGGTCGAAGGGATTCACCCCCAGCATGTAGCCGCTGATGCCGCAGGCCATCTCGAAGAAGCAGACCAGCTCCGCGAAGCCCTCCTCGTCCCGCAGGGGCACGCTCACCCCGATATTGGGCACGCCGCCGGCCACATGGGCGGCCTTCACCGCCTCCATGGCGACCCTAGATATCTCCCCCAGGCCGCGGCCGGCCAGGTAGTTCAGCCCGTCGGGATCGCCCATGACGAAGGGCATCTCATAGTCCCGCCGTGGCCGCTCGAAGCTGACCACCGTCTCCATCAGGGTACGGGGGCCGTCCTGGATATACTGTCCCATGGAATGCAGATCGGCGTTATACTCCACCGAGGCGGGATAGATCCCCACCCCGTTTTTGCCCTCGCTCTCGCCATAGAGCTGCTTCCACCACTCAGCCATGTACCGGAAGGAGGGCTCGTAGCTGGCCAGGATCTCGATGGTCTTGCCCTTGGAATACAGGGCGTTGCGGGTGGCGGCATTCTGCCAGGCGGGGTTGTCGGGGCTGCGCAGATCCAGCTCATAGAGGGCCTCCGCCGCCGCGCCCACCAGGGTGCGCACGTCGCATCCGGCCGCCGCCAGGGGCAGCAGCCCCACGGCGGACAGCACGCTGAACCGGCCGCCCACGTCGTCGGGCACCACAAAGCTCTCGTAACCCTCGCTGTCCGCGATGGTCTTGAGCACGCCCCGGGCCTTGTCGGTGGTGGCGTAAATGCGCTTGCGGGCGCCCGCGCCGTATTTCTTCTCCAGCAGGCCCCGGAAGATGCGGAAGGACGCCGCCGGCTCCAGAGTAGTCCCGGACTTAGACACCACATTCACGGAAAAGTCCCTGTCGCCCAGCAGCTCCAGTTTATCGTTCAGATCGTCCGGGGAGAGACCGGTTCCGGCAAAGATCACCTCCGGCCCGTTCTTGGGCTTAATGAGCTCTATGCCCGCCCGAGCCCCCAGGTAGCTGCCGCCGATCCCCACCACCACCAGCACCTGGCTGGTGTCGCGGATGCGCTCCGCTGCGGCGGTGATCTTCTTCAGCTCCTCGCCCTGTACCCGCCGGGGCAGCTGGAGCCAGCCGGTGAAATCCGCGCCGGCGCCTGTGCCCTCCGCCAGGGTGCGATGGGCCTGGGCCGCCGCGCCGTAATCCGGCCCCAGACTGTCCAAAAATCCCAGCGCTCCCGAAAGATCGACTTTGACCATAATGCAGCAGACCTCCTGCTTCTTTCGTTTCCGGCAGAAATCTCCTTCTGCCTGGCGTCACTATAGCACATCTTGATCTCATTTTCAAGTGGCGCGACATCAAAAGTGGGGAACAGACGCCAAAATACTCCCCGATTTTCCTTAAGAATGGGGATTTTACTCCATTTTCATGCCGATCAGCGCCCCGAGAAGCCTGCCGTATATCCGCAGCAGCGACAGCCGCTCCACCCCGGCGGACGCCACGATGTCCACCTGGGCCAGCAATTTGTCTCCGCTCCGCACCGCCATGCTCCCCAGACTCTGGCCCTGGCTCACCGGGGCGGTCACGCTCTCCGGCAGGGAGATATCGTACGCCAGATCAGCCAATGCCCCCTTCTCCCCCAGGATGTACTCGTCCCCCACGAACATGGGCTGGACGCTGTCGGCCGTCCCCAGCTTTACCGGCACCGGTGGCAGGGCCTGGCCCGGCCGCAGGGACGAGAGGGCATAGTTGGCAAAGCCGTAGTTGAGAAGGGTGCGGGCGTCGTCAAAGCGCTTGGCGGAGCTCTCCGCGTGCAGGATCACGGCGATGTACTCCACCCCGTCCCGTTCCGCCGTGGCGGAAAGGCAGTACATGGCCTTGCTCGTAAAACCGGTCTTAAGGCCCGTGGCCCCCTCGTAGCCAAATATGAGCCGGTTTGTGTTGGACAGACCGAAGGCCCCGTTTCGGATGGTGTCCATCCAGATGGTGGTGTACTGCTTGATCAGATCGTGGCGGATCAGCTCCCGGCTCATCAGCGCGATGTCATAGGCCGACGTATAGTGCTGCTCGTCGTCGTGCAGGCCGGTGCAGTTGGTGAAGTGGCTGTCCTTCATGCCAAGCTCCCCCGCCCGCTGGTTCATCCGCTGGCAGAACGCCTCCTCCGAGCCGGAGATGAGCTCCGCCAGGGCCACGGCACAGTCGTTGGCGCTGACCACAGCCACGCATTTGAGCATCTCCGAGACGGTCATCTGCTCGCCCGGCTCCAGCCAGATCTGGCTGCCGCCCATGGAGCAGGCCGTCTCCGAGGCGGTGACCACCGTGTCCAGACCGATCGTGCCGGCCTCGATGGCCTCCACCGCCAGCAGCATGGTCATCACCTTCGTCACGCTGGCCGGCGGACAGCGCTCATGGGACGCCTTCTCATAAATGACCGTCCCTGTGGATTTTTCCATCAGCACGGCGTGTGGCGCGCTGATGGTGATGGCGCCCTCCGGCACCGGCTCCACCGCCAGCGCGGGGGTGGTCAGCAGCGCAAGGGCCAGCATGACCGACAACAGTTGTTTCATGGAAACACCTCCATATCCACATGGATATGGAGGCATGGCCAAAAATATGAATGTACCGCCGGAAAGCCGCCTGTTCCGCCGGAAAAGGGCCTGTTTCAAACACTGTCAACAGCGCTTTACACAAACCGCCTTATCTCCGCCGTCGAAGGGTGTCGAACCGGCGGCGTTCAGAGCTCCCGGTACATGGCGGGGGCGTCCGCCTTGGAGGTGTTCTCCCCCACCGACGCCACCTCCACCCGCAGGGTGCGCTCGCCGAAGCGGATCTCGATCACATCCCCGGGCTTTACCTCCCGGGAGGCCTTCGCGGGGGAACCGTTGACGCTCACCCGGCCGCCGTCGCAGGCCTCGTTGGCCACGGTACGGCGTTTGATCAGCCGGGAGACCTTCAAAAACTTGTCAAGACGCATACTTCTCTCCAAAAACGCCCAAGCGGCGCGGTTGATCCCGCGCCGCTTGGCATTATCCGTGTTCTTGCTTACTTCGCAACGGCGTCCTTCAGAGCCTTGCCGGCCTTGAACTGGGGCACCTTGGAAGCGGGGATCTTGATCTCCTTCTTGGTCTGGGGATTGCGGCCGATGCGGGCAGCGCGCTCCTTCACATCAAAAGCGCCGAAGCCGACGATCTGAACCTTGTCGCCCTTCTGCAGAGCAGCAGTGATAGCATCCACAGCAGCGTTGACCGCCTGCTCGGCCTGCTTTTTGTTGAGATCGGCCTTTTCCGCCACAGCCGCGATAAGTTCTGCCTTGTTCATAGTAAACCTCCTAATTTTTGGCGGCCTTTCCGCCTCTTTTGTTTATCAAAACCCGCTTGACGCGGAGTTTTTACTGGTTCTGCTCCCTCTTGGCCTGCTGCCAGAGGGTCTCCTGTTCCTCCAGGGACATATCGGCCAGGGCCTGTCCCCTCCCGGCTGCCAGCTGCTCCATCCGCTCATACCGGCTGACAAACCGGTCGCTGGAGCCGTTGAGCGCCTGCTCCGGGTCGATCTTCAAAAGCCGTGCCAGATTCACCGCCGCGGCCAGCACATCTCCCAGCTCCTGCTCGATGCGCTCGCCCCCGGCGATGGCCTCGTCCAGCTCCGCCAGCTCCTCGTCCAGCTTGTCCCGGGCGCCGTGCCAGTCCGGCCAGTCAAAGCCCTCCTTGGCGGCTTTTTTCTGGATCTTCTCCGCCCGCCACAGCGCCGGCATGGCGCGGGCCACGCTCTGCATGGCCTCGGCGGTGGATCTCTGCTCCTTCTCCTGGCGCTTTACCTCGTCCCACGTCTGAAGCACCTGCTCCGGCGTGGACAGATCCAGCTTCCCGAACACATGGGGGTGACGGCGGATCAGCTTCTTGCACGCCTCGTCGCACACGTCGTCAAAGTTGAAGCCCCCCTGCTCCGTCTCGATCTGGGCGTGAAACAAGACCTGCATCAGCAGGTCGCCCAGTTCCTCCCGCAGGTTGTCCGTATCGCCGGTGTCGATGGCGGTCGCCGTCTCATACGCCTCCTCCAGCAGATCCCGGCGGATGGACTGGTGGGTCTGCACCCGATCCCAGGGACAGCCGTTCTCACTGCGGAGCAGCGCCATGATGGCGCGGAAATCCTCGATATCATATTTTTCCTTATACTGAAAATTTACCATATATTCTTGCCCTCTGCAATAGGAAAATTCAAAAAAACCGCTATTTGCAAGGGTTTTTGTACACTTTTTCAGTGGATATGGAGCTTTTTCGCCAGCTTTTCGCCCTTGGGGAAGAGCTTCATGTCCTCCAGGGTGATGGCCCGCAGCGCGATCACAAGCACGCAGTACACCACCACGCCCGTTCCCACCGCCGCCACCAGGGGCAGCATCACGTTCAGCTCGCGCCCGGCCACCGTGGTCAGCACGCCGCCCATCAGTCCGTGCAGCAGACTCCACACCGCCCAGGCGGCGATGCCCATGATGACGGCGCTCAGGCCGCTGCGGCCCACCACCCGGCCGATGTTCACAGGCCGCGCCATATGCCGCGCCATGAAATAGAGATTGCTGCCGAGCATGACGATATAGCAGCACAGGGTGCCGATGGGCGCGCCGTAGATGTTGATGTTGGGGTTGCCCACCAGAACATAGGTGACGACCACCTTCACCACGCCGCCCAGCACAATGGAGATCAGCGGCAGGCGCTCGTTGCCGTTGGCGGGCAGGATGGAATTCGTCATCAGGCTCATGGTCATGAAGTAGCAGGTGATGCCCAGCTCAAACAGCAGCAGCGCCCCCTGGCTGGCCGCCTGGGGATAGAGCACCTTCATGCAGGGCTCGGCCAGCACAGCCATACCGATGGCCATGGGCAGGCACAGAAGCGTGCACATCCGCATGGCGCTCTCGGCGATATTGGCCGCCTCCCCCGGGCCCTGCTTCATCCGGGCAGCGGCCACGGCGGGCACGATGCTGGACAGAAACGGCACCACGAAGGCGGACGGGACGTTATACACCGTCATGGCCTTGCCGTACACGCCGTACAGCACACCGGCGGCCTGATCGGCATAGCCGGCGGCGTTTTTCAGCTGGCTCATGGTGATGCCGGCGTCCATCAACTGGATGACGCTCATGATGGAGGTGGAGATGGTGATGGGAATGCCGATGCGCAGCAGGTTGGAAAGCACCCACTTGTTGGAGGGAGGCTTATCGTTCGCCTCCTTGGGGGGCTTGACCGGGTACTTCCGATGGACTGCCGCCATCATGTAGAACATGGCGGCCAGAGAGCTGACGGTGGTGCCCAGGATGGCGCCAGCCACGCAGATCTCCATGCTGTAGCCCTTTTTATAAAGCCACCCGGCGGCGCCCAGGCCCACCACCACCTTTACGGCGGTCTCCACGACCTGGCTGACGGTGGTGGGGATCATGTCGGCGTGGCCCTGGGCATAGCCCCGGTAAGCCGCCGTCACGCACACCAGCACCACGCTGGGAGCCATGACAAAAATGCTCTTGGTGGTCTGGATCTTATTCATATAGGACGCGATCTCCGACGGGAACAGCATCATCACGGCTGTGCCCACCGCGCCCAGGGCCAGGAACGTGGCCGTACTCACCTTGAAAATACGGTAGACCTGGTTGTCCCGATCCAGACTGTCCGCCTCGGAGATCAGGCGGCTCATGGCCACCGGCAGACCCGCTGTGGCGATGGTCAGGAAGAAGTTATAGATCTTATAGGTGATGTCAAAAAACGCGAAACCCTCGTCATCCAGAATATTGCCCAGGGGGATCTTGTAGACCGCGCCCAATATCTTGACAAGAATGATGCCAACTGTATAGATGGCCGCGCCATGCAAAAAGTTTTGTCCCTTTTTCTCAGACATAATTGCTCCTCACCGCCGGGATGGTATGTACTGGATAAACGAATATATGCCGGGACATCTTATAAGATGAAAGACGCCCCGGCAAGCGCTGCCAGTGGCAAGACACAAGGGCGGCTTTCGCCGCCCTTGTGGAGAAAAAGCGTCTTACTTGGCGTGACGGACAGAGTCGATATACTTGGTCAGGTCAAGCATCTTGTTGGAATAACCCCACTCGTTGTCGTACCAGGCGATCAGCTTGACGAAGTTGCCGTTGAGCGCGATGCCGGCCTTGGCGTCGAAGATGGAGGTGTGAGGATCGGTGCGGAAGTCCTGGCTCACGCACTCGTCCTCGCAGTAATACAGGATGCCGTCCATGGGGCCCTCGGCGGCGGCCTTCACGGCAGCGCAGATCTCCTCATAGGTGGCGGACTTCTCCAGCCGGCAGGTCAGGTCGACCACGGACACGTCGCCGGCGGGGATACGCATGGCCAT
>CANQDL010000077.1 GCA_947591105.1 uncultured Oscillospiraceae bacterium
GCCCACCTTCTCGCCCTGGGCGGTCAGGTAGTCGATGACCTCCTCCGCCACGTCGCAGATGGAGCCCATGGCCACGATGACACGCTCGGCGTCGGGCGCGCCATAGTAGTTGAACAGCTGATAGTCGGTGCCCAGCTTGGCGTTGACCTTGGCCATCATCTGCTCCACGATGCCGGGAACGGCCTCGTAGTACTTGTTGGAGGCCTCGCGGTTCTGGAAGAAGATGTCGCCGTTCTCATGGCTGCCGCGCATCACGGGCCGCTCCGGGTTCAGAGCCCGGGCCCGGAAGGCGTCCACATCGGCCATATCCAGCATATCGGCCAGATCCTTGTAGTCCCAGACCTCGATCTTCTGCAGCTCGTGGGAGGTGCGGAAGCCGTCGAAGAAGTTGATGAAGGGCACCCGGCCCTTCAGGGCGGCCAGATGGGCCACGGGGGACAGATCCATGACCTCCTGGGGGTTGGTCTCCGCCAGCATGGCAAAGCCGGTCTGACGGCAGGCGTACACGTCGGAGTGGTCGCCGAAAATGCTCAGCGCGTGGCTGGCCAGAGCACGGGCGGACACATGGAACACGGTGGGCAGCAGCTCGCCGGCGATCTTGTACATATTGGGGATCATCAGCAGCAGGCCCTGGGAGGCGGTGTAGGTGGTGGTCAGGGCGCCGGCGTTCAGACTGCCGTGCACGGCGCCGGCCGCGCCGGACTCCGCCTGCATCTCCTGCACCTTGACGGTGGTGCCGAACACATTCTTCTGTCCGGCGGCGGACCACTGGTCGACAAAGTCGGCCATGGGGCTGGACGGCGTGATGGGATAGATCGCCGCAACTTCCGTATACGCGTAGGATACGTGAGCTGCCGCGTTATTGCCGTCCATCGTCTTCTTGACTCTTGAAACTTTGGACATAGCGCATCTCCTTATGTAAATATTTATTCAGACATACGACTTGACAAGGCTGCGCGCCTTGCCATTGGGCATTATACCATAAACACGCCCAAAAGCAAAGGTTTTTTCTCTCTTTTTCCTACAGAATGCGCCGTAAAATTTTTACTTGTCTCCCGGCGTGTTATACTGTATAATGTTAGGGATTGTACCGTTGATTCGGCAACCCCCTTTCCAGGGGACGAAGGAGGTCTTTGAATTGGTCAGAAAGGCGAGTGAAAAGGGCGTCATCGACATCTCCACCGACGTGTTCACCAACATCGTCGGCGAGGCTGCCTCCAGCTGCTTTGGCGTCAAGGGTATGGCCAGCCGCTCCAAGGACAGCGGCGTGTGGCAGCTGCTGCGCCGGGAGTCCATGTCCAAGGGCGTGTCCGTCCGCTTTGAGGAGGACAACTCCCTGATCGTGGAGCTGCACATCGTGGTGGATCACGGCGTGAATCTGTCCGCCCTGTGCGAGAGCATCATCGCGGAGGTGGGCTATAAGGTCACCGCCGCCACCGGCGTGCCCGTAAACCAGGTGAACGTGTTCATCGACTCCATGAACATGGACTGACCCCGTTTTATTTAGAGGTATTTGACTTTGAGAGAGTATATAGACGGCGCCGCGCTGCGGGATATGATCCTGTGCGCCTATGACGCGCTGGAAGAGAATGAGCAGGCCATCAATGAGCTGAACGTATTCCCCGTCCCCGACGGGGACACCGGCGCCAATATGCGCCTGACGCTGGGCTCCGCAGCCACGGATCTGCGTCAGACCACCCCGGTCACCACAGTGACGGACACCGCCGCCCGGGTGGCCTCCGCCCTGCTGCGTGGCGCCCGGGGCAACTCCGGCGTGATACTGTCCCTGCTGTTCCGGGGCCTTTCCAAGGGGCTGAAGGGTCTGGAGACCGCCTCCGCGGACGATTACGCCCGGGCCATGACCTCCGGTGTGGAGGCCGCCTACAAGGCCGTTATGAAGCCCGCCGAGGGTACCATCCTCACCGTGAGCCGCCTGGCGGCGGAGGCCGCCGTGGCCAAGGCGGAGGAATCCTCCTACATCGAAGAGGTCATTTTCGCCGCCCTGGAGAGCGCCAAGACCGCTCTGGAGCAGACGGTGGAGCAGAACCCCGTTTTGAAGAAGGCGGGCGTGGTGGACGCCGGCGGCTACGGCTACGTGCTGATGCTGGAGGCCATGCTGGGCTGGCTGGAGGGCCGGGTAAAAGTCAGCGACGGCCACGGCGCTGCCAGGGCCAAGGCGGACTTTGCCGCCATCGCCGACGAGGACATCAAATTCACCTACTGCACCGAGTTCATCGTCCGCCGGGGCAACAAGAAGAGCGCCGATCTGCTGCGGGCCTATCTTGGCAACATCGGCGACAGCATCGTGCTGGTGGACGAGGACAACATCATCAAGGTACACGTGCACACCAACGTGCCCGGCAAGGTGCTCACCCAGGCGCTGACCTACGGCGCGCTGATCACCGTGAAGGTGGAGAACATGCGGGAGCAGCACACCTCCCTGGAGGAAAAACAGGCCGCCCCCGCCCCTGAACAGCCCGAGGCCGATCCCCACGCCATCCCCGACCCGGTGCCGGCGGAAAAGGCCGTGGGCACCGTGTGCGTGTGCGCCGGCGACGGGCTGGAGGAGCTGTTCCGTCAGCTGGGCGCCGATGGCATCGTCTCCGGCGGCCAGACCATGAACCCGGCCACCGAGGACATCCTCCGGGCGGTCAATCTGACCCCGGCGGAGACGGTTTTCGTCTTCCCCAACAACAAGAACATCATCATGGCCGCGGAGCAGTGCGTGCCCATGACCACCAAAAAGGTGGTGGTGATCCCCTCCCGCACCGTGTGCCAGGGCATCAGCGCCATGATGCGCCTGAGTCCCGATATGAGCGCCCAGGAGCTGGAAGCGGAGTTCAACGACGCCTTATCCACCGTCCACACCATCCAGATCACCTACGCCGCCCGGGACTCGGAGTTCGACGGCCACAGCATCAAGGCCGGGGAATACCTGACCCTCATGGACGGCCAGCTGGTGGGCTCCTTTGCGGACACCGCCGCGCTGGTATCTGGTCTTGACCCGGCCATCGCCGAGCTGACGCCGGAGTTCGTCACCGTCTACTACGGACAGGACGTGGCGGAGGCGGACGCGCAGAGCTTCTCCGACGCGCTGGCGGGCAAGCTGCCCGACGCGGAGACCAGCCTGATCCGGGGCGGCCAGCCGGTATACTACTACATGATCAGCGTGGAATGACCCAAAAGCATAAATATGCGGCGGCCGGCACGTCAATAAGACGTGCCGGCCGCCGCTTGAGCTTGTCAAAAAACAAGTTTTTTGACCGCTCGGATTGAATCTGCTCGGCGGAAGTGAATCCCGCCGGCATAATCCAAAAGCCTGATGTATTGCGGCTTTTGGATTGACGCGCGGCCCGCCGCGCGGCTCGGCCTGACCGGCCTTCGCTCCCTCTCATCCATCCTTTGACAGTCTGAAGCGGCGACCGGCACGTCAATAAGACGTGCCGGCCGCCGCTCTGTCATACCTCACATACTCACTCCAGGGTGATCCCCAGGATCTGGTCGCCCCGGGTGCCGATCACCACCGTGTTGTCAAAGACGATGGGACTGGCCTCCACGGTGCAGCCGAAATCGAAGGTGTCGCATATCTCCCCCGTCAGGCCGTCGAACCAGTAGAGGGTGCCGTTGATGGCGCTGGCATACAGCACGTAGCCGTTGCCGTCCGTATCGTAAAAACAGGTGGGGCTCGACCAGGAATAGCTGTCGGACGTATACGACCACAGCTCCCGGCCGGTCTCGGTGTCCAGGGCCACCAGCTTGCCGTTGTCGATGTTGGGACACCGGGCCACGGACACGTACAGGATGCCGTCCAGCGCCCCGGTGCCCAGACCCAGGGAGCCCTGCACGCCGCCGGACAGATCCTTCACGGAATAGCAGTCATAGGACGTGTGCCAGACCTCCTTGCCGTTGACCGCGTCGATCTTCCATATGGGGATCTCCACCGCGTCTCTGCCCCGCCAGCCCAGGTGGTAGGAGGTGCTCAAATAGATATAGGGATGGCCGGTCTCGTCCAGCTCCATCACGCCGGTGCAGTTGGTGTCGTCCAGGCAGTCGAAGCGCCACTCGATCTGCAGGGTGTTCAGATCGATGCACAGAAAGTCCCCGCCGTTGTCGGCGATGAAGATATGTCCCCGCCAGATGATGGCGCTGTCCTCCATGCCGTACAGATACTTTTCCGCCGTCTCGGAATGATAAGTAAACTTGACCTCCTGGGGATCGACGGAGATGGTGCCCGCCGCCTCGTCGTACTGGGTGTTCAGGTCGATCAGGTACAGCACCCCGTTCTCCCCGGGATAGATGAGCTGGTCGGTCTCCGCGTCCACCAGGGGCGCGCTGTCCCAGGCCGTCCACTCCCGGGGCGCGAACTCGTCCCCGTTGCCGGTGGTATACAGCACCTCCCCATCGATCAGACTCACCACCATGATCCGGGGCGTGCCGTTGGGCCCCGATACGCCGCCGCCCACATACATGAGCGGATATCCCCGGGGATCCAGGGAGCCGGCGCCCTTGAAGGTGAAGCCCAGATTCAGATCCGGCCGGGTCTTGTCTCCGGTCTCCATGTCGATGAAGTATACGCGCCCGCCCAGGGTGGCGTATATGATCTCCACCATGCCCTCCTTCTCCTTGGCCCAGTCGCGCATATTCATGATCTGCTTTGTCTTCTGGGGCCAGCGCACGGCAAGGGCCTGGCCCGTCCAGCCGCTGCCCCCCCAATAACTGCCGCCGCTGTTCAGGCCGGTGGTCTTGATCATCCAGTGCTCGCCGAACATCGCCGCGTTCAGGCTGGTGGTGCCGTGGCTGGCGCTGTTGCGGAAGTTGTTGCCCCGGAAGGTGACGATGCCATCCACGCCGGTGTACTCGTCCGGGCCGCTGAAATCGATGATGTGGGCCTCGTCCGCCTGGTACCCGCTCGCCAGCTCCCCGTGGACCATGACGGCGGTGTCCGTGATGACCGGGGACGCGGAGCGCTCCGGCACAAAGTCAGGCAGCGGCGTGGGCGCGGGGGTGGGCGAGGGCGTGGGCGGCGGCATGGTGGCCGACACCTCCCTTGCCGTCCCAAAGGCGGCCACGTCGGCATAGCCCCCGTCTATGGTCTGCCGCACGCCGCGCACAAGCAGCACCAGCACGCCCAGCAGCGCCAGCAGCACCAGCACGCCCAATACGATTTTTGCCGCGTTTTTTCCTCTCACTTCAGATCCCTTCGTTTCTCACTCGGTAAAGTGGATATGATCGTTTATATGGTCGATGCAGAAGCAGTGAAAGCCGGCGCACTTGCTGCAATAGCGAAACTCCAGATCGGGATAGTCCCGATCCGTCCGGCCGCACACCGCGCACTTGCGGGTATAGCCCTGGCTCCGCTGCTGGGCCTGGGTCTTTTTCACAGCCTGCTTGAACTGGATGGTGCGGGCCCGCTGCCGGGTCTGCTGGCGCACATGGGACGGGCGGAAAATGTCGAACAGCCACCCGCCGCAGAACAGCAGGTAATTCGCCACCGCCACCACCGGGATCAGCGCCATGCCCAGCGCTATGGTGAACACCGCCCCCCGGATGCCCGCCGAGAGCATCCGCACGAAATCCACCACAAACAGGGCCACGTCCGCCCAGGCCAGCCACTTCATCTTCACCGGGATGAAGAAGAACAGCAGCACCATCTGGTCGGGCCAGAGGGTTGCAAAGGCAAAGAACATGGACATATTAAGATAGTAAGCCGATGCCACCGGAATGGGGATGCCGGTGATCCAGTAGAACACCAGCGCGTACAGCGCCGTGAGCACCATGCCGGTCAGGTAGTAGATCGTGAACTTGCCCGGCCCCCACGCCTGCTCCAGGCTGTTTCCGATGAAATAGTAGAAATACAGCGAGATGGCCAGCCAAAGCACCCCGTTGGTGTTGGGCACGAAGACATACGTCACCAGCCGCCAGACCTGGCCCCTGCAGAAGCTGTAGGGGTCAAAGCTCAAAAGCCCCAGCAGGGCGTTGGTGGTGTCCATCATGGCCAGCAGATATACCAGGATAGTCCCGCCCACCACATACAGCATCAGCCGCGGGATGCCGAATCGGGGATGATTCCAGCAGAAACGGTCTATCTTTTCATTCAGCCACCGCAAGTCGATCACCTCTTTCTTCCAATCATACCCTTTTTTGTCTGCAAAGTCCACACAAATTTGTTTGCCGCCGTTTTCCATATCGGTTTTTTTGCCAAACAGGATTTTATGTCTTCCAAATTGAGAGGGTTTGTGTTATAGTACAACCTGTATGAATATGTCAGAAGAAAACATAATAGAGGGAAAAAACGCCGTTATCGAGGCCATTCGGGCCGGACGGCCGTTGGACAAGGTATTCCTGGCCCGGGGCAGTGCCGACAAGGCGCTGGCCTTCGTCGCCTCCAGCGCCCGCAGCGCCGGCGTGCCGGTGACGGAGTGCGACCGGCGCAAGCTGGACGCCATGAGTCAGACCGGCTCCCACCAGGGCGTGATCGCCGTGGCCGCCGCCAGGCAGTACTGCGAGCCGGAGGATATCCTGGCCCGGGCGGACGAGTTGGGGCAGGCCCCCTTCGTGGTGGTCTGCGACGGCATTGAAGATCCCCGGAACCTTGGGGCCATCATCCGCTGTGCCGAGTGCGCGGGCGCCCACGGGGTCATCATCCCCAAGCACCGCAGCGCCGGTATCACCGCCGCCGCCGACAAGACCAGCGCCGGCGCCGCCGAGCACATGCTGGTGGCGCGGGTGTCCAACCTGCCCGCCGCGCTGGAGGATCTGAAAAAGCGCGGGCTGTGGATTTACGGCGCGGAGGCCGGCGGCGACAGCCCCCTGTGGAAAACGGATATGAAGGGCCCCATCTGTCTTGTGATCGGCTCGGAGGGCGCGGGCATGGGCCGCCTTGTGCGGGAGTGCTGCGACTTTGTGGTGCGCATCCCCCTGCTGGGGAAGGTCAACTCCCTCAACGCCTCCGCCGCCGCGGCAGTGCTACTCTATGAGATCGTCAGGCAGCGCTATGAGTGACCGTTATTTCGACAATCTGCTGCCCGATTTTGGGGAATACTCCCTGGATTCCGTGCTGGAGACATACCGGAAACGCTCATCGGCCGCCCCTGGGGAGCCTGCTGCGGAGCCCGTACAGCCCGCCCAGGCCGCCGAGGCCATCGCCCAGCGCTCCCGGCAGATCGTTATGGAGGCTCTGGGCGAGACGCTCAAGCAGCACCGAACCGTGCCGGAGCTTGATTTCGGTTTGGAGGATCTGGACGACCTGATCGCGCCGGGTGGCGTCGCCATGCCCAAAACCGACGGCGTCCCCGTCCGGGAGAGCGCCAACCCGCCCCAGCAGCCGGCCCCGGAGGACACCGACACCCCCCTGTGGGAGAAGGTAGCCGCCGCCCAGGCCGCCCGGCAGCAGGCATCCGCCAAGCAGCAGCCGGCGGAGCAGACGGCTTCAGAGCCCGCCCCCGCCGACGAGCCGGCCCCCGAGGCCCCGAAAAAGCCCCGGGTGCACGTCTCCCCCGACGGCGTCATCACCCTGGACATCGAGCTTCCCCCGGAAGAACCGGAGGAGGAACCGGAATATACTCTGGAGGAGCCGGAGGAAGAGCCGGATCTCTCCCGGGACAGATCTGATCGTTACGCCGCCAGCGCCGGCAAGGATCGGAAGCGCCCCTCCGGCGCCGGTCACCGGCCGGGCTCTCCCGCCCAGAACGAGCGGCCCAGCGCCAAGGAGCGTTTTCTCACCCCCGTCATCCGCCTGATCGCCACCCGCCTTGTCCGCCGCCAGATGCAGAAGGCCGAGGCGGCCAACTGGCCGGAGCCGGTGGACATCCGGGAGACGGACGAGCTGCCCCCCAAGCGGGCCTTCAAATTCTATGCCCAGCAGCTGCGTCCCCTGCGCTTCCGGTGCAGGGTCTGCTCTTTCCTGTCCGTGACCCTGTGCTGGATCAGCATGGGCCTGCCCATGGCGGGACTTTTAGGTACCAGCCCCACCATCCAGGCGGGCGTATCTCTGCTGCTGCTGATGACGGTGATGGTCGCCACCCTGGATATCCTGGCCGCCGGAATGCGTCAGCTGTTCGACCTGCGCCCCGGCGCGGAGGCCCTGGCCACCCTGGGCGCCATGCTCAGCTGCGTGGACGCGGTGATGGTGCTCACAGGCTACGGCCGGCTCATGCCCTTCTGCGCGGTGAGCGCGGTGTCCCTGGCGTGCGCCCTGTGGGGCGAAAAGCTGGACTGCACGGCCCGGGCACGCACCATGCGCACCGCGGCCATAAGCCAGAACCCCTCCGCCGTGACCGCCGAGCAGACCAGCCGGGGCGGCAAGTACATCTGCCGCTCCCAGAGGCCTGCGGAGGGCGTGGTGCGCCGCAGTGAGCAGGCCGACCTCACCCGGACGGTGTACTGCACCGCAGCGCCGGTGCTGATGCTGCTCAGCCTGGGACTGGCGACCCTGTCCTCCCTGGACGGCCGGGGCGCCTATTTCCTGCACACCCTGTCGGCGCTGCTGTGCGTAAGCGCCTCCTTTACCGCCTTTTTGAGCTTCCCCCTGCCCTACTGCCTCACCGCCGGAAAGCTGCAAAACTCCGGCGCCGCCATCGCCGGATACGCTGGATGCGCGGACATCGGCAAGGCCCGCAGGGTGGTCATATCCGACAACGACCTGTTTCCCCCCGGCACCATGAAGCTGACGGCCATCAACGTGCTAGAGGGCGCGCCGGTGGACAAGGTCGTCTCTGGCACCGCCAGTCTGCTGGCCGCCTCCGGAAGCGGCGTGACGGACGTATTTATGGAGCTGATGCGCCGCAGAAAGTACCAGCTGATCAAGCCGGAGGAATTTCGCTGCCATGAGGGCGGCGGTCTGTCCGCCCGGGTGGACGGGGAGCAGGTGCTGGTTGGCTCCGCCGGATTTATGAATCTGATGGGCATCCGTCTGCCCCAGAACCTGACGGTGCGCAACGCCATCTGCACCGCCATCAGCGGCGAACTGGTGGGCGTGTTCAACGTGGAATACACCCCTGTCAGCAGCGTGCAGGACGCGCTGGTCATCCTCCTGCAGGGCCGCACCCAGCCCATCTTCGCCATCCGGGATTTCAACATCACCCCGCTGATGATCCGGCATCTGTTCCGTATGCCCACCGACAACTTCAACTTCCCCACCTTCCGCGACCGCTACCGCATCGCGGCCTCCGCCGCGGGCATGGACTCCCCCATCGCGGCGGTGCTCAGCCGTGGCGGCATGGGCCCCATGGTGGACGCGGCCGAGTCCGGGCGAAAGCTCTACAGCGTCTGCCGCACCGGGACTGTGCTCTCCCTGTTGGGGACAGTCATCGGTATGCTGACCATCTTCCTGCTCTTCCGGGCGGGCGCCTACGACACCGCCACAGCGGGAAACGTGCTGTCCTATATGCTGCTGTGGGCCCTGCCGGTGGTGATCCTCGCCTACGGCCAGAGCCGGTAAAAGCCGGAAAAAATATTAATATATGTATTGCCAACAATTTGCCAATCGTGTATAATAATTATTTAGTTGAAATGCTAATAGAAATCCCCATATAGTCAGTAAGGAGAACGACCTATGAGCTACGAAATGAAAAACATTCGCAACATCTGCCTGCTGGGCCACGGCACCAACGGCAAGACCTCCCTGGCGGAGAACATCCTGTCCGTCGCCGGCATGACCGACCGGCAGGGCAAGGTGGTGGACGGCAACACCGTCTCCGACTTCGATCCGGAGGAGATCCGCCGCCAGATCAGCATTTCCGCCGCCACCATGTACGCCAACTGGCAGGGCTATAAGATCAACATCATCGACACGCCGGGCTTCTTTGATTTCGTCGGCGAGGTCTACCAGGCGCTGCGGGTGGCCGACATCGGCGTCATCTGCGTAGCGGCCAAGGACGGGGTGAACGTGGGCGCCGAGAAGAGCTGGAAGTACCTGCGGGACGCCGGCAAGCCCCGGGCCATCTATATCTCCAAACTGGATGAGGAGCACGCGGATTTCGACAAGACCTTCGACGGCCTGCGCGAGCGCTTCGGCAGCTCCGTCTGCGCCATGACCGCCCCCATCAAGGACGGGGAGAAATACATCGGCATCGTGGACGTGATCACCCGCAAGGCCTACAAGATGGACGGCAAAAAGCGCGTGGAGATCCCCGTGCCCGACAGCATGAGCGGCCGTCTGGACGAGCTGTACACCGAGCTTGCCGAGTCCGCGGCAGAGACCAGCGAGGAGCTGATGGAGAAGTACTTTGAGACCATGGAGCTGTCCCCGGAGGAGATCTCCGGCGCGCTGAGCACGGGCGTGGCCGACGGCAGCATCTGCCCGGTGTACTGCGGCAGCGCCTCCACCGGCATGGGCACCCAGATCTTCCTGGACGCGGTTTGCGCCGTGTTCCCCGCCCCCATGGAGGGCGGCAAGGCCTGCGACCCCAACGGCCCGGCCAAGGCCATCGTCTATAAGACCGTGTCCGACCAGTTCGGCAAGTTCTCCCTGTTCAAGGTCGTCTCCGGCAAGGTGACCGCCGATATGACCCTCACCAACGCCCGCAGCAGCACCCAGGAGAAGCTTGGCCACATCTACTGCATGCAGGGCAAGAAGAACACCGAGGTCACCGAGATCTGCTGCGGCGATATCGGCGCGGTGAGCAAGCTGTCCGACACCAAGACCGGCGACACCCTGTGCGCCGCCGGCGCTGTGGAGGCGCTGCCCGGCATCAGCTTTGACATCCCCTGCTACCAGATGGCCATCGCCCCCAAGGTAAAGGGCCAGGACGACAAGGTGGCCCAGGGCCTGGCCCGTCTGGCCGAGGAAGATCCCGCCTTCACCGTCACCCTCAACGCCGAGACCCACCAGCAGGTGGTGGCCGGCGCGGGCGATATGCACATCGACGTGCTGTGCTCCAAGCTCAAGAGCAAGTTCGGCGTAGAGGTGGAGCTGTCCCCCGCCCGTGTGGCCTACCGGGAGAAGATCCGCAAGACCCTGGACACCCACGGCCGCCACAAGAAGCAGACCGGCGGCCACGGCCA
>CANQDL010000078.1 GCA_947591105.1 uncultured Oscillospiraceae bacterium
CAGGCCCAGCCGGCGATGGCGGCGGTGTCGAAGGCGTTGATATACGCCTGGATGAACACGTTGGAGAAGGCCACGATGGCCTTCTGCACCGCCACGGGCAGGCCGACGCTCACGATACGGCCGGCCAGCGTCCTGTCCACCGTCACCTCCCGCCACACGTAGGCGCAGCCCGGCTCCGTCAGGCGGGTGAGCACCACCAGCACCAGCACGGCGGACACCGCCTGGGCCAGGACCGTGGCCACGGCCACCCCCGCGATGCCCCAGCCCAAGGCCAGCACGAAAAGCAGATCCAGGGCCACATTCAGCCCGCTGGACAAAAGCAGAAACAGGGTGGGCCGCTTGGTGTCCCCCAGGGCCCGGAGGATGGCGCTGCCCATGTTGTACAGTAAAAGCCCCGCCAGGCCGGCAAAGTAGATGTGCAGATAGAGGCTGGCCTCGGTGAACACCTCCGGCGGGGTGTCGGTCTTTTCCAGAAGCCAGTCGCAGCCCAGCAGGCCCACGGCGGTGAGCGCCACGCAGGCGATGAAGGTCAGGGCCATGGTGGTCTGGATGGCCCGGTGGAGCTTTTCCGTGTCGTGGGCGCCGAAGCACTGGCTGATGACCGCGCTGGCGCCCATGGACAGGCCGGAAAAGAAATTCACCAGCAGCTTGCATATGTGGCCGGTGGAACCCACCGCCGCCAGAGCGGACAGGCCCACGAACTGGCCCACCACGATGCTGTCCACCGTGTTGTACAGAAGCTGAAACAGATCGCCCAGCAGCAGGGGTATGGAGAATGACACCAGCACGGGCCAGATGGCCCCCTGGGTCATGTCCACCGCTTTTCCCCGTCCCAGATGCATCCGCTTCCGCTCCTTTCTTAAGATCTTTCCCCCGGCAGCCGTCCTTACAGGATATAGACCGGCTGGGCGGGGCGCTGGTAGTTTTGCTCCAGCATGGCCACATGGGACAAAAACGCCGGATCGGAGAAGGATCGGGCGTGGCGCTTGCACACCTTTACGCACGCCTGGCACTTGATGCACACGCCCCGCGTCTTGCCCGGGTCGTCCCGGTCGATGCTGCCCATGGGACACGCCGCCGCGCAGGCGCCGCAGTGGCTGCACAGCGCGTAGTCCACGTCCGGCGTGGCGCGCAGGAAGTTGACCGGCGCGCCGTCCGTGCCCAGGGGCGTATAGTAGGGCGCGTTCTCGTCGCCGGGGATGTCCGCCGGGGACAGGCCCGGCCCGCCCGCCGCCGCTTTCTCCGCCGCCCGCGCCCCGAAGTCCGCCGCCAGGGCCAGATCCTCCCCGTCGGGCCGGCCCGGGGCCAGCTTCTCGGTAAAACTGTGCTGACCCACCGCCGCCCCGGCCCCCAGGACGGAAAATCCCCCGGCCGTCAGCAGGGCTGCCAGCTCCGCCAGGGCGTTGTCAAAGCTCCGGTTGCCGAAGCTCACCGCCGGCACCGCCGCCGCGCCCGGGCCCTGGATCTGCTGCTGCACAAAGGGCATGATCTTGTTGGGCACCCGCCCGGCGTACACCGGCACGCCCACGAACACCAGATCCCCCGGGCCGAAGGTATACGTCTGCTTTCTCGCCCGGGGCAGGGTGAAATCTATGTACCGGGCCTGTACGCCCAGCCGGGCGCCGGCGGCGTCCGCCATGGCGTGTATGAGCGCGTTCACATTCCCGCAGGGGCTGAAAAACATCCCCCAGACCTTCCACTCCATCGCCGAACCCTCCTGTTATATCGCAATAGATCATACGCCGCCCGGCAGGGCAGCGCTAGGATATGCTCTGCAGCGCCTTTCTGAACTGAAAGAAAAACAGCACCGCCGTAAAGCTGACCGCCAGCACGTCCGCCACCGGCTCGGCGGTATATACCGCCATGGTCTTGTCGGCCATCAGCCGGGGCATGAGGTAGATCAGCGGCAGCAGCAGAACGAACTTGCGCATGATGGCCACCGTGGCCGAGGCCTTGGCGTTTCCCAGGGACATGAAGGTCATCTGACAGGCCACCTGGATGCCGAACAGGAACATGACCCCGCAGTAGACCCGCAGCGCCCGGGCCGAGAAGTCCAGCAGCGCCTCATCCGGGGTGAAGATGGCCGCGAACATCCGGGGAAACAGCATGATGAGCCCCCACAGAGCGACGGAATAACACAGGCTCACCGCCAGCAGCCGCCGGAACACCGCCTTCACCCGCGCCGGATTTTTGGCCCCGAAATTGTAGCTGGAGATGGGCTGGGCCCCCTGGGACAGACCCTGCAGCGGCAGCATGGCAAACTGCATCACGCTGGTGAGGATGGTCATGCTCCCCACGGCGATGTCCCCGCCGTACCGGAGAAGCGAGGCGTTGAAGCACACCGCGATCACGCTCTCGCTGCCCTGCATGATGAACGGCGCTATGCCCAGCGCCACGCAGGGCAGCACCAGACCGGGCCGGATGGGAAGGCTCTCCCGCCGCAGGTGCAGGATGCTCTTGCCCCTCCACAGAAAGCCCACCACCCACGCGCAGGATATCCCCTGGCTTATGACGGTGGCCAGCGCGGCGCCCTGCACACCCATGTGCAGGCCAAAGATGAACACCGGGTCAAGGATGATGTTGCACACCGCCCCGATGAGCACGGTCAGCATCCCCGTTTTGGCAAAGCCCTGGGCGGTGATGTAGGCGTTCATGCCCAGCGTCAGCTGCACGAACACCGTCCCCATGGCGTAGATCCGCATATAGGCCGCGGCGTAGCCGATGGTGTTCTCGCTGGCGCCGAAGGCCAGCAGCATCGGCCGGTGCCAGATCAGCAGCGCAGCGGTGAGCACGACGGAGATGAGGATCTGCAGCGTAAAGCACCCGCCCATGGTCTGCTCCGCCCTTTCGTTGTCGCCCCTGCCCATGAAAATGGACGCCCGGGGCGCGCCGCCGGCGCTGACCAGCGCGGCGAAGGCGGAGATGAACATGATGATGGACATGCACACACCCACCCCGGTCAGCGCCAGATCCCCATCCCCCGGCATATGGCCGATGTAGATGCGGTCGACGATATTGTAAAGCATATTGATCAGCTGCGCCGCGATGGTGGGCAGCGACAGCCGGAACAGGAGCCGTCCCACCGGCTCCGTGCCGAGAAAGCTGTTGTCCTTTTCCATGTGCCCTGTCCTTTCCTGCCCCCTGGCAGTACACATATAATACTATGTCGTTTTGCCCCGCCCGTCAAGAGCGTGTTTGCGCCAAATCCTGATGGCGAGGGGGCAGGCTTTCGTTGCGCCCGGGGCCTTTCTATGGTATACTTTCTGCAAAATCTTACATGGGAGGCACGTGCCAGTATGAACCGAAAGACCATCCGAATCATCACCGCTCTCATCGCGGCGGCGCTGCTGCTTTTCTGCGCCGCGTTCACCGCCGGCCCGGCACAGGGGCAGTCCGTCTCTCCGGACGACGCCGGGGGCTTCGTCTGCCTCGCCCAGGCGGTGCCCGACGTGATCATGGAGATCCGGTACTACTCCACCTACAACTTCGTGGGCGAGAGGATCGACGGCTATCTGGAGCCCTGCGCCCTCCTCACCCGGGAGGCGGCGCAGGCGCTGGAGGGCGCGGCGGCCGACGCGGCGGAGCAGGGCTACCGGCTGAAGGTGTACGACGCCTATCGCCCCCAGATGGCCGTGGATCACTTCGTCCGGTGGGCGGAGGACGTGGACGACACCCGCATGAAGGCGTATTTCTATCCGGAGCTGGACAAATCCGTGCTGTTCGACCAGGGCTATATCGACGCCCGATCCGGCCACAGCCGGGGCAGCACCCTGGATCTGACGCTCTTCGATATGGACACGGGCAAGGAGGTGGACATGGGCGGCACCTTCGACTACTTCGGTCAGCTGTCCCACCCGGACTACACCGGCGAGCTGACGGACGCCCAGATCGAAAACCGCAACACCCTGCGCAGCATCATGGTGGACAACGGCTTCAAGCCCCTGGACACGGAGTGGTGGCACTTCACCCTGGTCGACGAGCCCTATCCGGACACATACTTCACCTTCCCCGTCAGCGAGGACGCCGTCAGCCAGCCGTAATAAGATCACATATATACAAAAAATCGTGGGCCGGAAAACCGGCCCACGATTTTGTATCTCTGGGGGATCTTGCGCGCGTTATTTCTTGCTGCGCTTTGCCAGATCCTGGGCGGACAGGATCGTGCACACCAGGTTCAGCACCGCCAGCACCGCCACGACGATACGTATCCCCAGGGGCAGCTCCTCGTTGTTGTACAGCACAGAGCAGACGCCAAAAAGGCCCGCCGCCACGATGATGCTCACCGCTACGCGCACTTTATCCATGGATTTCATTTTTCTCTTCCTCCTGATATTCTTGATTTATATCACGGCTGTCCGAAGACAGATCGCCGTCTTTTCCTCCGCACCCGGCAAACCGGGGACGTCCCTCTCACACCGCCTGGAGGGTAAATTCCGCCCGGCGGCCGGCGTGGTCGATGTGCATATCCCGCCCGTACCGGCGCAGCAGCAGGCCGGTCAGATCGTCCTGATCCTGCTGCTCCAGCGACGCCAGGGGCTCCCCGGGAAGGCTGGGGTACTCCACGGCCAGGCGGATGCTCCCGCCGCCCTCGGAGCAGTCCAGCCGCAGCCGGATGTCCGGGTCGGACATGCCCTCGCTGGCCGGCAGCAGCAGGTTCATCATCAGCTCCTCCACCACCACCAGCTGGGCCACGTACATCTGCCGGGCGGACAGGCCCTGGCGCACGCAGAACATGCCCAGAGAGCCGGTCATGGCGGAAAAGTCGAAATGCCTGTTATGGATGGCGTACTCCCAGGTGCGTATGCGCATGATGAAGGCCCGCGTCCGCTCCCGCCGGGGCGCGTCGAAGATCTGGCTGGGCGGGCCGTCCTCGTAGATCTCGCCCTGATCCATATAGAAGACCCGGGTGGACACGTCCTTGGCAAAGCGCATCTCATGGGTGACGATGAACATAGTCATCCCCTGGGCGGCCAGGCCCTTTATCACCCCCAGCACCTCGCTCACCATGGCGGGGTCCAGCGCGGAGGTGGGCTCGTCAAAGAGCATGATCTCCGGCCGCATGGCCAGGGCCCGGGCGATGGCAGCCCGCTGGCGCTGGCCGCCGGACAGCTCGTCCGGATAGTTCATGGCCTTGTCCTTGAGTCCCACCATGTCCAGCAGACGCAGGGCCTCGTCGTACGCCTCCTGCCGGGACAGGCCCAGCAGATCCACCGGCCCCATCATGATGTTCTCCGCCACCATTTTGTGGGAGAAGAGGTTGAAGGACTGAAACACCATGCCCATCTTCCGGCGCACCATGGCCAGCTCCGCCGGGGACGCCGCCGTCACATCCACCCCGTCCACGATGATCTGCCCGGCGGTGGGCGTCTCCAGCCGGTTCAGGCACCGCAGCAGCGTGGACTTTCCGGTGCCGGAGGGGCCGATGATGGACACGACTTCTCCCTTTTCCACCTCGGCGTTCACGTCCTTGAGGGGCGTGGCGTTGGGGTATACCTTTTTCACGTGCCGGATGCTTATCATTTCGACCGCACTCCTTTCACGGCCCGGGGCCGGTGCTTGGGGTCGATCCGGATCTGCACGAGGGACAGCGCCGCCGTCATCAGGTTGGCGATCACAAAGTAGATCACCGCCGTCACGATCAGGGGGAAGAACGCCTCCATGGTGCGGGAGCGGATGATGTCCGAGGCCTTGGTCAGATCCTGCACCGCGATATAGCCCACCACGGATGTCATCTTGACCATGCCGATAAACTCCCCCTTGAACATGGGCAAAAAGTGCTGGGCCGCCTGGGGGAAGGTGACCTTCCAGAAGGTCTGCGTCCGGCTGTAGCCCAGGGCGGCGGCCGCCTCGATCTGGCCCGGATCAACGGCCGCGATGCCGCCCCGCAGCATCTCCGCCACGTACACGCCGAAGTTCAGGGAAAAGCCCAGCACGCTCACCGCCACGGCGGAGATATCCACCGAGCCGAAGATCACGTAGTAGAGGATCATCAGCAGCACCACGACGGGCGTGCCCTGCACGATATGGATCAGCGCCGCCGCCACGCCCCGGGCCGGCAGCGCCCGGCCCCGGCGCACCATGCACAGGGCAAAGCCCAGCAGGGAGCCGAAAATACCCGCCAGCAGGCTGATGACCACCGTCACTCCCAGGCCGTTGGCGATCAGCCGCCAGCGCCCCTCCCGGACGAACGTGCGCGCAAAGCTCTCCTTCAGGCCCTCCAAAAACGACTGCCCGGACGCCGTCCCCGACGGGTCGCGCACCAGAATGGCCGTCTCGGAGGTATAGATGGGCCGGGAGAAGTCGATGACCTCCCGCCGCTCCTCGATGATGTTCAGATTCGACAGGATGCAGTCGATGGCGCCGGTCTGCGCCGCCGGGACGATGCCGTCAAAGTCGTAGATGCGAAACTCGATCCCCATCCCCAGCCAGGCCGCCAGCCGGGTGGCCAGCTCGATGTCAAATCCCCAGATCTGGTCGCCCTTATAATAGCTGAAGGGCTGCACCAGCCCCGTGGTGCCCACCGTCAGGACGGCGTCCGGATCATCCGGCAGGGGGATATCGGGCATGGTTTCATCCGCCTGTTCGATCCACCGGCGCTTCATCTGCTCCATGGTTCCGTCCGCCTCTATCTGGGCGAGAAAGGCGTCGATCTTCGCCGTGAGGTCGGGGATATCCGACTGGCGGGAGATGCCCACCCCCACGTCCGTCACGTCACCCAGCGTCTCGTCCAGCACCGTCAGTCCCTCCAGGCCGTTGGCCAGGGCGAAGCGGAGCATGATCTCGTCATAGGCATAGGCGTCCAGCTTTCCCTGCTGGACGGCCAGAAAACCGGTCACGCTGTTGGTATAGCGGCTCAGGGTGGCGTTGGGGAAGGCCTTTTCCGCGGCCACGTCCCCCGCCGAACCCTGGGCCACGCCGATGGTGCGCCCCGGCTCGTTCAGCTGTGCAAGCGACGTGATGGCCTCGTCCTTTTCGCCGCATCCCGCCAGCAGGCCCGCAAGCAGCACCAGCAGCAACGCCGCGGCAAATATCTTTTTCCCCACAGCATATCCCCCCTTCAACAGACTTTGTCCGGCCAGCGCTCACGTGCCGGCCGGCACCCGGGCCCGTCTGCCCTCCAGCCGGGAAAAGCACAGCGGGTAGACCACCGTCAGCAGCATCAGCTCCCCGAAGGTCAGCAAAAACCCGATCCATCCGCCCTGCACCGCGCCCGTCACGGCGGGCATGAACGCCAGCTCGTAGACCAGGATCACAAGCACGCCCACGCCGCAGCGGGCCGCCTTTGTCAGCGCGGGCACGTCCGTGGAGAACCGGACATACCGCCTCTCCAGGTACCAGCCCAGGCACACCCCCAGAAACCGCCCGGCGTCCTTGTAGCCGTCCTTCATCATCTTGGCCGGCTCCACCAGCAGCTTTCCGTCGGCGTCATAGTCCATGGGATAGCTCTTCAGGCAGATGTAGAGCAGAAACAGCGCCGTCAGCGCCGCGCCCGCGCAGGGGATGATCCGATCCCGGCCGGGCTTTTTGTCGATCCACTCCCAGACCCGGTCACCCCCGAACACCACGGCCAGGCCCAGCGCCGCGCCCACGGCCACGTCCTGGGGCGTGTGGACGCCTATGTAGTTGCGGGAGAACATGGTCAGCAGCAGCATGACGGCCATGAACGCCCCAAAGGGCTTATGCCGCCTGCCATACCTGGCCATCAGGGTGCCGTAGTTGGACGCGCCGGTCACGCTGTGCCCGCTGGGGAAGGAATAGCCGGAGGCCGTCTCCACGGGCACGATCTCGCTGGAGCGGATCCAGGGCCGGTACACGCAGAAGGTCAGCTTCAAAAGCTGCATCAAAAACCGGCTGACCGCCATGTTCAGAAACAGAAACGCGCCGGTCTTTTTGTCCGCCGCCCAGAACAGGACGCACGCCAGCGTCCAGATGAAAATGCCGTAGGACAGGTCGCTGATCTGCAAAAAGAAGTCGTTCAGCGCTCCGCCGGTGGCCTGTCTGAACTTCTGCAGAAGCAGCAGATATTGAAGATCCATCTGTATACTCCGTTTCCGCGGCACCTGGCCGCCGATTTGTCCGCCGCCGGGCCCGCTCTTCCCTCCCGGCGCCGGTGAAAAAATCCCTTGATTTCTTCCCGGTCTGTGCTATATAGTTAGTATGAAAACATTCCCTTAACGTGAGGAGACCAGCAAGTCATGTATGAGATCGCCATCTGTGACGACGACAGCGCCTTTGCCGCGGATCTCTCGTCCCGCCTTTATCAGCTATTCGCGGAACGGGACGCGGACTGCCGCGTCACGCTGTTTTCCGACCCCGCCCAGGTGCTGTCCGCGCTGGAGCGGGGGGAGCGCTGCGATCTGCTGTTTCAGGACATCCTCTTCGGCGAGGAGAAGGGCATCCGCTTCGGAAAGCTCCTGCGGGAGCGGAAGTGGGATCTGGATCTGGTGTTCGTGACCAGCAGCGAGCGATACGCCCTGGCGGGCTACGACGCCCAGCCGCTGCATTTTCTTCTCAAACCCCTGGAGCCGCGCCAGCTGGCCGTGGTGCTGGATCGTTTTCTGGAGCGGCGCGCGCCGTGTATCCTGTCCCTGACCACGCCCCAGCAGACGGTGCGCCTGCCGGTAACGGACGCGCTCTATTTCGAGGTATACAACCACGTGGTCAAGCTCCACCGGCGAACCGGCAGCGACAGCTCCTGGCGCGGCACCCTGCAGCAGCTGGAGAGCGAGCTTCCCCCCCCCGGCCAGTTCGTGCGGGTGCATCGCAGCTATCTTGTCAATCTGGAGCACATCGCCGTGATCGGGCGCGACCAGCTCAAGCTGTCCTCCGGGGACGTGGTGCCCATCGGCCGGGCCGACTTCGACCGGCGCAGGCTCATTTCCAGTTAAGGTGACGGGAGTTTGCCTCCCGTCACCTTAACGTTTTACCGGACGATATCCGGCGTCCCTATTTCCCGGCACGGCCCATTCTCCTGCCCTTTGGACAGAGGGGGCCCGCCGGGTCTTTGCAGACGTTGCCCGATGTCTTTCCGGCCCGGCCGGAGAAGCGCTCACAGACTGGCGATCAGCTTCCCGCTTTTGACCTGGAAGCTGCAACGGCACTTGAGGTTGGGGCAGACAACGGTCATGTCCCGGGCCGAGGCGTTGATGGTCGTGCCGCACTTGGAGCACTTGTAAGCAACGGTGTCGGTGGGCACGGGAGCCGGCGTACCGCCGGCGCCGCCGGACACGTCCTCCAACGCGTCCAGATCCAATTCTTCCCTGTTGGGATCGGCTTTGACGTCCTTTTGCATTTGCTTTCCTCCTTATTGTCAGCAGGTTCTTATGAAGCCGGGGCAGTGCACGCCCAGGCCCGACTCATAGTCCTCCGCCGCGTCCATTTTTCCGCTGGCACAGATGGTCTCCAGATAACCGCCCTGCCCATCCCCGCGTAAGCCGGGGCTCCGGCCGCATATGGAGCAGTGGGAGCGCGCGTACGCCTCCCAGGCCTGCTGAAAATCGGCGGCGCCGATCTCGTCCTCTATGTCGTCCAGCTCCAGAACGTTCAAAGTCTCATCCTCACTCACGGCTGTCTTCCTTTCTCTTTTTTGATCGTTTTTCAGAGTATCTCTTCCCGCCTGCCGTCCACCGCACGAGACCGGCGGCGCAGGCGGGACATACTTTTGATCTCATGCAAATCAACAACCACATTATGTTCTATCGAACACAATATACAAAGCGCCCGCGCAGGTTGTCAACGATTGTGTCCTGAATCGACAAAAACACGACCTGAATTGCAGTCCCTCCGCCACCTGGCCCGCCGGGCAGGACAGCCGCCCCTCCGGCGGAAAAAGTAGGCAAAGCGGGCCGTTTGCATGAAATTTGGATAAAAAACGTCCGGTGTCCAAAACTCGGACACCGGGCGTTTTTTGCCCATAGGACAGGACGTTTTTTCGTGCTACGATACGGAAAAGAAAGAAAAAGGAGAGACGAGCATGGACGTTTCCACCACGATGAAGAAGCTGGGCATCGAGCAGGCGCTCAAATACCTGTACAAAGACCCGGAAAAGAATGCAGGCAAGCTCATGGATTGGGCTGACAAATTCTCCGGCGGGGAGTTTGCCTCCCAGCGGGCCGTCATCCGAAGGGCCATAGAAGATCCGGACGATCCCTACCACAAGTTCATCCTGCACATGATAAAGGACGTGGATCGGGAAGTGCTCACTGCGACGGCCGTGAACTTCTTCGTAAACGCCAACATGATCGGCTGGCCCAAGCAGGAGCAGCTGCGCAGGCAGTATAACTGCAACATCCCCTGGGCCATTCTGCTGGACCCCACCTCCGCCTGCAACCTGCACTGCACCGGCTGCTGGGCGGCGGAATACGGCAACAAGCTAAACCTGACCTATGACGAGATCGACGACATCATCCGCCAGGGCAAGGACATGGGCGTGTACTTTTATATTTACACCGGCGGGGAGCCCATGGTGCGCAGGGACGATTTGATCCGCCTGTGCCAGGCGCACAGCGACTGCGTGTTTCTGGCCTTCACCAACGGCACTCTCATTGACGAGGCATTCGCCGACGAGATGCTCCGGGTGAAGAACTTCGTCCCGGCCATCTCCCTGGAGGGCTTCGAGGACGCCACCGACAGCCGCCGGGGCCAGGGCGTCTACCGGAAGGCGCGGGCCGCCATGGATCTGCTGCACCGGAAAAAGCTGCTGTACGGCATCTCCTCCTGCTACACCAGCGCCAACTTCGACTCCATCACCTCCGAGGCATACTACGACAGCCTCATCGACATGGGGGCGTACTTCTTCATCTGGTACTTCCACTACATGCCCGTGGGCAACGACGCCTCCCCGGCGCTGCTG
>CANQDL010000079.1 GCA_947591105.1 uncultured Oscillospiraceae bacterium
GAAGGGGCCCAGCACCTTGGCGCCGGAGCCGATGAGCACGTTGTTGCCGATGGTGGGGTGGCGCTTGCCCTGCTCCTTGCCGGTGCCGCCCAGGGTCACGCACTGATAAAGCAGCACGTCGTCGCCGATCTCGGCCGTCTCGCCGATCACCACGCCCATGCCATGGTCTATCACCAGACGCCGGCCGATGACGGCGCCCGGGTGGATCTCGATGCCGGTCTTTTTCCGGGTGCGCTGGGAGATGGCCCGGCCCAGGAATTTCATCCCGTGGGTCCAGCACCAGTGGGCCCGGCGGTGGCGCATCACCGCCCGCACGCCGGGGTACAGCAAATATATCTCCAGGGCGCTTCTGGCCGCCGGGTCTCTCGCCTGATAGGCGCGTATGGTTTCTCGCAGATACTCAAACATATAGGAAACGATCCCTTGATCCTTTATCTTCTATTTTTACGGTGTGCCCCGTGAGAAAGCCGTCTTCCTGGCCGTCGATGCGCACCCAGGAAAACTGCCCGGGAGCGGCGTCGCCGGTGAAGAGGATCTGACCGTCCACCTCCGGGGAGTCGCCGTAGCTGCGGCCGACCCAGCGGCCGTCCTCGTCCCGACCCTCGCACAGGATCTTGAACGTCATGCCTATGTGCCGGTCGTTGTACGCCCGCATGATATTCTCCTGCAGCGCCATGACCGCGTCCCGGCGGCGCTCCGCCTCCTCCTGGCTGCATCGGTCGGGCATATCCGCCGCCGCGGTGCCCTCCTGGGGGGAGAACACGAACACCCCCACCCGGGGCAGCTGCTGCTCCCGGAGAAAGTCCATCAGCTCCTGAAATTCCGCCTCGCCCTCGCCGGGCAGACCCACGATCAGACTGGTGCGGATCACCGCCCAGGGAATGGAGTCCTCCAGCGTTGCAAGGAGCGCGCGGATGCTCTGCTTCGTCTCCGGCCGGCGCATCCGGCGGAGAATGGCGTCGTTCACGTGCTGGATGGGGATGTCCAGATACTTCACGATCTTGGGCTCGGCGGCGATCAGGTCGACGAGCTCTGCCGTGATCTCATGGGGGTAGAGGTAGTGGAGCCGTATCCATTCTATGCCGTCCGCCTTCACCAGTTCCCGCAGCAGGGTACACAGGGTGGTGCCGTCCCGGAAGTCCCGGCCGTAGGCCGTCACGTCCTGGGCCACCAGAATGAGCTCCTTCACCCCCTGGGCGGCCAGGGCGCGCGCCTCGGCCAGGATGGCGTCCATGGGCCGGGAGCGGTATTTGCCCCGGATAGAGGGGATCACGCAGTAGGCGCAGCGGTTGTCGCACCCGTCGGCGATCTTCAGATAGGCCCAGCCCGGGCCGGTGGTCACCAGCCGATCCAGCTCCGGCAGAGGGGCGTTCTTGTCCGCAAAGCAGGCAAAGTGGCGCTCCGGGGTCTCCAGAGCGGCCACGATGTCGGGAAAGCTGCCCACCCCCAGCACCGCGTCGATCTCCGGGATCTCCCGGAGGATATCGCCGCTGTAGCGCTGGGCAAGGCAGCCGGTCACCACCAGGCGCTTGAGCCGGCCGGTGTTTTTCAGCTGGGCCAGCTCCAGGATGGTGTCGATGGCCTCCTGCTGGGCGGCCTCGATAAAGGCGCACGTATTGACCACCGCCGCGTCCGCCTGGGCGGGATCGGCGGTGATCTGGTGGCCGGCGGCCCGGATCAGAGCCAGCATCTGTTCGCTGTCAATGAGGTTTTTGGCGCATCCAAGCGCAGTGAAGTGAACGTTCATATGAGAATACCTTATCGAACGCCTCCCCTGTGCAAGGGGAGGTGGGCCGCCGAAAGGCGGCTCGGAGGGGTTGTAATGCCTTTCGCTTGGTGACAATCCCCCAGTCAGCGCCTTTGGCGCTGCCAGCCCCCTTTACACAAGGGGGCCTTCCATAATGTGCGGCTTTGCCGCGCCACCTCCCCTTGCACAGGGGAGGCTTTTTACTCGTCGTCCGCGCCGTAGCGGCGCATCGCGGCGCGGATGTCGTCCCAGCTGTAGCCCCGGCGGAAGAGGGCCGCCGCGGCCTTGTCCCGCTCCTTCCTGTCGGAGGCGTCCCGCCCCCGGAGCCTTGCCGCCAGCAGCCGGTCGATGGTCTCCCCGCCCGCGGGAAGCTCCGCCAGCGCCTCGTCCCAGAGCTCCTTGGGCACCCCCCGGCGGGACAGCTCCGTTCGCACCCGGCCGGGGCCGTAGCCCATGGCCCCGTAGTGGCGCGCGATCATGCCGGCGTACTCGACGTCGTCCAGAAAGCCGTAGTCCAGACACAGAGCGGTCACGGTGTCGATATCCGCCTCATGGACGCCCTTCTGGCGCAGCTTGTCCCGCAGCTCCTTCTCCGAGTGGGGGCGCTTGAGATAGTCCAGCGCCCACTTTTTCGCCTGTTCCAGGGGGGACTGGGGCGCCTTTTTCGGCGGCTCCAGCTCCCCGGCGGGGTCGTTCATCACCGACCGAACGGTGTGTTTATACTGCTCGTCCATAGAAAATACCTTATCGAAGGCCCACTTGTCGTCGGAGCACGTGCAGCCAGGTCTCCCCATGCCGCTTGCGGCATGGCTCGAATGGCTCGCGGCTCCTCCTCTCCCAAAAGGCAGGCGTGCCCTTTGGGAACCCTATGGGCGCTGTCGCCGCCGTCAGGCGGTGACTGGGGGATTGTCATGCTGGTTCAGCTGCGCAGTAACAACCCCTCCGGCCGCCGCTGGCGGCCACCTCCCCTTACACAGGGGAGGCTATGGCCTGGCGGTGGATCGACCCCGCACAGGGGAGGCTTAATAGCGGTCAGTCCTCCGGCCCGTCGTCAAAGTCCTCCGCGGACACGTCCACGGCCCGGCCAGCGGCCTTGGCGGCCTTCAGGGCCTGGGGACTCATGAGCTTGTGGGCGTTGGCGCGGATCTGGGCCTCGATCTCGGCGGCCTTGTCCGGGTTCTCCAGCAGGAAATCCCGCACGCTGTCCCGGCCCTGGATGCGCTCGCCGCAGCAGGTGAACCAGGCGCCGGCCTTCTCGATGATGTCCAGCTTCACGCCCAGGTCGATGATCTCGCCCACCTTGGAGATGCCCTCGCCGTAGATGATGTCGAACTGGGCTTCCTTGAAGGGGGGCGCCACCTTGTTCTTGACGATCTTCACCCGGGTGCGGTTGCCGATCATCTCGTCCCCGGACTTGAGGGTCTCCACCCGGCGCACGTCCAGACGCACGCTGGAGTAGTATTTGAGGGCGCGGCCGCCGGGAGTGGTCTCCGGGTTGCCGTACATCACGCCGATCTTCTCCCGGAGCTGGTTGATGAACACCACGATGCAGTTGGTCTTGGATACGATGCCCGCCAGCTTGCGCAGGGCCTGGCTCATGAGCCGGGCCAGCACGCCCACGGTGGAGTCGCCCATCTCGCCCTCCAGCTCGCTGCGGGGCAGCAGCGCCGCCACCGAGTCCACCACGATCACGTCGATGGCGCCGGAACGCACCAGGGCCTCGGTGATCTGCAGGGCCTGCTCGGCGGTGTCCGGCTGGGAGATGAGAAGGTTGTCGATGTCCACGCCCAGGGCCCGGGCGTAGGCCGGCTCCAGGGCGTGCTCCACGTCGATGTAGGCCACCTCGCCGCCGCCCTGCTGGGCGGAGGCCACCAGGTGCAGAGCCAGGGTGGTCTTGCCGCTGGCCTCGGGGCCGTAGATCTCCACGATGCGTCCCCGGGGGAGGCCGCCGATGCCCAGGGCCAGATCCAGACCCAGAGAGCCGGTGGAGATGCTGTCCACGTTTACGGGGATGTCCTCCCCCAGGCGCATGATGGCGCCCTTGCCGTAGTTCTTCTCGATCTGGGCAAGAGCTGTCTCCAGGGCCTTTTTCTTGTCCGCCGCCTGTCCCACAGGGGGCGGGGGAGCCGTCTTTTTCGCTGCCATAATCTCTGTCTCCTTTCTCCCCGGCCGGCGGGGAGAGTCAAAAATTACTGTTTTCGGATGCGGGCCATCATGACCCGGTCGGTGCCGCCTGTGTCCTGCAGGGCCTGCACGTCGGTGAAGCCGGCCTTCGTGAGCAGGTCGGTCACCGCGGGGGCCTGTCCCTCGCCGATCTCCAGCATAATCACGCCATTGTCCCTTAAAACGGACTTCCACAGCCGGATCACCGGCCGGATGATGTCCAGACCGTCCTCGCCTCCGTCCAGGGCCGCCACCGGCTCATAGTCCCGCACGGACGGGTCGAGCTGGGCCAGCTCCGCCGTGGGGATGTAGGGGGCGTTGCAGGTGATCAGATCGAAATCGCCCAGCAGCAGGGGAGGGCTCTCCCGCACGTCCGCCTCCACGCATATCACCCGCACGTCCAGACCGTTCAGCTGCACGTTCTTCCGGCAAAGACTCAGGGCCTTGAGACTGTTGTCCACCATGACCACCCGGGCGCCGGGCATGTGCACGCCCATGGCCACGCCCACGCAGCCGGAGCCGGCGCACAGATCCAGGATACGGGGCCGGCCGTTGCGGTTCTCGAACAGGGCGACGGCCGCCTTGACCAGCACCTCCGTGTCCGTGCGGGGGATGAGCGCGTCCCGGGTGATATACAGGGGCACGCCGTAAAACTCCCACTGGCCGGTGATGTAGGCCACCGGCTCGCCGGCTATGCGCCGCTCCACCATGGCCTCCACCTGTTCGGCAAACTCATCGGAGGAATAGAGGTTCAGATCCCGCATGAGCTTTTCCATGGTCTTCCCGGCGGCTTGGGATACGATCAGCCGGGCCTCCAGACCGTAGGCCTCGATGCCCGCGTCCTTCAGGCGCTTTCGGGCTTGGATATAGATGTCATTGTAAGTTTTAGCCATAGCTTATATCCCATTTCTATATATCGCCCCAGGCGATACCATATTGTCGGCCCCCTTGTGTAAAGGGGGCTGGCAGCGCCAAAGGCGCTGACTGGGGGATTGTCGTCGGAACAAGCTGCACATTCCTCGCTCTGACGCAAGCGTCAGAGCTCGTCCGTTCCGCTGTTCCTCCTCTCCCCACGGGAAACGCTCCGCTGGTTTCCCGCGGGGCCCCGTAACAACCCCTCTGCCTCGCTGTCGCTCGGCACCTCCCCTTGCACAGGGGAGGCTTTTGGCCTGACGCTGGACTGGCCTTGCACAGGGGAGGCTTTAGACGGTGCGTCTTACCACTGATCCGCGCCTTTCTCGTCGGGGATGACCAGCTTCAGGGCGGCGATGGCCACCTCCATCATGCCGTCATCCGGCTCCCGGGTGGTCAGGTGCTGCAGCTGCCGGCCGGGCCAGGAGAGGATCTTGGCGATGAGCATATCGTCGTGCCGGCCGATCCAGCGGTTGAGCTCGTAGCTGAGGGAGACCACGATGGGCAGCAGCGCCAGCTTGACCACGATCCGCAGAAATACGTTGTTCACATGCAAAAAGGCGTTGGCCACGATGAACACGAACACGCTCAGGATCACCACCACCAGCAGAAAGCTGGTGCCGCACCGGGGGTGGAAACGGCTCTCCCGGCGAACGTTGTCCACCGTCAGCTCATGGCCGTGCTCGTAGCAGTAGATGGTCTTGTGCTCCGCGCCGTGGTAAGACCACATGCGCTTCATCTCCTTCATCCGGCTCACGGCCGCCATGTAGCCCAGGAAGATGACCAGCTTCAAAATGCCCTCCAGCAGCGTGCGCAGCCCGTCGTGGCCCTGGTGCAGGCTGGGGATCAGACCGATGAGCAGCGTGGGAAGGAAGATGAACAGCCCCACTGCCAGCGCCAGACCGAGCACCACGGCGACGGCGATGATGAGCTTTTCCGCCTTCTCGGAGCTGAAGTGCTCCTCGATCCATTTGTCCAGCTTGGAGGGCTCCTCCTGCTCCTCCTCCGGGAGGAACTGGGCGGAGTAGGTGATGGCCTTCATGCCGTGGGCCATGCTGTCCAAAAAGTTCACCACGCCCCGGATGAATGGCCAGCCGAAGATGGGGTGCTTTTCCTTGAGAAAGTGCAGCTTCTCCACCTTGGTGACCAGCTCTCCCGTCTGGGAGCGGATGACGATGGCCTGCTTGTCCACGCCCCGCATGAGGATGCCCTCGATGAGCGCCTGCCCGCCGATGGAGGTGCGGAAACCGCAGCTTTGGTCGTTTTGATTTTTCTTTGACATATGCCTGCCTTTCAGAAAACGCTATATCGTCAGATCTTCCTCTTTCATCACCGGCAGCATGACCGTCACGATCAGGCCGGTACGGCCGTCGGCGGCGTTCTCCAGCTCCAGCTTGCCCTTGTGGCGGGCGATGATCTCCTCGCACACGGAAAGGCCGATGCCGCTGCCCCGCTCCTTGCCGCTGCCCTTATAGAATTTCTTCTTTACAAAAGGCAGTTCCTCCGGGGGAATGCCCGGGCCAAAGTCCCGGAACCGGATGACCACCCAGCCGCCCGCCGCGCCGATGGTCACCAGGATGCGCCCGGCGGCCCGGCCGTACTTGGCGGCGTTGTCCATGATATTCAAAAACACCTGCTTGAGCCGGGAGCCGTCCCCCAGGATGAAGGGGATGTCCTCGTCCGGCGGGGTGTACTCCACGGTCATGCCCTCCTGCTTCATCAGGTTGCCGTAGGTATAGATGGCCTCCTCCAGCTCCCCGGCCACGTCCAGGGTCTCCACGTTCAGGTTGAACCGGCCGTCCTGGATGCGGGTGAACTCCAGCAGCTCCTCCACCATCTTTGTCAGCCGCCCGGACTCCTTGGAGATGATGGCGATGCCCCGCTGGGAGTCGCCGGAGATGGTGTCGTCATAGGCCAGGGTCTCCGCCCAGCCGGTGATGGCGGTCAGGGGGGTGCGCAGCTCGTGGGAGACGGTGGAGATGAACTGGGTCTGCACCTTCTCCGACTCGCCGATCTTGGCGCTCATCTCGTTGATGGCGTCGGTCAGATCGCCGATCTCGTCGTCAAATTTCTTCTGGGCCTGGATGCCGTAGCTGCCCTCGGATATGCGGTGGGCCAGAGCCGTCAGCTCCACCAGCGGCTCGGTGACCGTGCGGATGAAGTAGAGGTTGGAGAGCACCACCGCCAGGATGATCACCAGGCCGACGCCCGCCGCCAGCGCGGACATGCGCCCGATCTGCCGGTTCACCAGCCGCAGGCTGGTCACATACCGCATGGCGCCCAAAACGGCGCCGTTGGGGCTGACGAGGGGGGATGTCACGGCCATGATCCGCTCGCCGGTGGCGCTGCGGCGGCCGTGCCAGGACTCGGTGATCCCGTCGTTCAGCGCGGCGGCCACGTCCGGCGTGTCGGGCATGGTGCCCGAGGAGATGCCGTAGCTGGACACCTCCACCACGCCCCGGGTGTTGATGAATTGCAGCTCCAGGATGTCCTTGTCCTCAAAGCCCTCCGTGTACCGGTAGGCGCTCTGGTAATACTGGCTGTAGGTGCGGGACAGATACCCGGTGAAGAAGTTGGCCGCGGACTGGGCCTTGGTCTCCAGGCCGGTGCGCACGGCGCTGTAGTAGTAGCTGCGGATGCCCAGAGAGAAGGCCACGGTGAACAGGATCACGATGGCGATGGTCAGCAAGATACCGGAACGCAGCCAGCGGCTCTTCAGCCCCCGGAGATGCTTTTTTCCCAGAATCTTGCCCATAAATGCCTCCATCGCCGCAGGCGATACGATTTGGAAGCCTCCCCTGTGCAAGGGGAGGTGGCCGCCGTCAGGCGGACGGAGGGGTTGTGACAATCCCCCAGTCAGCTTCGCTGACAGCCCCCTTTACACAAGGGGGCTTTCCACAAGGTAAAAGGATCAAAAGCCCCACTTGTACCCGTAGCCCCAGACGGTGGTGATATAGGTGGGGATGGTGCTGTTGTCCTCGATCTTGATGCGAAGGCGGCGGATGTTCACGTCCACGATCTTCAACTCCCCGAAGTAGTCCCGGCCCCAGACGGCGTTGAGGATGTCCTCCCGGGACAGGGCCCGGCCGGGGTTATCCATGAACAGCTTCATGATGGAGTACTCGATCTGGGTCAGCTTGATGCGCTCGCCGTTCTTCTCCAGGGTGCGGTTGCGGGTGTTCAGACGGAACGGGCCATGGCGCAGCTCGCCCTTGTCCTCCTGGGGATCTTCCGCCCCTGTGCGGCGAAACAGCGCGTCGATGCGCGCGGTCAGCTCCGCAGGGGAGAAGGGCTTGGTCACATAGTCGTCCGCGCCGGTCATCAGTCCCGTCACCTTGTCCATCTCCTGGGCCTTGGCGGTGAGCATGATGATACCGATCTTTGAGTCGGAGGCGCGGATCCGGCGGCAGACCTCGAACCCGTCGATGTCCGGCAGCATCACATCCAGCAGCGCCACCTTGATGTCCGGGTTTTGCTTGAGCTGCTCCAGCGCCTGTTCGCCCGTCTCCGCCTCGATGGGCTCATAGCCGGAGCGCTTGAGGTTGATCACCACGAAGCTGCGGATGCTGGACTCGTCCTCCAATACCAATACCTTTTTCATGCAGGTACCTCCTTGTTACAGGTCTCCCATTTGCCAATCGGCTGATATCAAATAAAAATTATCTGTGATGTCCTGGGGGGTGAGCTGGTCGGTGAGAAGCTGTGCGGCGTAGACGGTGTTCTCCGCCTCCCGCAGGATGAAGCGGCCGTTCATCTGGGCCCGCTCCAGGCGGTTCTCGCCGGTGATGGCGTATATGGCCAGAACGCTGCCCTGGGGCGTGGAGCCGTCCCCCTCCACGGTGAACATGAGGGCGCTCTCCCCGGGGGAGCCGTACTGCTCCAGAATGAGCTCGCCGGTGAGCGGGCCGGTGAGCACCAGATACCAGCCCTCCTGGGCGTTGTAGCAGGTGCTCACAGACGGTGTCAGATCCCCGGCGGCGTCCAGGCTGTACCAGGTGAGGATGTCCCCGTCCCCGTGGCTGATGGGGATCTCCGGCGAACGGTCGCCGTCCATGTCCGCGGCGAAAAGTCCGTCGGGCCGGAGGGTGTTGCTGCGGCCCAGGACGGTCATGGTGATGTTTTTCAAATCGCCGTCCACAGCGGTGAATACGTCCGTCACAAGGCCGGCCTCGCCCAGGTCGCTCTCCACGAACACGGCCGCCGTGCCGTCGGACAGCACGCCGGGCGCGGCCCGGCGCAGGCCGGTGATGCCGGCGGAGAAGTCCGCCGAGGCGGACATGGGCTTTTCCGATGTCAGGTCATAGAGCACCAGCGCGCCGCCGTCGCCGTCGGTCTGCAGATCCAGCAGATCCTCCACGCCGTCCCCGTTCAGGTCGCTGACCAAAAAGTCATAGCAGTCCGCCCGGAGCAGCTGCACCGGCTCGGCCTGGCTGTCCTCTCCCAGGGCGTACACGCTCAAGAGCCGCAGCTGGCCGCTGATGTGCCAGGAGATGATCAGCTCCGACACCCCGTCGCCGGTCAGATCCGCGTAATCGGCGCTGGCAACGGCGGAGCCGTCCCCGTCTATGATCACGGCCAGATAGTAGTCCCCGTCCTCTCCCCGGCGGTACACACACACGGTGGGCGTGCCCGACTCGTCCGCCAGAAAGGCCAGGGCCTCGTCGGCACCGTCTCCGTCCAGGTCGCGCAGCTGCACGTTTTGCCGGTTGCTGCCGCCGGTGGGGGCGGCGTAGGTGCTGCCCGACTCGATGCGCTGGGCGATCAGCTGCTGGAGCTGGACGTATTCCTCCGACATCTGGGGCAGGGAGTAAAGCTCATCCACGCTGGCCGTCATGCACCCGCTGCAGGAGGCGGCGATGAATACCGCCGCCAGCAGCGCCGCAAGGCGCCGTCTCCGGGTATCCATAGCATCACCTCTCCCACCGTTTTCCGCGCTTTCCCGTTCTGCCGCGCGCACCGGGGCCCATATTCCGGGTATGTTCTCCCCAATAGTGAAATTATATCACATTTGTTACGAAATGCCTAGAGAAAAGTTACAAACTGGGGAAGAAGTTTTTTGAACCCGTCGAATTGCACAGCCCCGGCCCGGGGTTTTTTCCCGTTTCCGGCAGGCAGACTCTTGCAGTTGGGGGAAAATAGGAATATAATCGTTTTACATTTATATTACGGATAGACCGGACGCTTCAGGAGGCAGTACAAATGGACATCAAGATCACAAAGACCACCAATCCCCGGCAGAAACCCGATCCCAACAACATCCCCTTCGGCACCTTCTTCTCCGACCATATGTTCCTTATGAACTATACGGAGGGCCAGGGCTGGCACGACGCGCGCATCGTCCCCTACGGCCCGCTGACGCTGGAGCCCTCCGCCATGGTGCTGCACTATGCCCAGGAGGTTTTCGAGGGACTGAAGGCATACCGCACCGCCGACGGACACATCCAGCTGTTCCGCTCCACGGAGAATATCGCCCGCATGGCCCGTTCCTGCGAGAAGCTGTGCGTGCCCGAGGTGCCCGCGGAGGATTATCTGCAGGCCATCAAGACCCTGGTGGAGGTGGACAAGGATTGGGTGCCCTCCGCGCCGGATACCAGCCTGTATATCCGCCCCTATGTGATCGCCACCGACCCGAAGCTGGGGGTGCACGCGTCCTCTACTTACATCTTCGGCATCATCACCTGCCCGGTGGGCAGCTATTATCCCGAGGGCATCAACCCGGTGCGCATCGCCATCGAGAGCCGCGAGGTGCGGGCCGTCCGGGGCGGCACCGGCTTTGCCAAGTGCGGCGGCAACTACGCCGCCAGCCTCCACGCCAGCGAGCTGGCGGAGAAGAAGGGCTTCTCCCAGGTGCTGTGGCTGGACGGCGTGGAGCAGAAGTACATCGAAGAGGTGGGCTCCATGAACGT
>CANQDL010000080.1 GCA_947591105.1 uncultured Oscillospiraceae bacterium
GATGGTCATGGCCACCAGCAGCTGGAAGGGGGCCTGGATGAAGGTGCGCAGCATCATCTGCACGGCCATTTGCAGCTGACGTACGTCGCTGGTGGTGCGGGTGATGAGGCTGGCGGTGGAGAACCGGTCGATGTCGGCAAAGGAGAACTCCTGGATGTGCCGGTACATGGCCTGGCGCAGGTTGGAGCCGAAGCCGTTGGCCGCCCGAGAGGCGTTCCAGGTGCTGATGAAACCGGATACGACGCTCATGATGGCCAGCGCCGTCATGAGCAGACCGCAGATGATGATGTACTGCCGGTCGCCCTTGGCCACGCCCTCGTCCACGATGTTGGACATGAGCGTGGGCAGGGCCAGGGTGACCACTGTCTCCAGCAGCACGAAAATGGGCGTCAGGATCAGGGAGTTTTTGTACTTGCCCCAATAGCCTGTCAGGATCTCTCGCATGGGATGGCGCGCGCTCCTTTCATAAACACATTTTACTATATATACCGGGATATGTTACCAAATCTATTTTGCAATGTCAATATATTGATGTGAACAGAGTGTGAACTCTGCCCAGGCATAACGGCGGGGACAGGCTCATAAAGTGCCATGAGAGGAGGCTTGGATCATGGACGGATTCATGGCCGCCGCGGCGCTGCTGCCGGGGCCACTGCGCCGGGCCGCGCTGGGGATGGAGGCCGGGGAGCGGGAGCGGTGCGAGGAGTTTCGCCTGCGCCGGGGCCGGGAGGCAACGGTGCTGGCGGCGGGCCGGGAGAGGTGCCTGTGCCCGGGGCCGGTGACGGAGGCCGTCGTGCGCGCTGTGCTGGAGACGGCCACGGGGGCCAGTCTGCACGCGGCGGGCGAGCAGCTGCGCCGGGGATTCGTGTCCGCGCCGGGCGGGGTGCGGGTGGGCGTGTGCGGGACGGCGGTGCTGGGCGGCGGAACGATGGAGGGGGTGCGGCAGGTGTCGTCCCTGGCCATACGGGTGCCCCGGGCGGTGCCCGGCTGCGCCGACGGCATATGGGATGCGCTCAACGACGGCGGTTTTGCCTCCACGCTGATCGTCTCCCCGCCGGGGGCGGGAAAGACCACCCTTCTGCGGGAGCTCGTCCGGCGGCTGAGCGGCGCGGGACGCCGGGTGGCCGTGGCCGACGAGCGGGGCGAGGTCGCCGACGGCTGGCAGGGGGAGCCGGGCTTTGACGTGGGGCCCTGCACGGACGTGCTCACCGGCGTGCCCAAGGCGGAGGGGATCGGACTTCTGGTGCGGAGCATGAATCCCCAGGTCGTCGCGGTGGACGAGATCGGCGATACGCCGGACGGCCAGGCGCTGCTGGCGGCGGCCGGCTGCGGGGTGCTGCTGCTGGCCACGGCCCACGGGGAGCGGGACGGGCCGGAGAGCGCTGTGTGCCGGCGGCTGATACAGGCGGGCGCGTTCCGGCGGCGGGTGTGGGTGGAGTATGCCGGCGGCCGGCGCCGGTACACGGTGGAGCGGCTGCCGTGCGTCTGATCGGGGCGGCGCTGCTGACCGCGGCGGGACTGCTGCTGGGGCTGATGGGCGCGGAGAGTCTCCGGGCCCGGGTGCGGCGGCGGGAGGCGCTGTGCCGGCTGCTGGGTGAGATGGCCTTTGAGCTGGAGCGGTTCAAAACGCCGCTGCCCGCGCTCTTCGCGTCGCTGGCGCAGCAGTCCCAGGGGGAGGCGGGCCTGCTCTGCCGGCGGATGGCGCTGGGTCTGACCCAGCTGGGAGAGCGGACTGCGGCGGAGATATGGGTCTGGGCGGTATCGGCTCTGCCCCCGGTGGAGCGGACGGTGCTGCTGCCCCTGGGGGACGTGCTGGGCCGGTACGGCGCCCAGGAGCAGCTCCTGGCCCTGGAGAGGGTTCGCGCCGCCATGGAGCGGGAGGTAGACGGGGCCCGGCGGGCACTGGAGGAAAAGGGACGGATGTATGTGTCAGTGGCCGCCGCCGGCGCGGCCGCGCTGGCGGTGCTGCTCCTGTAGGGGCGCGACGGAACCAAGGATGGGACAATGGACGTTGATTTGATATTCAAGATCGCGGCGGTGGGGATACTGGTGGCCGTGCTGAACCTGCTGCTGAGCCGCTCCGGCCGGGACGAACAGGCGCTCATGACCACCATAGCGGGCCTGGTGGTGGTGCTGGTCATCCTGGTGCAGCGCATCGCGGAGCTGTTCGATCTCATCCGGCGGCTGTTTGAGCTGTAATGGAGTTGCTGATACGCACGGCGGTGCTGGGACTGGCCGGGGCCGTGGTGGCGCTGCTTTTGCGGAAGAACGCCCCGGAGCTGGCGCTGGCGCTGAGTCTGGCGGTGTGCCTGATGGGGGCCGGAATGGCCATGGAGCTGTTCGGCCAGCTCAAGCAGATCGTGCAGCTTGCCCGGGAGCAGACGGGCCTGAGTCCCGCGGTGGTGGGGCCGGTGCTCAAGTGCGTGGGCATCGGCGCGGTGACCCGGCTGGCGGCCGACCTTTGCAAGGACGCGGGCCAGGGGGCGGTGGCCTCGGCGGTGGAGATGTGCGGGGCGGCCTGCGCCATGACGGCGGCCCTGCCCCTGATCCGGGCCCTTTTACAGATGATAGGAGATCTGGCATGAGAGCGATCGCGGTTTTTCTTTTGTTCTGTCTGCTGCTGCCGGCGCCCGCCCTGGCGGCGGACACGGACGCGGTGGAGCAGGCGCTGCCGGAGACGGCCCGGCAGATCCTGGGGGACGTGACGGTGGAGGGAGCCTCGGAGGACGGGGGGATCTGGCAGAGGCTTTGGCAGTGGATTCTCTCGGCGCTGGGCGGACAGCTCACCGCAGCGGCCAGAAGCGCCTGCGTGGCGCTGGCGGTGGCGCTGCTGTGCTCCCTGGCCGGGGCGCTGGGGGAGGGCGGAAAGAGCTCGGAGTACGTGATCCTGGGCGGCGCGCTGGCCATCATGGCCGCCTGCGCGGGGGATATGCGCTCCTTTCTGGGGCAGGCGCAGGAGGCCCTGCTGGAGCTGTCCGACTTCTCCAAGGCGCTGCTGCCCACAGTGGCAGCCTCGGCGACGGCGGGGGGCCACGCGGCCTCGGCCGGGGCCCGGTATGCCGCGTCAGCGCTTTTCTTGGATATGCTCATGAGTCTGGGCCTGCACGTGATACTGCCGGTGATATACGCCTACGCCGCCGCCAGCACCGCCAACGCCGCCCTGCCGGCCGGAGCCCTGGGCGGGCCGGTGAAGCTGATCGGGTGGGTGTGTACCACGATGCTGACGGCCCTCACCACCGTGTTTACCCTGGCCCTCACGGTGACGGGCGCGGTGGCCGGCAACGCCGACAAGGCGGTGGGGAGCCTGGCCAAGAGCGCCATATCCGCGGCGCTGCCGGTGGTGGGCTCCATTTTGGCTGACGCGGCGGACACCTATGTGGCCGGAGCGGCGCTGGTACGTGGGGCGCTGGGGGTGTTCGGCCTGGTGGCGGTGCTGGCGGTATGCGCGGGCCCGGCCCTGGGCCTGGGGCTCCACTACCTGCTGTACAAGGCCGCCGCCTGCATCGCCGAGCCCTTCGCCGAGGGGCGGCTGGCGGCGCTCATCGGCCGGATCGGCACCGTCTACGGCATGGCGCTGGGGCTGGTGGGCAGCGCCGGGACGATGCTCTTCATATCCATCGTGCTGTCCACGGAGGTGCTGCGCCCATGAAGCAGTGGATCGTACACATCACGGCGGCGTCCCTGCTGTCGGCCATGGCCATGCAGCTCACGCCGCCGGGCCGGGTGCGGCAGGTGACGCGCCTGGTGTGCGGACTGATGTGCGCGCTGACCGTGGCCGGGCCGGCGGCGCATCTGGACATGGGAGAGCTGGCGGCGGGCATCGCCCTCTACCAGCAGCAGGCGGAACGGATCACATCCCAGGCCATGGAGGAGGAAAAGATGCTGGAGAGGACATACATAGAGCAGCGCTGCCAGGCATATATATTAGCCAAAGCGGGCCGGACGGATCTTACCCCGGACAGGGTGAGCGTCACGGCGCGCTGGGACGAGGACGCGCTGGTCTGGTACCCCTGGTCAGTGACGGTGGACGCCCCCTTTGACAGGGCGCTCTCGGTGTCCATCGAGGCGCAGCTGGGCATACCGGCCGGGCGGCAGCGGTGGCAGAGCGATGGCTGACGGGGCGAGAGCGCTGCTGGAGCGGGCCGGACGGTGGCGGTATGTGCTGCTGGTGGCTGCGGCGGGACTTCTGCTGCTGCTGTGGCCGTCGGGCGGCGGCGCGTCCGATACCGGCGGCGGGGAGCGGGATGCGGAAGAGGCGCGGCTTTGCTCGCTGCTGGAGGCGATGGAAGGAGTGGGGCGCGCGGAGGTAGTGCTATCGGATAAGGGCGCCGCGGTGGTGTGCCAGGGCGCGGACAGCGTCTCCGTGCGGCTGAACGTGACGGAGGCGATGCGGTGCTATACCGGCCTGGGGGCGGATAGGATCGTGATCTTTAAAATGAATGAAAGCTGGAGGGAAAGATCGTGAAGAGGAATCTGAAGCGGAACATCGTGGTCATGGCGGTGTTGGTATTCGTGGGAGCGGCGGTGTATCTGAACTGGTCGTACAACAGCCGCTGGGGCGCGGCCGATCCGGGCATGGTGGCAGCGGAGGACGCGGCCATGCTGGCGGCCGAGGAACAGTACACGGCGGCGTCCGCGGGCACGGAGGAGCCCAGCGTGGCGGTCAACGCCTATTTCGACGAGGCGCGCCTGACCCGGCAGTCCTCCCGGGACGAGGCGCTGCAGCTGCTGGAGCAGGCGTGCTCCGGCCAGGACGCCTCCCAGGACGTGATCGACGAGTCCATGCGCCAGATCAACGCCATGGCCGCCTGGAACATGCAGGAGAGCCTGCTGGAAAACCAGCTGCTGGCGAAGAACTTCAAGGACTGCGTGGTATTCGTCTCCGACGACGGGATCACCGTGGCGGTGCCCGCGCCGGTGGAGGGGCTCACCGACACCCAGGTGGCCCAGATCACCGAGGCGGTGGTGTCCAACACCGACTACGCCGCCCAGGAGCTGAACATCATCGAGGTCACCGAGTAAACTGCCTCTTTTCTTTTCGGGAAGGCTGTGCTATAATAACCCCGACCAACGATTGGGAGGTGGCTGGCGATGGCAGAGAACTACATCACCAAGCAGGAAGAGAAGGGTTCGGTCAACATCTCTGAGGATGTGATCGCCGTCATGGTGGCCGCCGCCGTGACGGAGGTGGAGGGCGTGGCCAGCCTTGGCAGCCCCACCACGCCGGATCTGGTGGAGCTCTTCGGCCGGAAGAATCCGGTCAAGGGCCTGAAGATACGCTTCATCGACGAGAGGATCACCATCGACGTGCTCATCAACGTCCGCTCCTCCGGCAGCGTCACGGACACCGCCGTGCGGGTACAGGACGCGGTGTGCGCCGAAGTGGAGTCCATCACCGGCATGAACGCGGTGGTGAACGTCCACGTGACGGGCATTTCCTTTGACAAATAAGCACAGGCACCATAGATCGGAGCCCCGCTGTGGGGCTCCTTATTGTATTGGGGAAACGACATGACAAGAACAGCAGCCAGAGAGATCGCCATTCAGTTGGGCTTTGCCGTGACCGGTACGGGACAGAGTCCCGCGGAGGCGGTGGAGAGCTTTTTTGAGCCGGAGCACTATGCCTCCTTGGCGGCGGAGAACGCCCTCTACGCCCAGCGGCCCTCCCAGAAGGACGTGGACTTCATCCTGCGCAGTGTCAGCGGCGTGGCGGAGAACCGGCAGCGGCTGGACGAGCTCATTGGCAAGTATGCCAAGGGCTGGCGCACGGAGCGCATCTCCCGCAGCGCCGCGGCCATCCTGCGGCAGGCCCTCTTCGAGATCCTCTATATGCCCGACGTGCCGGACGCCTCGTCCATAGACGAGGCGGTGGAGCTTGCCAAGGGCTACGAGGAGCCGGACGTGGTGGCGTTTATAAACGGCGTGCTGGGCGGCTTTTACCGGGGCGAGGTGGCCCCGGCGGCGGACGCCCCCGGCGGAGAGCGGCACGATGGATGAGCGGAAGATCTGGTCGGTCAGAGAGCTGAACACCTGCGTCAAGGAGCTGCTGGAGGGGGTGCCCCTCCTGCGGCGCGTCCTGGTGTGCGGCGAGGTCTCCAACTGCCATGAGAACGGCATCTCCGGCCACTGGTACTTCACCCTCAAGGAGGGGACGACAAAGCGGGACGAGTACGCCGTGCAGTGCGTGCTCTGGAAGTGGGACGCGGCGCGCGTGCGCTGCAAGCCGAAAAACGGGGAGCGGTTCGTGGTGACCGCCTCCGTGACGATGTACGTCAACGGCGGAAGCTACCAGCTGCGGGTCACGGATCTGGAGCCGGAGGGCGTGGGCGATAAGGAGCGGGCCCGGCAGCAGCTGATCGAGCTGCTGGCCAAGAAGGGCTATTTCGATGCCGAGCGCAAAAAGCCCCTGCCTCTCTATCCCGGCCGGATCGGGGTGATCACCAGCGCCACGGGCGACGCGGTGCGGGATGTGATCGCCACCCTCAAGAGCCGCTGGCCGGTGGCAAAGGTGGTGGTGCTGCCCGTGTTCGTGCAGGGGGAGAAGGCCGCGCCCAGCATCGCCAACGCCATCGCCTACGCCAACCGCTTCCAGGTGGCGGACGTGCTGATCGTGGGCCGGGGCGGCGGCAGCGTGGAGGATCTGGACGTGTTCGACGACGAGCGCCTTGTCCAGGCCATCTACGATTCCGCCCTGCCGGTGATCACCGCCGTGGGCCACACGAAAAACGAGACCATCGCGGATCTGGTCTCGGACAAGCAGACCATCACCCCCACCCAGGCCGGACAAGCCGCCAGCCCGGACATCCGGACGGTGCTGGGGGACATTGCCGGCCTTGCCGGCCGTCTGGACAGCGCCGTGGCGCACCTTCTGGAGCACTGCGCCCACCAGCTGGAGAGCTGCGCCGACCGGCCCGCGCTGAAAGACCCGGCGGTCTACCTGCGGGCCAAGGACGAGGCCCTGACCCATCTGGTCAGGGATCTGGGGAACGCCGGGGAGAAATACACCGTCAAACGAGGCGGCCAGCTGGGGGCCCTGGCGGCCAAGCTGGACGCCCTCAGCCCGCTGAAAGTGTTGGGCCGGGGCTATGCCATCGCGGAGAAAAACGGCGCCGCGCTGCGCTCTGCGGCGGAGGCGCGAGAGGGAGACAAGATCAATGTCCGGCTGTCCGGAGGGAGTCTGGACTGCCTGGTGGAGGAGGTACACAATGGCTGACAAGCAGATGACGTTTGAGCAGTCCCTGACCCGTCTGGAGCAGATCGTCAAGCAGCTGGAGCAGGGCGACGCGCCCCTGGCGGAGAGCCTGGGACTGTTCGAGGAGGGGGCAGGCCTTGTCCGCGCCTGCGAGAAGATGCTCAACGAGGCGCAGCAGAAGGTGGTGCAGCTTCGCCGGGGCCCGGACGGGGCGCCGGAAGAGACGGATTTCGTGTGAGGGGGGCGCGGCATGGACGCGATGGAGAGATATGAGAACTACCGGGCCATGGTGGAGTACTGGCTGGCCGGCCGGTTCGTCCCGTCGGAGGACGGGGCGGACGGCCTGCGCCAGGCCATGACCTACACTCTGATCCCCGGGGGCAAGCGGGTGCGGCCGGTGCTGTGCCTGGAGTTTGCCCGGATCTGCGGGGCCGAGCCGGAGGACGCGGTGCCGGTGGCCTGCGCGGTGGAGCTGCTGCACACCTACAGCCTGATTCACGACGATCTGCCCTGCATGGACGACGACGCCCAGCGCCGGGGCAAGCCCTCCAACCACATGCAGTTCGGCCAGGCCACGGCGGTGCTGGCGGGGGACTGCCTGCAGGCGGAGGCCTTTGCCGCCGTGTGCGACGCGCCTATCAGCGAGGCGGCCCGGTACCGCTGCTGCCGGATCCTGGCCGGAGCGGCCGGACTGGGCGGCATCTGCGGGGGCCAGTTCATGGATCTGGACGAGGGCCCCGCTTCCGCCGAGAAGCTGACGGCCACCGACGTGTGCAAGACGGCCGCGCTGATCGCCGCCTCCTGCGCCATGGGCGCGGCCGCGGCCGGCGCGGATGAGCAGACTGTCGCCGCCGCCCGTGACTTCGGCGCGGCGCTGGGCATGGCGTTCCAGTGCCGGGACGATCTGCTGGACGGAGACGGGTTCTGCGCCCTGCTGGGGCCGGAGAAGTGCCAGCAGATGACGGAGGGCTATACAAACGACGCTTACGCCCTGCTGGACGCCTTTGAGGACACGGCGTTTCTGCGGGAGCTGACGGAAAAACTGGCCGGCAGAGAGGAATAAAGCCGGCCGCCGGACGCCCGAGGTGAGATGGGCAAGGAGGTCAATGATGATGAAACGTATACTGTGCCTTGTTTTGGCGCTGGTGATGGCGTGCGGTATGGCGTGCCCGGCTTTTGCCGCAGGGGAGCCGGAGGGGCCCCCCGTCATAGCGGTCGGGGATGTGCCCGTGGAGCCGGAGGAACCGGCCGAGGCGGAAGTACCGGAAGAGCCCGTTGAGGCGGAAGTGCCCGTTGAGGCGGAAGAGCCCGCCGTGGAGGAAGTGCCTGCGGCGGCGGAAGAGCCCGCCGCGCCCACAAAGGCCGCCGCCCTCGCCGCCCCTGTGCTGACCGGGGCGAAGTGCGTCGCCGGCGGCGTACAGGTCACCTGGAACGCGGTGGACGGCGCGGAGAGATACCGGGTATTCTATAAGACCACCGGCGGCTGGAAGAAGGCGGGGGACGCCGAGGGCACCAGCTACGTCTGGACGGAGGCCAAGAGCGGCACAAAGTACGCCTTCACCGTCCGGTGCGTCACCGCCGACGGCAGCGCCTACGCCAGCGGCTATGACGCCGCGGGCAAGAGCGTGAAGTATATCGCCGCGCCCAAGCTGGGCAAGGTGAGCGCCAGCGCCGACGGGATCAAGATCACCTGGGGCGCTGTGAGCGGCGCGGCCAAGTACCGGGTCTACTACAAGACCACCGGCGGCTGGAAGAAGATCAAGGACGTGACCGGCACCAGCTATACCTGGACCGGGGGGAAAAATGGCACAGCCTACGCCTTCACCGTGAAGGCCTATGACAGCAAGGGCGCCGCCGGCGGCTACGACAGCCAGGGCAGGAGCCTGACCCTGTGCGCCGCGCCCAAGCTGGGCAAGGTGAGCGCCGAGGCCGGCGGGGTCAAGATCACCTGGAGCGCGGTAAAGGGCGCGGAGAGATACCGGGTGTTCTACAAGACCACCGGCGGCTGGAAGAAGGCGGGAGACGCCGAGGACACCAGCTACACCTGGAAGGGCGCCAAGAGCGGAACAAAATATACCTTCACCGTCCGGTGCGTCACCGCCGACGGGGGCGCCTATGCCGGCGGCTATGACACGGCGGGCAAGGCCCTTACCTACATCGCCGCGCCCAAGCTGACGAAGGTGAGCGCCGAGGCCGGCGGCATCAAGGTCACCTGGGGCGCTGTGAGCGGCGCGGCCAAATACCGGGTGTTCTACAAGACCTCCGGCGGCAAGTGGACGAAGGCCGGGGACACGGACAAGACCAGCTACACCTGGACAAAGGGCGCCAGCGGGAAGAGCTACAGCTTCACTGTCCGGTGCCTGACCAAGGACGGAAAGAGCTACGCCAGCGCCTATGACAGCACGGGCCTGACCCTGCGCTACCTGGCCGCGCCGTCGCTCCGCCCGGCGGTGAACACCTCCACCGGCATACGCATCAGCTGGGACGCGGTGGCCGGGGCGGTCAGATACCGGGTGTTCTACAAGTCCGGCGGCAGCTGGAAGAAGCTGGCCGATACCGCCGACACCAGCTACCTCTGGACGGGGGGCAAGAGCGGGACAAAGTATACCTTCACCGTCCGCGCCTATGACAGCGACGGGGCCGGCAGCCCCTATGACAAGACGGGCCAGACCTCCGCCGAGGGGATCCGCTACGTGCTCAACATCCATACCATGAAATTCCACTATCCGGAGTGCCGGGACGTGCCCAAGATCGACCCGGAGAACCGGGTGGACACCGGCGCCGACCGCACCCAGCTGATCGGCGAGGGCTATATGCCCTGCGGCCACTGCAACCCGTAACAAATTGATTACAATTATCCTGGGACGCCCGGTTGGGCGTCCCATTTTTATTGACAAAAACATGCAGGGGGGGGTATGATAGGATGAAACCAAACCCAGCGAAATATAAATAAGAGCAGGAGGATCAGATCCATGTCAAAGCGTGTGTTGAGTCTTCTCCTGGCGGCGCTGATGCTGCTGTCCATGGTGCCCATGGCCTATGCCGAGGGCGATCCGGCGGCAGACCCCGCGGAGGAGCCCGTCGTGACGGAGGGATCCGCCCCGGCGGAAGAGCCCGCCCCGACGGAAGAGCCTGTCGTGACGGAAGAGCCCGCCCCGACGGAAGAACCCGCCCCGACGGAAGAGCCCGTCGTGACGGAAGAGCCCGCCCCGACGGAGGAGCCTGTCGTGACGGAGGAGCCCGTCGTGACGGAAGAACCCGCCCCGACGGAGGAGCCTGTCGTGACGGAGGAACCCGTCGTGACGGAAGTGCCCGTTGTGACGGAAGTGCCGGTGGAGCCGGAGGTCACCCCGGAG
>CANQDL010000081.1 GCA_947591105.1 uncultured Oscillospiraceae bacterium
GATGGGCGTCAGCTTCATCCTGCTGGCCGGGGGCGAGCCCATGCTCCGCCGGGGTGTGCTGGAGGCGGCCGGGCGGCTGCCGAACATCCTCTTTCCCATCTTCACCAACGGTACATACATGGACGAGGGCTATTTCCGGCTGTTCGACGCCTGCCGGAACCTGATCCCGGTGCTGAGCATCGAGGGCGGCCGGGCGGAGACGGACCAGCGCCGGGGCGCGGGCATCTATGACAGGCAGATCGCCAATATGGACGCGCTGCATGAAAAGAGTCTGCTGTTCGGCGCGTCCGTGACGGTGACCACCCAAAACGTGGACGAGGCCGTCTCTCCCGGCTTCATCGACGCCCTGGCGGGCCGTGGCTGCAAACTGGTGATCTATGTGGAGTATGTGCCGGTGACGACGGAGAGCCGGGAGCTTGCCCCCGGCGAGCCGGAGCGGATTCGGCTGCGCCGCGGCATCGCCCGGCTGCGGGAGCAGATCCCCGAGGTGGTGTTCGTGTCGTTTCCCGGGGATGAGAAGAGCTCCGGCGGCTGCATCGCGGCGGGGCGGGGATTTTTCCACATCAACTCCCACGGCGGGGCGGAGCCCTGTCCCTTCTCGCCCTATTCGGACGTGAACGTGCGGGACATCTCTCTGCGCCAGGCCCTGGCCTCGCCCCTGTTCACTGCCCTGCGGGAGGGCGAGCTTCTGGCGGATGACCACGCGGGCGGCTGCGTACTATTTGAAAAGCGGGCCGACGTGGAGGCGCTGCTGACACGATAGGATCACGATTCTTGCTTTAGTTTTATTGATTATTCGTTACCAATGATATATAATATTGTCGGTGATGATTTATGGAAAAACGCGAAGGGCGCATCATCGCGGGACGGGCGGGAGGCACCGCCGGGAAGAACGCGATGACCTACAAGGTGTCGCTGCCGTCGGCATGGGTCAGGGAAATGGGCCTGTCCGGGGAAGAGCGACAGATCGAACTGTCGTTTGACGGGCAGAGGATCATTCTCTCTCCGCGACAGACATCCATGGGCCACGTTCCCGGACACAGGGTGGTGCGGCTGAAATACTACGACGGCCAGCGGCTTTGCTCCACCGTCTTGGCGGACTACACGGAACAGCTGGTCTGGGCGGAAAACTTCTGTGCTGACCCGGTCAAAACCGCCTTTGGCCGGAATGCCGCTCCTACATGGGAGGACTATGAGGCCTTTCTGGCGGAGCGGTGTGTGCCCCGGTTCCGGGCCGGGCTGCGGGAGTATCTGGAGGCCATCGGCGTGAGCGAGTATGACCCTCTGGCCATCATCCGCAAAACGGCGGGCCGCATGGCAGAGGACGACCAGTGGCTGGCGGTGGAGGAACTGGCATGACGATAAAACTTGTCTCCGATGAGAAGATCGCCGTCACGTCCTCCAAGGGCAACCAGGAAAAGTGGCGGGAGAACGGGCGCTGGTACAAGCTGGATCAGTTTGGCTACGAGGCCCTGGCGGAGGCGGCCACATCGGCGCTGCTGGCGCGGAGCAACATCGAGGCGGACACGCCCTTCACCTTCGTGCGGTATCGGATGGAGCGGGTGAACGTCCACGGCCGGGATCGAACCGGGTGCAGCAGCGAGGATTTTCTGCGGCCGGGGCAGTCCATCGTGACGCTGGATCACCTGCTGTCCAGGGTGCTGGGCAGGCCCCTACGTGACGCGCTGGCCCGGCTGCCCAGCGACAAAAAGCGGCTTGCCTTTCTGGCGGAGACCACGGCGGAATACACGGGCCTGCGGGAGTTTCCCCAGTACCTGACGCTGCTGTTCGAGGCGGACGCGCTGTTTCTCAACGACGACCGGCACCTGAATAACATCGCCGTGCTGGAGCAGGGGGGACGGTACAGCTATTGCCCCGTCTTTGATAACGGCGCGGGGCTGCTGTCCAACGTCCAGCTCTCTCCCATGGACATCGCCCCGGCGGCGCTGATAAAGGCGGTGAAAGCCCGGCCCTTCAACACCACCTTCAACCGGCAGGTCATCGCGGCCCGAAACCTCTATGGGCAGCAGCTCAAAATGCCAAAGCTGACAGCCAGGGACATTCGTTCGGTCATAGAGCCGATGCTGGCATACTATCCGGCCAGGGACAGGGGACTCATCGCCGAGCGGGTGACGGAGACGATTCTGACAAGACAGAAACAACCCCATTCGTGAACAGGTGGTTTATACGTAGATGTAATTTTAAGTTTTACAACGCAGGAGGGACGCTTGCATGAAATATGTTCAGATCATCTTCAGCCCCACGGGAGGGACGGAAAAGGCCGCGAAAGCGCTCACAGAAAAGTGGCCGGGCGTTGAGACCATAGACCTCACTGCTGCGGGGGAAGACCGCTCAAAGATCGTCTTTCAGCCGGAGGACGTGGCGCTGATCGCCATGCCGTCCTTTGGCGGTCTCGCGCCGCAGATCGCCCTCGACCGGCTCGGCGAGATCAAGGGAAACGGCGCCAGATGCATTCTCGCGGCCGTATACGGGAACCGCGCCTATGAGGACACTTTGATCCAAATGGAGGACGCCGCCGGGAAATGCGGATTTCAGGTTATCGCCGCGGTCTCCGCCGTTGCGGAACACTCCATCATGCATCAGTATGCCGCCGGCCGGCCAGACCGCGCGGACTGCGCCCAGCTTTCCGGCTTTGCTGACAGGATCGACGAGAAGCTCCAAAGCGGCGAGGTGAAGAAGCCGGCCATTCCCGGAAACCGGTCCTATAAGAAGGCTGGCAGCACGCCTCTTGTACCGAAGGCCGACGCATCCTGCACCGGCTGCGGCTTCTGCGCGGGGCGCTGTCCCGTGCAGGCGATAGACCCCAAAGCACCTAAGACGACGGATGGGAAAAAGTGCATCTCCTGTATGCGCTGTGTCTCCATTTGCCCCCAGAAGGCGCGAAAAGTCAACGGCGTCATGGTGTCCGTCGCGGCGTTGGCGATAAAGAAAGCCTGCTCCGTGCGCAAGGAAAACGAGCTGTTTTTATAACTTGAAAACGCCGGCGCAGGGGCGGTCAAAATGCAAGCCCGTTTAGGGCTGGAGATCAGCGGCCGTCCGGTGTGAGAGGTGTTTTTTACAAAGATCCATAGCTTTCACTATACAAAGAATGCGATAAAAAAGAGACAGATGACCCAACGTGGTCATCTGTTTTTGTTTATGGGATGTTTGGAAGACCGTTCCGCGAGCAACAATAGGAGGGAGGTGAGGGCCGTGGAGATCAGCCGTGCTGAAAAATCGAATACAGTTTCCATTTGGCTGACAGGAGAAGACCAGAAAGACGAGCAATGTATGGCAGAGCTTCACGGCCTTATCGCGTCGTTTGCGAAGGAGGGTCTGGTGCCGGTGGTGTTCCGTTCCGGCAAGGAGCCGCTTTACGACCTCACCCTCGCTTTGCTGAAACACAACCGGGAACAGATGGCGGAGCAAAACAGGTAGAAAAGCGTATCAACGCTTAAAGGATAAAGCACGGCGCTCCCGGCAGACATGCCGGGAGCGACAATGGCCATTCAGATCCTTCTTGCACCCATCCAGTGGGGCGATGGCTATGAGAATATCGTCGTCATTGGTAAACCGCGGCACAGGCGTGGGCTGATAGAAATCGTCATGCGCCGAAAGTACATAACCAGCTATCGTCTGCAAAAAGTGTTCCAGCCTGCAGTTTTGGAGCGGATGGAAAAATCGGAATACTTGCGGTGGGACGGCACGGATGCAGATCGGGATAGGATTATCGACATCCTTGATTGGCTCAATCCCGCCGCAGCCGAGAAAGCAAAGAGGGACATGAATGCTGCCGAGCATCAAAGTGATGCTCGCACTCCATAAGCTCGTCTGTTTCAAGATACTCCAGCGGCGCCTTGCAGATCAAACACTCTTCTTTCATATGTATACCTCATAAGCTGGTTTTGATATATGGCACCTGCTCCATGGCCTCAGTCTTCCTCCGCGCCTGTGTCAGCCACATAGCTCCTGTCCATGGTGATGACACACAGATACCGCCCCTCCATCCGGTTGATCTGCCGGAGGATGTCGAATTCCACCGTGTCCTGCCGCTTCTGATCGTAGTCGTGAGGCACCAGCAGGCGGAAGCTCACGTCCGTATAGCCGTCCTCCACAGAGAGGCGGAAGTCATGCATCTCCAGGCGGGGGTCGATCTGCTCCACGATCTCCGCCACCCGCCCGCGGGTTCGGAGGATGTACTCGTCCTGCACCTCCACCGGATCCACGTGGATCACCAGGTGCACCCCCAGCCGGCAGAACACATACCGCTCGATCTGCTCGATGAGCTCATGGGCCTGCTCAATGTCCATCTCCCGGGACACCGCCACCCGCGCGCTGGCCATGCTTCGGTTCGGCCCGTAACTGTGGATGATGAGGTCGTACACGTCCTCCACGCCCTCGAAAGACCACATCAGCTCTGTGATCGACTGATACAGCTCCCGTCCCGCGGGCTCGCCCAGCAGCGGCTCCAGCGTCTCCTTGGAGATCTTCACCCCAGCTGCCATGACGAACAGCGACACCACCAGTCCCGCCCAAGCGTCCACGTCCAGCCCGGTCACCTGGAAGATCAGCACGGACAGGACGGTCACGCCGGTGGACAGGGAGTCTCCCAGAGAATCCGCCGCCGCGGCCATCATCACCTTGGAGTCGATACGCCGGCCTATGTTCCGGTTGAAAAAGCCCAGCCACAGCTTCACGGCCACGGACAGCAGTAAAAAGAGAAACGGGAAGAGCTCAAAGGACAGATCCTCCGGCTTTCCGATCCGGCCCACGCTGCTTCTGAACAGGGAAAACCCCACCTCGATCACCAGAAACGCCACGATGAAGGCTGCGATATACTCCATCCGGCCATAGCCAAAGGGATGCTTGCTGTTGGCGGGCTTTTCCGCCATCTTGATGCCGACGAGGCCGATGACGGTGGAGGCGGCGTCGGAGAGGTTATTGAAGGCGTCCGCCACCACGGCGATGCTCCCCATCACGAGCCCAATGGTTATCTTCACCGCGAACAGGAGCGCGTTGCACACGATGCCCACGACGCTGGCCAGCGTCCCGTACCTGGTGCGAACCTCGGGGCTCTGGGTGTCCTCATAGCCGCGCACGAAGGTGCGTACAAGAAACTCTGTCAACTGCCATCTCCTCCTCGTTGTCATATTCAGCCCTATGCCCATAAAGGCTTCCCTGAGACATCTGCCGATCCCATTATACCCCGGCGTGCGTAGGAGCGCAAGGGAAGGAAGTGGATTGCGGGCAGTATGCCGCGTCCTTGTGTTTTAGCGGGTGCGGGGGTATAATGCCTTATACCGAAATGCCGGGTGAGAAGCAGACTGCGGGATGGAGGAGGATAGCATGGGGTTTTTATTTGTCGCGCTGGGCGGCGCAGTGGGCGCTATGGGGCGATATGCCATAAGCCTTTTACCGGTCAGGACGGGCTTTCCCATACTGACGCTGCTCATCAATATCCTGGGCGCGGCGCTGATTGGCTTTATCGCGGGCGTCGCCGGGGATAACAGTGATGTATCGCCGAATATGGTTCTTTTTTGGAAAACCGGCGTTTGCGGAGGCTTCACGACCTTTTCCACATTTTCGCTGGAGGCATTCACGCTCTTTGAAAACAAGGCATGGCTGGCCGGAGGCGTCTATATATTCCTGAGCGTGGCCTGCTGCCTGGCGGGGGTCTTTTTTGGAAAAAAGCTGTCCATGCTTGTCCGCTGACAGCCTGGGCGGCCGCCGCGTGGATTGGGATAGGTTATAATTTGTATCAGTATGCCAGAGCGGGATTTGAGGTGGAATCATGGCGTCAAGTAAAGAATATTTAGATTTTATTTTAGGGCAATTATCTGAATTGGATGAAATCACAGTTCGGGCTATGATGGGAGAATTTATCATCTATTACCATGGCAAGATCGTAGGCGGTATCTATGATGACAGGCTGCTTGTTAAACCAACAAAAGCGGCGAGCAGCTATATGCCAACAGCAACCTATGAATCACCCTATGAGGGAGCAAAAGAGATGTTGTTGGTGGACGAAGTTGACAACAGAGAGTTTTTGACAGGTTTATTCAACGCCATGGTTGAGGAACTGCCGGCACCAAAACCGAAAAAGAAGAAATAGGCAGCTTCACGTTTGTCGGGGAAGGATCAGCGCAACAGATCGAGAGTTTACTACTTGATATACTGGTAATAAAGATCGGCGGAGGGACAGGATATGACGAAGAAGATCATTGTGGTAAATGCCGGGCCGAGAAAGGGCTGGAATACGGATACGCTCATCACGGAAGCGGCAAGGGGGGCGGCATCTTCCGGCGCAAAGGTGGAGAAGTTTGACCTGTACCGGCTCGAAAAGTATACCGGCTGTATCTCCTGTTTTGGATGCAAGAAAGAGAAAAACAAGGGCCGCTGCGTATGTCAAGACGGATTGACCCCCGTTCTCAATGCGATCCGCGAGGCGGACGGCCTTATCATCGGCTCCCCGAATTATCTAAGTGAACTGACCGCGGCGTTTCGCGCTCTTTACGAGCGGCTGATCTTCCAGAACCTCACATATAACATGGAGAGGCCGTGCTGTAATGAGTGCCCGATCCCGGTGCTGCTGATCATGACCAGCAACGCGCCGGACGATATGTATCAGGACATGCTGCAAAACTATCGGCAGTCTTTGAGCCGGTTCGTCGGGCCCACGGAGGTCTTTGTCAGCGGAAATACCCTGCAGCTGAAGGATTACAGCAAGACGGACTGGCCCTGGTCGATGTTCGATGCCGAGGCAAAACAGACCCGACACGAGACTGTATTTCCACAGGAGTGTAAGAGGGCGTATGAGATGGGGGCCTCGCTGGTGAAGCGGGCATAGGCAGCAGCGGAGAAGTCGGCGAATCGGTATTTATCACGGAGAAACATTATGACGGACTGGTTTACCGTTGAGGGAATTGACGCTCAGACATTTGCAATCAGTGAATACAAACATTGGGAAGAAACGCACTGCTATCTGCTTTGTGGGCAAGAAAAAGCACTTTTGATTGATACTGGCCTGGGCGTCTCTGATATCAGGATAATCGTGGACAGCTTGACGAAATTACCGGTTATGGCAGCGACTACCCACGTTCACTGGGATCATATCGGTGGACACCGATATTTTGAAAACATAGCTGTGCATGAACTGGAGAAAGATTGGCTTTCTGTCAAGTTTCCGATACCTCTGCAAGCTGTCAAAAGCAATTTAACGAAATTCCCTTGCGATTTTCCAGCAGAATTTGATATTGACACCTATCGTGTTTTTCAAGGTATGCCGCAAAGAGTTTTGTGTGACGGTGATTGGCTGGATTTGGGCAGTCGGAAGGTTCAGGTCGTTCACACACCGGGGCATTCCCCCGGACATTGCTGTTTCTATGAGCCGGGGAGGAACTACCTGTTTTCCGGGGATTTGATTTATAAAGGCTGTCTTTATGCGTTTTATCCGACAACCGACCCGCAACTGTTCTATCACTCCGTAAAGCGCGTGCAGGAATATAAAATCTCAAGAATTTTACCCGGTCACCATCAGTTAAACATCCGTGACGCATACTTAAAGATACGTTTTCATCCGTCCAGTTTTCCCGCAAAACGGTAATAGATCTTGATCTCCTGCTCCCGGCTGCCGTCGGGCGCTTTCACCGCCTCATGGACGACGATCTTTTCGATGAGCGCATTCAGCATCTCGGCGGTCAGGGCGGTGGGGTTCGCGTACTGCTTGATGAGTGTGATCCATTTCGACCCGTTGTCCGCCGTCTCCCGCCCCTCGTTCGCTTCCGCTTGCAGCCGCCCGATCTGCTCCTCCACCTGGGCCTGCTCCGTCTGGTACTTTTGGGAGAGAAGATCAAAGTTCCGCTCCGTGATCTTCCCCGCCGCCCAATCCTCGTACAGCTTGGTGAAAAGTCGATCCAACTCTCCCTGGCGCTTTTCCGCCCTCGCCAACTCCGTTCCCTGCTTCCTGGCCGCTGCGGATCGCTCCCGGTCGCTGGCGTTCAGCATCCTTTGCAGCAGGCGGCTTTCATCCATCTGCGCCAGCGCGGACCACTCCTGGAGCCGGGCCAGGACATAGGCATAGAGCACATCGTAGCGTATGTAATGCTGTGTGCAGCCGGCGCGCTTCGGGCCGTACTGCCGGTAGCCGGAACAGGCATAGTAGGCGAAAGAGCGCTTCTTGCCCCTGTTGTTTCCATAGCTCATCCCTCTGCCGCAGCCGCCGCACCGCATGAGGCCGGAGAAGATCTGAAGCGTGTGATCCTTCGTGTTCCGGCGGCGGGCGCTGACCTGCTTCTGAACCTGCTCGAACAGCTCCGGGGCAATGATCCCCTCGTGGGTGTGCTCCACAACGAGCCATTCCTTCTGGGAAGTGCGGATACGCTTCTTATTCTTGTAGGAGACCTTTTGCTCCCGGTTGTGGACGCTGTTGCCAATATACGTCTCGTTCGTGAGGATATTCGTGACGTAGGCATTTGTCCACAAATACGCCTTCTCACCGGGGTTCTGCCCGTGGATATTGGCAAACAGGCCCTCCCTCTGATAGTGTATCCAGCTTGGCGTCGGGATCTTTTCCTCCGTCAGTATCTTTACGATCTTTGCCGGGCCTGTCCCACGGGCAGCCAGTTCGAAGATGCGCTCCACGATCCACCGGGTCTGGTCGTCAATGAGCAGCCTGTTCGGGTGCTCCGGGTCTTTTTTATAGCCCAGCGGCGCGCAGGCGCAGAGGTGTTCGCCCGCCGCAAATTTTGCCTTATAGGCCGCCTTCACCTTCCGGCTGGTGTCCTTGGCCAGCCACTCGTTGAACAGGTTCTTGAACGGCACAAAGTCGCTCAGGCCCTTTTCCGTGTCCTCGTTGTCCGTGACGGCGATATAGCGAACACGCTTTTCCGGGAACACGAATTCCAGGTAGTAGTCCATCATCACGTGCTCGCGCCCAAAACGGGACAGATCCTTTGTGATGATACAGGTGACCCTGCCCGCGTCCACATCGGCCATCATGCGCTGGAAGGCCGGGCGCTCGAAATTGGTTCCGCTCCATCCGTCGTCCACATACTCGTCGTAGACGGCAAACCCGCTTTCCTTGGCATATGTCCGAAGGATCGTCCGCTGGGTCTCGATACTCACGCTGTCCCCATAGTTCTCGTCGTCCACGCTCAATCGCATATAGAGCGCCGCATTGTTCGGTCGTTTCAATAATAACCTCTAAACCTCCTGCGACCTGCGCTTACTACTTCAAAGCGATGAATCCACATACGTACCGTCATCTGTTTTTTCGCCCTGACGGGCGGCATAGAGGATCAGATCCTCAATGAGTTCGCCCATGGTTCTGCCCTTCTCCGGGAAGTGCTCTGTGATCTTGATGCGGGTCTTTCCGATATAGAAATACTCCTGCCCATCTTCCCCGACCGCGTAAAAAGCCCTGTCCATGTGGGTGTGCTGCTTTTCCCGCTCCTTCCAATACTGCCGCCAGTACCTGTCAAACTCAGCGTTTCCCTGGGCGGCTTCTCAAAATCCCAGAACGGTGTGTTCAGGTCTACCCATTCATATTCATCGTCATGGACCGTTATACCATCGTCACGCATGCTGTTTTCCCTATTTGCCGGGATGCTTTCAACCATTCAGCGTTCTCCTTTTTCAGCTTTCTTTTGCTGGGCGATGACGGGCCGGCCGCGGTGCTCCAGCGCCACATTGACGTTGTGCCGGATCTGCAGCAGCCTCGTGAGATCGTCCCGCAGGGGCTTGTATCGGGCGTATGCCGCCTCATGCTCCCGCGCCAGCGTTTCCATCTCCCGCCGCCAAGCAGAGATGGGCAGCTTGCCGTCCGGCGTGAAAGCGTCCTTCAGTTTGCGCCGGGCCATATAAAACTGCCGAAGCTCGCGGTCATGCTCCTGCCTGTACTTCTCCCGCTGGCTCTTCCACCGGATGCCGTTCATCTTGTCAAAGATAGGCTTTAGGCGGGCGTAGTTTTCAGCCTGCTGGAGCAGATCCTTCAGCTCCTTCTGGCGTTTGTCGGAGGCGTCAAGCTCTGCTTTCAGCGCGGCGACCTGACTACTGAGAGATTCGACTCGTTCTTCCAGCGCCTCCACTGTGAACAGCCTGTTCTCCATGATGTAGTTATAGGCTTCCACAATCTGCTTCAGGTTGTTGAGCTTTGCTTTCCGGCTCTAGGCTCCGGCGTTCCTCATAGCGATGTAATCGCCCAAAAGCTGACCCAGATTGGGCTGCTGGGGCTGGGACAGTTCCTGCTTGACCTCCTTCAGCCAGT
>CANQDL010000082.1 GCA_947591105.1 uncultured Oscillospiraceae bacterium
GAGGTGGTGCCGTCGCCGGCCACGTCGTTGGTCTTGGTGGAGACCTCCTTGATCATCTGGGCGCCCATGTTCTCAAACGGGTCTTCCAGCTCGATCTCCTTGGCGATGGTCACGCCGTCGTTGGTGATCAGGGGGGAGCCGAACTTCTTGTCCAGCACCACGTTGCGGCCCTTGGGGCCCACGGTGATCTTGACGGTGTCCGCCAGCTTATCCACGCCCCGCTGCAGAGCGCTGCGGGCTTCTTCTCCGTAAATGATCTGCTTTGCCATGATTGAAACGCCTCCTAATTACTGCACGATGGCCAGGATGTCGCCCTGACGCACGATGGTGTATTCCTGCTCATCCACCTTCACGGTGGTGCCGCTGTACTTACCCGTGATGACCCGGTCGCCGGCCTTGACTTCCATTTTGATCTCGTTGCCGTCCACCATGCCGCCGGGGCCAACAGCCACGACCTCGAACAGCTCCGGCTTCTCCTGGGCCGCGGGCGCCAGATAGATGCCGCTCTTGGTCTTTTCCTCTGCCTCCAGGCGCTTGACGACTACCTTGTCGGCCAACGGTTTGAGTGTCATTGTATATGCCTCCTGTCAAAGAAATACGTTTTATGGCGTTAGCACTCAACATCTTCGAGTGCTAACATGGTTATAATACCCCACTTCTATCCATTCTTCAACTGGCAATCTGCACAAATTTGGGAATTCAAAAATGTAGATATCGCCAGACCGGCGGTCTTATCACCGCCGGAAGCCGTTCTGATCGAAATTTTTCTTGAGGGCGGCCTCCACGGGGAAGATGGAGCCAAGGAAGAGCGCCATCTCCACGGCGACGGTGACGAGGGCCGTGTTTCCGATCACCGTTATGTCCCTGCCCAGCACCAGCAGCAGCGGCACGGCGGACAGGGGCAGCAGCGCCAGTCCCCACCGGAACCACAGCTTTCCGCAGTACGCCTGGGCAAAGTCCCAGGTCTCCTGGGTCTTCATGGATCTGGCCGTCCTGTAGCCGAAGGCGGCGTTGATGCGCTTGGGCGGTCTTTTCAGCAGCAGCCGCCCGCAGCCGACCATCGCCGCCGGGGTGAGCAGATCCATGGCCAGCATAAAAAACCAAAACCCCATGTTCAAAGCCCCTTTCTGCCTTTTCTCACCGGTTGTTGCTCTTGAACACGTCCGCCACGTCGCTGATGGTCATGAAGGCCTGGGGGTCGATCTGGTGGACGATGGCGCGCATCCGGGAGATCTGGAATCGGTTCACCACGAAATAGATCACCGTCTTGGGGGCGTTGGAGTAGCCGCCCACTGCGGCGATCTTGGTGGTGCCGCACTGGAAGGCCTCAATGAGCGCGGCGCTGATCTGGCTGGGCTTATCCGTCACGATGACCACCTCCTTGGAGCGGTCGAAGCCCTCCACGATAAAGTCCACGGTCTTCAGGCCCGCCATGTAGGTGACGATGGAGTACAGCGGCAGTATCCAGCTGTGGATGACGCATCCGCACACGATGTACAGCAGCACGTTGTAGATCATCACGAAGGTGCCCACTGTGATGTTCAGGCCCTTGGCAAAGATCACGGCCATGACGTCCACCCCGTCGATGGCCCCGCCGTAGCGGATGGTGAGTCCGCTGCCGGCCCCCGATATGATCCCGCCGAACAGGGCGCACAGCAGCAGATCCTGTCCCGCCAGGGGAGAGGCCATGCGCACGTCGATGGGCAGCACGTCGGTGATGAGCCAGGAGGCCCCCGCGTAGACCGTCACCGCGAAGATGGAATAGACGGTGAAGGCCGTCCCCTGCCTTTTCGCCCCGAACAGGAACAGGGGAATGTTCAAAAGCAGCAGGAATACCGACAGGGACATGCTCTCCGGGGTGATCTGGGACAGGAGGATGGACGTGCCGGAGATGCCGCTGTCATAAAGCTTCACCGGCGCCAGAAACACCGTCACGCCGAAGGCGTTGACGCACCCGGCCAGAAACAGCATGGGGAAATTCCTCCACCGCAGCGACCGCAGCGCCTGCATAAGTCTCTTTTTCATTTGCTTCCCCGCTCCTTTCCGATCTAGCCTCAAGGTCACCGCCAGCCCACAGCCTCCCCTGTGTAAGGGGAGGTGCCGAGCGACAGCGAGGCAGAGGGGTTGTTACTGTGCAGTAGTTGAACCAACATGACAATCCCTCAGTCACCGCCTGACGGCGGCGGCAGCCCCCTTTGCACAAGGGGGCTTTCCATATGGTGTCGCTTTCGCGACGACCCCCGCTTGTCCTCACCAGTACATGTTCAAATAGCACTGGATCATGCCGTTATAGAGCTTGCGGCGCCTGGATGCGGGGCGGCCGTAGAGCCGCTCAAAGTCCGGTTCGGAGGAGATGACGTACTGCTTCCAGTCCGGCAGCCTGCCCAGCGTCCGGCCCATGTCCCGGTAGAGCTGCTGGGCCTGCTGCCGCTCCAGCATCCGCTCCCCGTAGGGCGGGTTGCACACGATCACGCCCTTATCCCAGGGGGCGGGGGCGGTCAGCGCGTCGGCCGCCGAGAAGGTGATGTCCCCCTCCACCCCCGCCCGCCGGGCGTTCTCCCGGGCCAGGGCCACGGCCTTGGGGTCGATGTCGGAGGCGAAGATGTGGTAATCCCCGTGATACTCCAGGCTCCGGGCTTCCTCCGCCGCGTCCCGCCAGACCTTTTCCGGCACGAGACCCCATCTCTGGGCGGCGAAGGGCCGGTTCAGGCCCGGCGCCCTGTTGCGGGCGGTCAGAGCCGCCTCGATGGGGATGGTGCCGCTGCCGCAGAAGGGATCCCAGAACCCGTCCCGGCCCCGGTAGCGGGCAAGACCCACCAGCGCCGCCGCCAGAGTCTCCCGCAGGGGCGCGGCCACGTGGCCCGGCCGGTAGCCCCGCTTGAAAAGGGGTGCGCCGGTGGTGTCCAGACAGATCTCCGCCTGATCCTTCACGATGGAGAACTGGATCTGATAGAGGGCCCCCGTCTCCGGCATCCACTGGGCGCGGTGGGTCTGGCCCAGCTTCACCGCCGCGGCCTTTTTGATGATCCGCTGGCAGTCGGGCACCGAGTGCAGCGCCGAATCCAGGCAGTAGCCCTTCACGGGGAACTGGCCGTCCCGGGGGATGAACTGGCCCAGGGGCAGGGCCTTCACGCCCTCAAAAAGCTGCTCAAAGCTGGCGGCCTCGAATCCCCCCAGCCGCAGCAGCACCCGCTCTCCCGTGCGCAGGCGGATATTGGCCCGCGCACAGGCGGCCCCGTCCCCGGAAAACCGCACCCGGCCGTTCTCCGCCCGGACGTCCTGTATGCCCATCCGCCGCAGATCCTCCGCCGTCGGGCCCTCCAGGCCGAACAGGCAGGGCACGATAAATTCATACATACCGGCCATTTTACGCCCCCAGCTCTATCTTTCGCACCGACTCGTCCCCGGCGAAATACTCGCTCTCCCGCCGGTGGCAGGAGAAGAGCAGGATCTGCCGCTGGGCGGCCGTCCGTTTCAGCAGCTCCAGCGCCCGGCTCATGCGCTCCCGGTCGAAGGCCGCCAGGGCGTCGTCCAGGATGATGGGACACGCCTGCTCCAGGGGCAGCACCAGCTCGCACACCGCCAGCCGCAGTGCCAGATACAGCTGATCCCTGGCCCCCTGGGACAGATAGTCCGTCTCCCAGCCCACCGCCTCGCCGGAAAGCCTTGCCCGGGCGGTCAGATCTCTGGCCAGGGTGATCTCGTCATACCGGCCGGCGGTGAGCTCCCCAAACAGGGCCGCCGCCCGCTGGGCCAGCACCGGCGAGAATTTCTCCCGCAGGGTGCTGTCCGCCTGGCCCAGGGTGTCCAGGGCCAGCTGCAGCGCCTGCTCCTGGGTCAGAAGCTCCCGGCGGCGCTCCGCCAGGGCCTGCTGCTCCGAGCGCAGCACCATGGCGTCGCCCATGGCCCGGACGTGTCCCTCGGCCATGGCGCGCTGCTCCCGCAGCCGGTCGATCCGGGCCTGACCCTCCGCTGCGGCCCGGGAGGCCCGTGCGGCCTCGCTGTCGCCGTTGACAAAATCCAGGCCGTTGAGCACCGGTTCCTCCAGCTGCTTTTGCTGCTGCCGGGCGTTGTCCAGCGCCGCCGCCGCGGCCCGCTGCTTTTTCACCGCGGCCCGGGCCGCCGTGCAGAGCCGCTCATATTCCCCCAGGAGCCCGTCGATCTGCTCCGGCTCCTGTACGCCGTAGCGCTCCAGGATCTCCATCCGCTGCTCCAGCAGGCCGTCCGCCCTCTGTCCCACGCCACGGAGCCAGAAGTACGTCCCGGCCGCCGCCGCGTAAAAGGCCGCCCCGGCCACCAGAAAGACGGCTTTCCAGGGCAGTACCAGACCCAGGATCATGAGGATCAGCCCCACCGCCAGGGGGATGGCCGCCAGCCACATGGGCGGCAGCGCGTCCACCTGCCCGGTCAGGCGCTGGGCCTGCTCCCGGTCGGCGGCGGCCTGCGCCCGGGCGTCCTCCGGGCTGACGCCCTGAAAGACGCTGTCCTGCAGCGCCTGGACGGCGGCCGCCTTTTCTTCCTCCGCCGCGGAGAGGGCCTGGGCCCGCTCCTCCGTGGCCGTCTTGGCCGTCCGGTAGTCCTCCAGGGCCTTTTTCCGGGCCTGGGAACGGGCCTGCTCCATCTGGCGCACCAGCTCCCCCTGGCGGGCGGTGGCCTGGTCAAGCTCCCGCTCCAGCTGCTCCACGGCCCGGCCGGAGTCCTCCATCTGCTCCAGCTCCTGCCGGATGCGCTCCATCTCGCCCTCCAGCTCCGGGATGGCCCCCCGCCGGCCGGAGCGGCGGCGGCGCTGCCAGGCCCGCAGCCGTGCCTCCGCCTGGGAGGCGGACTGTTCCTCGTCCCCGGCGGACACGATGGCCGCGAACCGTTTTTCCAGCTCCGGGTCGCTGGTGAAGCCCAGACCGGCCTGGTGGATGAACGCGCTGCGCTCGAACACCTCCCGGGGCGCGCCGGTGAGCGCCCGGCCGGCGTCCTCCGCCGTCAGGCCGGCCGCCGGTTCGTCCGTGCCGGTGACCGTGGCGGAAAACGCCTGCATGGGCTGGCCCGCCCGCTCCGTCCAGCGGCGCAGGGTCACCGCCCCCGCGTCCGTCAGGATGTCCATACTGCCGGACATGGGCGTGCCATTCCAGGGCCGGTACTTCTGCTTGTCCGGCAGCTGGCCCTGGCGGCTGCGCTGGGCCGTGTCCACCCCGTACAGCATGGCGCGGATGAAGGCGCACCAGGTGGACTTGCCGCTCTCGTTGGGGGCGTACAGCACGTTGAGCCCCCGATCCAGCTCCAGACTCTTTCCGTCCAGCGCGCCGAACCAGGCGGTCATCTTTTTGATATACATACGCAATGCCTCGCATCCATGGGCCCCGTGGGCCGTATTTTCCGGCGTCCGGCCTGGGCCGGGCGCATATTCTCCATGGGTTAGTATACCTATAAAACGCCCTTTTGGCAACAAAAAGCCGGCCCGGCCGGGAGAAAACTTAGGGCCTGCCGCGAACATCGCGGCAGGCCCTTTTGGTCTTATTCGTCTCGGTGGATATCAGCCACGGGAGCGGCGGCGGAGCTGGATCAATGTCAGAACCAGTCCGGCGGCGCACACCGCCAGCAGGCCCATCCACAGGCCGGGCATGAATCCGTCGCCCGTCTCGGGGGCCTTGGGTGCCTCGGTGCCCGCGGGGGTCGCGGTGGGCTCTGCGGGGGCGTCGGTGGCCTCCGGAGCCTCCGTCGTGTCCGGAGCCTCGGTGGTCTCGGGGGTCTCGGTGGGTTCCACAGGGGCCTCGGTAGGCGTCGCGGGGGCCTCGGTGGGAGCCGGGGTCTCGGTGGCTGCCGGGGTGGGGGTGGGGGTCGGAACGACCTCCCGGTAGACGATGGCGTAGGTGGAGAACAGGCTGGACTCCACCGTGATGGTCTCGGCGGTGCTGGCTACGGGCTCAAGGAGGGTGGCCGTTCCATCATGTACCCGGATGACGGCGAACGACCGGTTGGCGGCGCGCAGATCCGTGGGGATGGTGAACACCACCTGAATGGGGGTCTTGGTCTCGGTGATGTCGCCCGTGACGCCATTGACCGACTTGACCAGACTCACGTCCAGATACTCGCCCACGGTGTAATCCCCGACCGCGGCCTCCACGGCGGTCTTGTCGGTCTGGGGGATCTGGGCCCCGACGGACTCGACCAGCTCGATCTTCACCTCCGCGCCCTTTTCATAGAGCGCCTGCTCATCCGGGGTGAGCACGGCGGCGGCCAGCTGATCCAGAGGCGCGGTGAAGCCGATGCCGGGCGCGCCGGGGTTGGCCTCCGCCTCCGCGGCCTGCTCGCCCTTCGCCACATCCACGGCCACGGTCACTGCCGCCGTTGGCGCGGGGGTGAACGCGTCAGTCTTAAACTCAAAGGAGATCTTGCCCATTACGCTGGGCACGCCCTTGACGGTCACCGTGACGGTGGTATCGTCTTCCTTATTCACTTCAATGGACAGGTCGTCGTCCGCGTAGTCCTCGCCGGGTACGAGGGTGACCTTGTCGGTGAGATCATCGGCGAACGTGCTGCCGGTCAGCGTCAGGGTGACGGTGCTGTCTTTCGCGCCGGCCTGCAGCGTGTTATCCGATACGGTGAGCGCCACGTTGGGATCGCCGACGGTGATGGACTCCGTGGAGATTTTATCATCCGCAGGAGCCGCCATGAACGCGCTGTCCTTGAGCGCCTTCACCTGGAAGCTGCCGCTGGCAGTGGGCGTGCCGGACAGAGTCAGAGTGGCCTGCGTCTCGCTGTCCCGGGCGACACTCTTGATTTCCAGACCGTCCGTGCCCGTTCCCACAAGGGAAAAAGCCTCGGGCGTCAGGCCGGGGTCCTTGAAGTGCAGGCCCTGGCTGCCCGTAATGGTAAGGGTGATGGTGGTACCGTCGGCGGAGGTGCCCGCGTAGAGATTCCCGTTCAGCTTTGCGGACAGGTTGCCCGTGGGCTGGCTGATACTGACGGTTACACTGGCGTCACTTTCAGGTTTATACTTGAAAGCATCAGGTTTGACGTTGATCTTCAGAGAACCGTTCTGCTCTGGCGTGCCGGTGAAGGTCAGAGTGGCTTCCTTGCTGCCAGCCGCTGCTGTGACACTTGCCAGAGTGATATCGGTATACCCTTCGAAAGTGAAGTTGCCGGTCGGCTCACTTTGGTTTGTCTCGACAAATTCACTGCCGTCGACCGTGAGTTTGATGGTCTTGACAGTGTTGTCATCCTCCACCAAGTGATTCGGATTCGCCGTCAATTTGATAGTGGGGTAGCCGATGTTGATTTTATTTGTGGAAGTTTCCTCTACGGACTCGGCCGTAAAGGCACCGGCCAGGGCCTTGACATTGAAGCTGCCCGCCTTCGCGGGTGTGCCGGACAGCGTCAGGGTGGCGGTGGTGTCGGTGATTGACACGTTTTCAATAGTCAGACCTTCGGCTCCGGTTTCCAGCTGGAATTTATCCTTTGTGGCGTTGGTTTTGAAATGCAGCTTGCCAGATGCTGTTAGCGCAATGGTCTTGCCAGCTGCGCTCTGACCTGCGACCAGGCCGCTGCAACTGGCGGTGATGTCTTCGGTGGGATCACTGACGGTGACGGTGACATTGACGGCTCCCAACGCCACAGGGTTAAAAGCAGCTGCCGGGATCTGGATGGTCATACTGCCCGCCTTAGTAGGCGTTTTGCTGAGAGTCAATGTGGCACTCGTGCTTTTGGGGCTAACGTTGGTAACCGTTATATCAGTGAACCCTTCGTCACCGCTGACTTGGAGTGTGCTCCCATCCACGACGGAGGCAAAATTCACCCCCGGGGTTTGAATGGTGACATCCACCGTGTCGGTGTCGCCCGCAACCATGCTGGCCTCCTGCATGGTGACCGTGGGAGCGTTCTTAACGGTGATGGAACTGGTGGCCTCTACGTCGCTGCCGGAAGGCGGGTAGACGAAAGCGCCAGAAAGAACCTTGACCTTGATCTCGCCCGGGTTATTCGGCGTGCCAGTCAGGGAAAGGGTGACCATCGTTCCGGAACCAGAAGCCGTAAAATCCAGGCCGTCGCTGCCCGCGCCGGAGAGCTGGAAGTTACTCTTCACCGCCGAATTCAGGGACAGATCATTGTCGACGGTGACTTCGATGGTTTGGCCGTTGACCTGGGTGCCCGCGTAGAGCTCGCCCGTCAGCGTGGCGGTGACATTGCCCGTGGGGGCGATAACAGAAGCACCGCTTGCGGAGACTTGGGTGTCAGGCTGATACTTAAAGGCGTCCGCAGTGATCTTCACGGTCACGTCGCCAACATTGGTTGGAGCGCTCATGGTCAAAGTGACCTTATTGCTTCCCCCGCCAGTTACGCTTGTCACGCTCAGACCATTCGCTCCCGCACCTTCAAAGGAAAACTTACCCGTCGGGTCAGAAATGAAATCACTGCCTGTTGCCGTGATTTCAATGGAGCCACCGGCTTTGCCCTGCGTCAGCTCGCCGCTGGCCGAAGCGGTGACCGTGGGGGATTTGACGGTGATTGTTTGGCTGATACTTACCGGATTCTCAGGCGCATATTTGAACGCAGATTGATCAATGCTGATCCCTGTGATATCGCTTTTCCCGGTGGGCGTTACCTTCAAGGTAGCTTGGCTACCCGTAGCGGTGACACTGGTGGGGTGCTGGGCCCCGCCGCCGGTCAAGGTGAACAGGTTGGCATCCGGGTTTGTGGACGCAAAATCGCTTCCCGAGGCTTGGATTGTGATCTCGCCCTCCACGCCCACGGTGAGGGAATCGCCGACTGCACTGGCCGTAGCGGTGACCGTGGGGTACTTCACATTGGCTGACGCCGTTGCGCTTTCACCGGGCTGATACTTGAACCCGGCGGGCTCCACTGTGACGGTTACGTTGCCTCCCGCAGAGGGAGTGCCGGAAACGGTCAGGGTAGCGGTGGTCGTGCTCTCTGCCACACTGGTCACTGACAGACCGGTAACCTTGTAATTCTCGCTCTTGTTATCACCTGCGAATTCGTTGCCACCTGACGTAATAGAGAGCTGGATCGTGCCGCCATTTTTGCCTGCGGTAAGATTGCTGCTGGTCACGCTCAATGTGGGCTTACCCGCCGCAGTGACGGAGATGGTAGCGGCTGGGGGAGCGCTCTCGTCACTAAAAGCCCCGGATTTGGCTGTAACGCTCAAATCGCCACTGTGGAGGGGGATGATCGGTGACTCCATCGTCAGCGTAGCAGTCGCTGTCCCTTCTCCCGAGACCGACTGTATTTTAAGTTCTGCATCGAGCCCAACACCGGTTCCATCAACAGTGAAGAGATCCTCTGTAAGCGGAGAGTTAAAAGAATCCCCATCGGTGTTGACATTGATCGTAGTGATCTCTTTTCCGGCCTGAGCCTCGCCAGATCCGACAGTGGCTGTAATCTGGCTGACCGCCGCGTGGGCCGTCGTCCCCAGCGCCAGCACAAGGCACAGGGTGAGGGCGAGAGCCAGTATGCGCTTTCCCATTTTCTTCATGATAAATGCCCCCCTTTGGGATGAAAAAAGTATACAATGGTTTGCATTTTTATATGCGCTATCATACCATACCCCCCCCCGTATAATCAATGAAAACTTTGAAAAATCAGAAAAAATAATGCTGCTTTTCCCTCCCAAAACGGCCTCTTATATCCATAAGCAAACCCCCGGCTCATCCGAGCCGGGGGTTTAGATTTACTTATGTCAACCGGGGAGGGGGATCAGCACTTTTCCCAGATGGTGGCGACGCCCATGCCGCCGCCGATGCACAGGGTGGCCAGGCCCAGCTTGGCCTCGGGACGCCTCTGCATCTCGTGCACCAGGGTGACGATGATCCGCGCGCCGGAAGCGCCCACCGGGTGGCCCAGGGCGATGGCGCCGCCGTTGACGTTGACCTTGCTCATGTCGAAGCCCAGCTCCCGGGCCACGGCGATGGACTGGGCGGCAAAGGCCTCGTTGGCCTCGATCAGATCCATGTCGTCGATGGTCAGGTCGGCCTTCTTCAGCGCCTGGCGGGTGGCGGGCACGGGGCCCACGCCCATGATCTTGGGATCGACGCCGCCCTGGCCGTAGCTGACCAGCTTGGCCATGGGCTTGAGGTTGTACTTCTTCACGGCCTCGCCGGAGGCGATGATGATGCAGGCGGCGCCGTCGTTGATGCCGGAGGCGTTGGCGGCGG
>CANQDL010000083.1 GCA_947591105.1 uncultured Oscillospiraceae bacterium
GTGTTGATGACGTAGGCCAGATGGCCCTGGCGGATGGCGTCGGGGATCTCCTCGCTGCCGTCGCTGATCTTGTGCAGCACGTGGGTGCGGATGCCGTTTTCCTTCAGGAAGCGGGCGGTGCCCGGGGTGGCCTCGATGTTGAAGCCCAGGTTGTAGAACCGGCGGATCAGAGGCAGGGCCTCCTCCCGGTCCTTCCGGGCGATGGTGGCAAACACGGTGCCATAATTCTGCAGGCGGGTGCCGGCGGCCTGCAGGGCCTTGTAGAGGGCACGGTTGAGCTTGTCGTCGTAGCCGATGGCCTCGCCGGTGGACTTCATCTCCGGGGACAGATAGGCGTCCAGGCCTTTGATCTTGTTGAAAGAGAACACCGGCACCTTCACATAGTACCGCTCCTTCTCCTCCGGGTACAGATCAAAGATCCCCTGCTCCTTCAACCCCCTGCCCAGAATGACCTCCGTGGCGATGTCCGCCAGGGAGTACCCCGTGGCCTTGCTGAGAAACGGCACCGTCCGGGAGGATCGGGGGTTCACCTCGATGATATACACCCGCTCTTCCCTGTCCACGATGAACTGGATGTTGTAAAGTCCCACGATGCCGATGCCCAGGCCCAGCTTTTTGGCGTACTGGAGGATGACCCCCTTCACCTTGTCGGACACGCTGAAGGTGGGATAGACGCTGATGGAGTCTCCGGAGTGGATGCCCGTGCGCTCCACCAGCTCCATGATCCCCGGCACGAACACGTCCCGGCCGTCGCAGATGGCGTCCACCTCCAGCTCCTTGCCCTGGATGTATTTGTCCACCAGAACCGGCTTGTCCGTGTCGATCTCCACGGCGGTCTTGAGGTAATGACGCAGCTGCTGCTCGTTGGCCACGATCTGCATGGCCCGGCCGCCCAGCACGAAGGAGGGACGCACCAGCACCGGATAGCCGATCTCTGCCGCGGCCTTTACCCCGTCCTCGATGTTGGTCACCGCCTGGCCGGCGGGCTGGGGGATGTCCAGCTGCTGGAGGATCTTCTCAAAGCTGTCCCGGTTCTCCGCCCGCTCGATGGCGGCGCAGTCGGTGCCGATGATCCGCACCCCCCGCTCCATCAGCGGCTGGGCCAGGTTGATGGCCGTCTGGCCGCCTAGGGAGGCGATGACCCCCTCCGGCTTTTCAAAGTCGATGATGGCCATGGCGTCCTCCGGGGTCAGGGGCTCAAAATAGAGCTTGTCCGCGGTGGTGTAGTCGGTAGAGACGGTCTCCGGGTTGTTGTTGATGATGATGGCCTCGTAGCCGGCCTTTTTGATGGTCTGCACCGCGTGGACGGTGGAATAGTCGAACTCCACCCCCTGGCCGATGCGGATGGGCCCGGCCCCCAGCACCACGATCTTCTTTTTATCCGTGAGCCGGGAGGCGTTCTCCCCCGTATAGGAGGAATAGAGGTAGGCGATATATTTCCCGGTGTGCAGGGTGTCCACCATGCGGAACACCGGCGTGATGCCCCGGGCCTTGCGCTTTTCGTATACCTCCACATCCGTCAGATTCCACAGCGCGGCGATATACTCGTCCGAAAAGCCCATGACTTTGGCCCGGCGCAGCACCTCCACGTCGTTGATGTGCTCCGCCAGCTCACGCTCCATGTCCACGATGCGCTTGATGGCGTGCAGGAAGAGCTCCGTGATCATGGTGATCCGGTGCAGCTGCTCCACGCTCACTCCCCGCCGCAGCAGCTCCGCCACGGCGTAGATCGTGTCGTGCTTGAACTCGCCGGCGTAGGCCAGCAGCTGCTCCTGCTCCATGGCGTCGAACTTGGCCATGCGGAAATGGCACACCCCCGTCTCCAGAGAGCGCACGCTCTTGAGCATACACTCCTCCAGGCAGGAGCCGATGCCCATGACCTCGCCGGTGGCCTTCATCTGGGTGCCCAGGGTGTTGGGCGCGTCGGCGAACTTGTCAAAGGGGAAACGGGGGAATTTGGCCACGATGTAGTCCAGACTGGGCTCGATGGCCGCCGTACCGCCGGCCACGGGGATGTCCTCCAGCGCCATGCCCACGGCGATCTTGGCGGTGACCCGGGCGATGGGATAGCCGCTGGCCTTGCTGGCCAGGGCCGAGGAACGGGACACGCGGGGGTTGACCTCGATCAGATAATACTCGCTTGTCTCCGGATGCAGGGCGAACTGCACGTTGCACCCGCCCTCGATCTTCAGCTCCCGGATGATCTTGATGGCGCTGTCGTTGAGCATCTTCAGGTCGTGCTCGTTCAGGGACAGGATGGGCGCCACCACGATGGAGTCGCCGGTGTGCACCCCCACGGGATCTACGTTTTCCATCCCGCAGATGGTGATGGTGTGGTCATAGCAGTCCCGCATGACCTCAAATTCGATCTCCTTATAGCCCCTCACGCTCTTCTCCACCAGCACCTGGTGCACCGGGGAGAGCTTGAAGGCATTCAGGCCGATCTCGATCAGCTCCTGCTCGTTGTTGGCAAAGCCGCCGCCGGTGCCCCCCAGGGTGAAGGCCGGCCGCAGCACCACCGGATAGCCGATCCGCTCCGCGGCGGCTTTGGCCTGGTCGATGCCATAGGTGATCTCCGAGGGGATGACCGGCTCGCCGATCTGCTGGCACATCTGCTTAAAAAGCTCCCGATCCTCCGCCCGCTCGATGCTCCTGCTGGGGGTGCCCAGAAGCTGTACCCGGCACTCCCGCAGCACGCCCTTTTTCTCCAGCTGCATGGCAAGGTTCAGACCCGTCTGGCCGCCGATGCCGGGGATGATGGCGTCCGGCCGCTCATACCGGAGGATCTTGGCCACATATTCCAGGGTCAGCGGCTCCATGTACACCTTGTCCGCGATGGCGGTGTCGGTCATGATGGTGGCCGGGTTGGAGTTGCATAGGATCACCTCATACCCCTCCTCCTTCAGCGCCAGGCACGCCTGGGTGCCGGCGTAGTCAAATTCCGCCGCTTGGCCGATCACGATGGGGCCGGAGCCGATGATGAGCACTTTTTTGATATCCGTTCTCTTTGCCATTGCTTGCCTCCAAAATCTGTCGTGCAATCAGTTTTCGCTTCTGTAGACCGCCCTGCCGCCGCACACGGTCAGGCAGCAGCGGCCGTATACCGTCCGGCCGGCGAAGGGCGTGGCCCGCCCCTTGGAGAGAAATTCCTCCGGGCGGACGGCGTAGGGCCGGGAAAGCTCCCACACGGTGTAATCCTCCCCCACGGGGATGCCAAACCGCCTGCGGGGGGCGACGGCCAGCAGCTCTATGAGCCGCTCCAGGGTGATGACGCCCGTCCTGACCAGGCCGGTGTAGAGCACCGGAAAGGCGGTCTCCAGCCCCACCACCCCGAAGGCGCTCTTCTCCAGGCCCCGGGATTTTTCCTCGCCGCTGTGGGGGGCGTGGTCGGTGGCGATCATGTCGATGGTGCCGTCCTGAAGGCCCTCCAGAAGGGCCTGGCGGTCATCCGCCGAGCGCAGAGGCGGATTCATCTTGAACCATCCGTCCTCCCGCAGATCGTTTTCGTCCAGCACCAGATAGTGGGGCGCCGTCTCGCATGTCACGTCCACCCCGGCCTCTTTAGCCTGCCGGATGAACTCCACGCTCCTTCTGGTGGAGATGTGGCACACGTGATAGGCGCACCCGGTCTGGGCCGCCAGACGCAGATCCCGCTGGATCTGCCGCCATTCGCTCTCGGCGCTGATGCCCCGGTGGCCGTGGGCCGCCGCGTATGCCCCGTCGTGGATATAGCCCCCATGGAGAAGATCGTTATCCTCGCAGTGGGCGGCGATGATCCGACCCAGGGCCTTGGCCCGCTCCATGGCCCGGCGCATCATATCCTCCGTCTGCACCCCGCGGCCGTCGTCGGAAAAGCCGATCACGCCGGGGGCCGTGGCCTCCATATCCGCCAGACGCTCCCCCCGCTCCCCTACGGTGATGGCGCCGTAGGGATAGACGTGGATCACGCTCTCCCGCCGGATCAGACGCTGCTGCACGGCCAGATGCCCGGTGCTGTCTGGCACCGGGTCAAGATTCGGCATGGTACACACGGCGGTATATCCGCCCCGGGCGGCCGCCGCGGAGCCGGTGGCGATGGTCTCTTTATAAGAAAAACCCGGCTCACGAAAATGCACATGCACATCGCAAAAGCCGGGAAAAACAGCATATTCAGCGCCGGAACGTCCGGCGAAAGGAATGGCAGCCGCGCCGTTGGGAAGGCACAGATGGGAATACCCCTCCGGCATGAACACAGTCGCCTTGAAATCACCCTGCACAGACCATCGCCCTCTCTTCCAGCGTGAGCGGCGTCCCGTCATCCGGAGCGCCGTTTTCCGTATTGTAGCACGCGGCCCGGAGGTTGTCAACGAGAACCGCCGCCAACTTCCGGGCACTTTTTTATGCGTTTTTCATAATGCGCCGGACACCAGGTCAGTCCTCCCCGTCATAGGGCGCGCCGTCGGCGGTCAGGCGCTGGCTGTCGATGATACGACCGTACTCGTCATAGTCATAGACGACCTGATATTTGATCGTCTCTCCGCCGTGGCCGTTGGGTTCCATATAGGCGGCCCGGATCAGCTGGCCGCGCTCGTTGAACTGCCAGTCGATGGCTGAAATACCGTTGCTGTTGCCCGGCTGGCCGTCCAGATCCAGATACTCCTGGCGCAGGAGCATGTTTCTCTCGTCATACGTATTGATGTACGCGCTGGTGCCGTCGTCGCTCACGCCGGGCTGGCCGTCCGCGTCCTGGTAATCCTGGCGGACGAGATTGTGCCTCTCGTCGTACTGCCGCAGCTGCGTGTTGCTGCCGTGGCGGTACTGCCCTGTGAGGGAATACAAGCTTCTTCGCACAAGATAGCCCCAGCGGTCGTATTCCTGCTCCACCTTCCAGAACGCCTCATAGCCGTCATCGTACTGGCAGGGCTTGCCGTCCGCGTCATAGTAGCGCTGCTCCACCACATTGCCGCGGCTGTCCACCGTCTGCTCCATCCTTGCACAGCCGTCCTGCACAGGATCGCCCTGCTCGTCATAGTAACGAAAGCACACCACGTTGCCCTGCTCGTCGTAGTCCACACGCAGCTCCCACCAGCCATCGGGGCTGATCGGCTCCATGTCCGTTCCAAAAAGGCACACCTGGACGCACCTGCTGTTTTCATATTCATACCATATCGAACTGACGCCGTCCTTGAGGCAGCGGCCGCCCTTGCTGTCAAAGTATTCCTTGATAAACAGGTTTCCCGCCATATCATAGACATACCGGTTTGTCGACACGCCGTAGATATCATCCGTCGGCTCCCCGTTCTCGTCCAGATACTCCTCGAGAAAGGGTCTGCCGTATTCGCCTTCCATACGGCGCATGGTGTAATAACCCTCGTCCCGGGGCGCAGGCTCGCCGTCCGGGCCGATCGTGGTGATGGACGTCGTACTGCCGGTCACGTCTTCGTTGTAGGTGCGCCTGTAGCCCGCCGTGCCATGGTACCCGCAGCACAGCTGTCCCTGGGTATCGTAGGTCAGAAAGCTGCTCTCCCGGCCCTCTTCGTCATAGGTATAGCGCGCGCAGAAGTAGCCGTCCAGGCAGTACTGGGCCTCGCCGCCGCCGTCATAATAGGACGCCGAGGCCAGACGGCCTTTGTCGTCGTATGTAAAGCGGGTCTCATGCACGCCGTTGGTATCATAGGCAGGTTCGCCCGCCGCGTCATACAGCCGCATGCTGATCCGCCGGCCCTGCTCGTCGTAGGCGATCTCCGCCCGGGCGTACTTTTCGGGGATGTTGCAAAGATGTCCCTGCTCGTCCAGATAGCGAAGAGACACCGCGTTGCCCTTTGCATCACGCTCCACGGCCAGCTGCGCGTATCCGTCCTCGCCCAGAACCGGCTTGCCTTCGTCGTTATAGGCGGCCGCCAGCACGACGCGGCCCTGCCCGTCGTATTCGTACTGCTTCTCCGCCACGCCATAGCGCGTATTGTGGGCGCGGCCTATGTCGTTCAAATTCAACGCGCTGATCACCAGGCCCTGTGCATCGTGGGCATAGCGCACGCCATAAACGCCGTTGGCGTCACAGGTGCGCGTATTCAGGCTGTCCCGCTGGAAAAGGCTTTCGATCAGGAACCCTTCCTCATCATATTCATTCAGAAGCCTTACGATGTTGCTGCGCCCGTTGGAGACGGACTCCACGCTGCCGCTGGTCGCATCATCCGGCATCGTCGCCGCCCGCAGGGTTTCCCCTGGCTGCATCAGATCGACGGCGATCCGGTTTCCCGAATCATAGGAAAAGATCCTCTGCTGGATCATCTTCTCCTGGGCGTCATATATCTCTATCCGGGACAGCTGTCCCCCGTCGCTGTAGACGAACGCTATCCGCGGATACACCAGTCCGGGCTCCGGCACTGCCGGCTCCACCAGGCCGCCCGCGGCGTTCACCCGCTCCAGCAGCACCGGCTTTCCCCTTTTGGTGACGATGCGGTAAAACTCGCTCAAGCCCTCCCGCTGCTTATCGTCAAGCTCGTTGACCCCCTCGGGTATCTCGTATCTGGTGACGTAGTTGGCGTAATAGGCGCTGTGGGGGGTGAGATACCACCCCACCGCCCCGGCGACGGCCAGCACCGCCGCGCCGCAGAGGGCGCCCGTTATCCGGCGGCGCAGCACGCGCCGCCTGTGCCGGCGGTAGAGCTCATCGTACTTCAGTCCCAGCATGGCCGCCGCCACTTGCAGAAAGGCCGGCACACGCCCAACCTCTGTGGCGTCGATGCCCAGCAGTTGCTTCTGTACGTCGTTTTTCAGCGCCGGCGGGAAACACTCCGGCTCGCCGCCGGGCACTCCCTCCACGATGAAGGGGATGATCTGCTCCTCCCGCCCGGTCTGGATGAACCGGGATATCTCCTTGTTCACCCAGGGGGAGGCGGCGCTGTTGGGCGAGCAGATCACGATCAGATACTTGGAGCTGTCCAGCTCCTGCTGGAGAACCTCCTCCAGGCGGCCGCTGGTCAGATCGGTCTTGTCCCGGAACACCGGCGAGATCCGCCGGGGCACGTCCACATGCTTTTTGCGCACGGCGGCGGGCAGCCGGTACGTCTCCAGCTGGGTCTGGAGCCACTTCGCCCACTTCTCGTCCTTACGGCTGTAGCTGATAAAGGCATAATAGCTATATTGCTTTGTTTCGGCCATCTGACCGCCTCCTTGCAAAAGCCGGGAAAAACTGCATATGCAAGATGCGGATCGTCACGATTTCTACGGCAGCTGTATGCCCTCCAAAAACTTGTTGAGCGCCTGCTGCTCAAACATCCCGTAGGCCGTGCACGCATCCATGATCTTGCTGATATTCATTTGCTTTTCCTGCAGATAGACGCCGATCACGTTCGAGTCGAACTCATTGTAAAAGATCTCAAAGCTCCCGTCCTCTTTCTCCCGGGCCGTGACCACCGGGATGGCGGGAATGATGCCCGCCGGCTCGGTGAGGCGGTAGGCCTCGTCAAACTCGTCCATCGCCTGCTCCGCGTCCTCAAAGTTCACGTATCTCCAGTTGTTCCAGCGCATGATGATATCCCCGGGCTCGATCCCCGCCTGAGCGGCCGGGCCGGCCACGCTCAACACGCACATGACCGGATCGTCCACCTCCGGGACGGAGTACTCGGTGGACATATTCCCGTAGGCGTCGTACGTATAGGTCATCTGCACCAGGGGAATGATCTTCGCCGCGCTGGTGTAGCCGTTGTAAACGTCCCGGATGGGCCGGCTGCGCTCGTCATAGAACCGCTCCACCGACGTGATCCGATAGTTGTTGCCCTTCTTGCCCTCCAGATCGTAGTACTCCTGCAGCACAAGGCGGTTCATCTCATCATAGTAGTTGCACAGCTTGCTGGCTCCGTCCGCCGACTCGCAGGGCTCGCCGTTTTCGTCATAATACGTCTCCACTGTCAGCTGATTTTGCTCGTTATACTCCCAGCGAAGCTCCGCGTATCCCCACTCGTACTCCCCTGTGAGAGAGTACAGCCTTCTTCTGATCTCGTTGCCCTTCTGGTCATATTCCCACTGGTATTTCCAGCAGGAATTGGTTCCGCTCTCGGTCTGGTACGGCTCGCCCGCCGCGTCATAGAGCCGGCGCTCCAGATGGTTGCCGTAGCTGTCCACCGTGTATTCGATCCGGGCAACGCCGTCGGACGCCAGCTGCCCCTGTTCGTCATAATAGCTCTCGCTTATCATGTTGCCGCGGTCGTCGTATTCCAGGCGCTCTTCATGGTACCCTGCCGGGCTGACCGGCTCCCCCTCCGGGCCGAAATACTTGGTGGACACGCAGTTGCCGTTTTCATAGACCTGCTCCCTGCGGGCATAGCCGTTGCCGCCGTCACAGGGCTGCTCCTCGCTGTTATAAAACGAGACGCTGGTCTGGTTTCCCGTGCCGTCGAACTCATACACATATACAGCCACCCCGCCTTCGGCCCCCATCAGCTGTCCGTTCTCGTCCCGATATTCGCTCCGCACCGGATTGCCTCTGTCGTCGTTGACGTAGAACGTGGAGACATAGCCCAGATCGCTCTGGACGGCGTTCCCGTTTTCATCCAGGGCGGTGATGCTCTGCAGATACCCGTTTTCGTCGTAGGTGACGTCGCAGCCGCACGCGCCGTACAGCGCCGGGGCCGGCTTGCCCTCCGGATCGAACAGCATCAGCCGTATCTGACGGCCCTGGTCGTCATATGTAGACTGGGACTTGGCATACCCTTGGGTGCAATACATGGGCTCGCCCTCGCCGTCAAAGAAGCTCTCCGTCACCCTGTAGCCCTTCGCGTCATATGCATACCTGGCCTCATGGACGCCGAACTCCCCCTCGTAGGCGGGCGCGCCGTCCACGCCATAATGCCGCTGACTGACCAGCATTCCCTTCTCATCATAGGTCAGCTCCACCGTGGCATATCCGTCCTGGGTGACGCAGGGCTCGCCCTCGCTGTCCAGATAACGCACGGCGGTCGGATTCCCCTGCTGGGTGTACTCCACCTGTATCTGGGCCTGGCCATCCTTGGAACGCACCATCTGATCGTCGGCGTCATAGGTGGACGACTTGACGCAGCGGCCATTCTCGTCGTATTCAAACCGTTCCTCCACCACGCCGTAGCGGGAGGCGTGGGGCTGACCGTTCTCGTCCAGATACACCGCCCGGAGCGTCTGGCCCTGCTCGCTGCGCTCGTAGCGAATGCCGTACACCCCGTTGGCGTCGCAGGCGGGATTGTTCCGGTTGTCCCGCTGATAGCGGCTCTGCACCAGATAGCCGTTCTCGTCATAGGTGTTGAGCAGCCGGGCGATGTCGCTGTGGCGGGGCGCCGTCACGCTCTCATCCTCCGCCGCCGCGTAGGAGACAACGGTGTTCCCCTGCAGCGTGAAGGCCTGCAGGCTGTCCAGCGGCTGCTGGAAGTCGATGGCGATCTGGTTCTGCTCCAGATTATAGGAGAAGCTTTTTTGCAGCACCATGACCCCTTCGTCATCCTTCAGCACCGCCCGGGCCAGGCGTCCGCCGTCGCTGTAGATAAACTCCGTCACCGGGTATTCGTCCCCCACATTTTGCAGCACCGGATCTACCGGCTGCCCCGCGGCGTTCACCCGCTTCAGAAGCGTCACTCTGCCCCGCTGGCGGACAATGCAGTAGCACTCGGAAAGCCCCTCCCTCTCCTCGTCGGAGAGCTTATGGATCCCCTCGGGTATCTCATAGCGGGTCACGTAGTTGGCGTAATAGGCGCTGTGGGGGGTGAGATACCACCCCACCGCTCCGGCGACGGCCAGCACCGCCGCGCCGCAGAGGGCGCCCGTTATCCGGCGGCGCAGCACACGCCGTCTGTGCCGGCGGTAGAGCTCATCGTACTTCAGTCCCAGCATGGCCGCCGCCACACGCAGGAAGGCCGGTACACGCCCCACCTCCGTGGCGTCTATACCCAGGATCTCCTTCTGCACGTCGTTTTTCAGCGCCGGCGGGAAGCACTCCGGCTCGCCGCCGGGCACTCCCTCCACGATGAAGGGGATGATCTGTTCCTCCCGTCCCGTCTG
>CANQDL010000084.1 GCA_947591105.1 uncultured Oscillospiraceae bacterium
GCCCCATCGGCCCTACTGGGCCCACCGGGCCCACGGGAGCTGTCGGCCCCGCCGGCCCTGCGGGCGCGGCGGGTACGGTCACCCCGGCTGCCGCGGTAGCCGATGTGGCGACCCCTGCCACCGCGACCACCGCCGACGTGGCTGCCACCCTGAACACCCTGCTGGCCAATCTGCGCGCGGCCGGATTGCTCTCCGACACCGCCGCTGGCTGAGACAAAAAAGACGCCGCCTCACGAAAAAACGCGAGGCGGCGCCGTGTTTTCTTTTGTCACACCCCCAGGTAGTCTCTCTGCTCCTGGGTGAGAGTGTCGATCTGCACGTCCATGGACGCCAGCTTCCGCCGGGCCACGTCCTCGTCGATCTGCCGGGGCACGGCGTATACGCCCGGCGCCAGCTTGCCCTGGTTTTCCGCCAGATACCGGGCGGAGAGCGCCTGAATGGCAAAGCTCATGTCCATGATCTCCGCCGGGTGACCGTCCCCGGAGGCCAGATTCACCAGCCGGCCCTCCGCGATGACGAACACCGTGCGGCCGTTGGGCAGGGTGTAGCCTTCGATGTTGTGCCGGGCCTCGTGCTTGGAGACGGCGTATTTCTCCAGCGCCTGCATATCCACCTCCACGTTGAAGTGTCCGGCGTTGGTGAGGATGGCGCCGTCCTTCAGCAGGGGGAAGTGCTCCTGGGTGATGACCCGCTCGCAGCCGGTGACGGTGCAGAAGATGTCGCCGATCTTGGCGGCCTGGGCCATGGGCATGACGGTGAAGCCGTCCATCACCGCCTCAATGGCCCGGATGGGATCTACCTCCGTGACGATGACCCGGGCGCCCAGGCCCTTGGCCCGCATGGCCACGCCCTTGCCGCACCAGCCGTAGCCGCCCACCACCACGTCCTTGCCGGCCACGATCAGGTTCGTGGTGCGCATGATGCCGTCCCAGACGGACTGGCCGGTGCCGTAGCGGTTGTCGAACAGGTGCTTGCAGTCCGCGTCGTTGACGGTGACCGCCGGGAAGCGGAGAGTGCCGGCCCGCTGCATCTGGTGCAGGCGGATGATGCCGGTGGTGGTCTCCTCGCAGGAGCCGATCACCTGGGGCAGCAGGTGGGTATACGCCGTGTGCATCCGGTGGACAAGGTCGCCGCCGTCGTCGATGATGATGTTGGGCCCCACGGACAGGACTTTGTCGATGTTGGCCTCGTATTCCTCTTCCGTGCAGCCGTGAAAAGCGTGCACCTCCAGCCCGCCGGCGGCCAGCGCCGCCACCACGTCGTCCTGGGAGGACAGGGGGTTGGAGCCGGTGATGTGCATCTCCGCTCCGCCCATGGCCATCACCCGGCAAAGGAAAGCGGACTTGGCCTCCAGGTGGAGAGAGAGGGCCACCTTCAGTCCGGCAAAAGGCTTGGTGCGGGAAAATTCCTCTCCGATGGCCCGGCACAGGGGCATGTTCCGCTCCACCCAGGCGATCTTCTTCTCCCCGGAGGGGGCCAGGGAAATGTCTCGAATGGTATTCATAGCTCGTTCTCCTTACGCATACTTATTCCACAGGATTATTTCTTGGCCCAAAATTTCCACCAGGGGCGCTTTTTCACCTCGCCCTCGGAGGGGACGAGGGCCTCCTTCGGTTCTGGGATGGCGGCCTTGAGCGCCTCCACCCGGTCGGTGCGCTCCCATGCCACGTTCAGATCCTCCCGGCCCATGTGGCCGTAAGCGGCCAGGTTCCGGTAGATGGGGGAGCGCAGCTCCAGATCCCGGATGATGGCGGAGGGGCGCAGGTCGAAGGCCTGGGTGACGGCCTTCTGGAGCACCTCGTCCGGCATGGCGCCGGTGCCGAAGGTGGTCACGTTCACGCTCACCGGGTTGGCCACGCCGATGGCATAGGCGATCTGCACCTGGCAGCGGCGGGCAAGGCCGGCAGCCACGATGTTTTTGGCCACCCAGCGGGCGGCGTAGGCCGCGCTCCGATCCACCTTGGTGGGGTCTTTGCCGGAGAAGGAGCCGCCCCCGTGAGGGGCACTGCCGCCGTATGTATCCACAATGATCTTCCGGCCGGTCAGGCCGGAGTCCCCCTGGGGTCCGCCCACCACGAAGCGGCCGGTGGGATTGACGTAGTACTTGATGTCCCCCTGGTCGAAGCCGGCGGGAAGCGTTGGCTGGATGACCTCCCGGATGATGTCCTGGCGGATCTGCTCCTGCTCCACGTCCGGGGCGTGCTGGGTGGAGACCACCACCGTATCCACCCGGACGGGGCGGTTGTTCTCGTCGTACTCCACGGTGACCTGGGTCTTGCCGTCGGGGCGCAGATAGGGCAGAGTGCCGTCCTTGCGCACCTGGGCCAGCCGCCGGGCCATTTTGTGGGCCAGACTGATGGGCAGGGGCATCAGCTCCGGCGTCTCGTCGCAGGCGTAGCCGAACATCATGCCCTGGTCGCCGGCGCCGTTTTGCAGCTCCTCCGCCTCGCCGCCGGCCTTCTGCTCCAGACTGGCGTTCACGCCCATGGCGATGTCCGGGGACTGCTCGTCGATGGAGGTGAGCACGGCGCAGGTGTCGCAGTCCATGCCGTACTTGGCCCGGTCGTAGCCGATGTCCCGCAGCACCTGGCGTGCGATCCGGGGGATGTCCACATAGCAGTTGGTGGAGATCTCGCCCATCACGTACACTACGCCGGTGGTGGTGGTGCACTCGCAGGCCACGTGGCCCTGGGGATCCTGCGCCAGGATGGCGTCCAGGATGGCGTCGGCGATCTGGTCGCAGATCTTGTCGGGATGTCCCTCCGTGACCGACTCGGAGGTGAAAAGATAATGACCCATACGATTGTCCTCCTTTGTGTTTTCACGCTCACAGCCATCAAAAAAGCTCGCCGGGGGCCGGCGGGCGCAGAACAGGAGCTGTTCCTTATCTTCCGATTTTCACCGCCGGATTTGGCACCTTTTGCTCTCGCACAGGTTGCCGGGCTTCACAGGGCCGGTCCCTCCGCCACTCTTGATAAGGCTATGAAGTTGTCAGGCATATCATGGATTTTGCGTGTTTATTGTACCATGGTTTTGGATAAAGTCAATAGCGACTTGACAAAAACGGCGTTTGGACGGACAATACCGGCATGAAAAAGCTCTCCCAGAAAATCCTCATCGTCTCGCTTGTGATCACGCTGCTGTTCATATGGATCAACTCCATACTCCCGGGGGATCTGTCCGGCCGGGAGAGCGCGTGGGTGCAGAGCCTGCTTGGCCCGGTGCTGGACTATATCCGCAGCGGCCGCATCCAGGCGTCCCTCACGCTGCTGGCAAACAAGCTGCCGGAGCGGCTGTGCTCGGCGCTGATCGCCCTGGCGGAGCAGCTGGATCGGCATCTGATGTACATGTACCCCGCCATCCTGGTGCGAAAGGCCGCCCACTTCACCGAGTATATGGTGCTGGGCTTTCTCATGGGCCTGCAGTGCGTGCGCAAAGACGGCCGGAGCCGGTTCTGGCTGCCGGAGCTGCTGTGTCTGGCGGCGGCGCTGATCGATGAGGGCATCCAGTACTTCTCCCCCGGGCGGGTGCCCCAGCTGCGGGACGTGTGCCTGGACATGTGCGGGGTCACTCTGGGTCTGACCGTGACGCTGCTTCTGCTGTCGGTTCTGCGGCTGTGGTATAGGGAGAGTCCAGAAATTGGAAAAATTTCATAAATGCTGTTGCCTGTGAGATAAATGTGTGGTACAATTTACACAAAGGAGGTCGAGTACCATGACATTCACTTTTACCGGCAAAAAATATGAGGTGTCGGACGAGCTGCGGGCTTACGCGGAGAAGAAGATCGGCAAGATCGACAAGCTCTTCCGCATAGAGAGCGACGCCTCTGTCACCTTCAGCGCGGAGCGGGGCCGCTACACAGTGGAGATCACGTTGCGCAATAACGGTATGTTCTATCGGGTGACCGAGACCACCAGCGATATGTTCGCTTCCATCGACTCGGCCTGCGCGGCCCTTGTGCGGCAGGTACGCAAGAACAAGACCCGTCTGGAGAAGCGTCTGCGGGACGGCGCCTTTGAGCGCACGTCCGCGCCGGTGCCCGTGCCGGACGACGATGACGACGAAGCGCCGGAGTACAAGCTGATCCGCACCAAGCGCTTTGCCATCAAGCCCATGAGCCCGGAGGAGGCCATCCTGCAGATGGATCTGCTGGGACACGCCTTCTTCGCCTTCCGCAACCAGGAGGCGGACGGCGCCTTTTCCGTGGTCTACAAGCGCAAGGACGGGGGCTACGGCATGATCTCCGACGACGGAGAGGACTGAAAACCAAAAAAATACGCAGCGCCCTCCCACGGGAGGGCGCTCTTTTTGTCCTGTTTTTGGGTGTTTTTTACGCGGTCACTGGATGTCCTCCACCTTGCACACCAGCTCCCCGTCCTCCGCGTCCACCACCAGGGTGGCGCCGGCGGGGATGTCCCCGGAGAGGATCTTTTTGGCGATGAGCGTCTCGGCGGCGGATTGCAGGTACCGCTTCAGAGGCCGGGCGCCGTACACGGGATCGAAGCCCCGGTCGATGATCAGCGACGTGGCCCGGTCGGTGAACCGCAGACCCAGCTGCTTATCCTCCAGGCGCTTTTTCAGGCTCTCGGTCAGGATGGCGATGATGCCGCTCAAATTCTCCCTGGTCAGGGGCTTGAAGAACACGGTCTCGTCCAGGCGGTTGAGGAATTCCGGCCGGAAGGCCCGCTGCAGCTCGCCCAGCACGGCGGCCCGGGCCTCGGGCGTGATGTCCCCGTCCGGGCCGATCCCGTCCAGCAGGTAGGGGCTGCCCAGGTTGGAGGTGAGGATGATCACGGTGTTTTTGAAATCCACCGTCCGGCCCTGGGAGTCGGTGATACGGCCGTCGTCCAGGATCTGCAGCAGGATGTTGAACACGTCCGGGTGGGCCTTTTCCACCTCGTCGAACAGCACCACCGTATAGGGCCGGCGGCGCACCGCCTCGGTCAGCTGGCCGCCCTCGTCGTAGCCCACGTACCCCGGAGGGGCGCCGATCAGCCGGGAGACGGAGAATTTCTCCATGTACTCGGTCATGTCGATGCGCACCATGTTCCGCTCGTCGTCAAACAGCGCCTGGGCCAGGCTCTTGGCAAGCTCCGTCTTGCCCACGCCTGTGGGGCCCAGGAAGAGGAACGAGCCGATGGGACGTCCCGGGTCGGCGATGCCCGCCCGGGAGCGGAGTATGGCCTCCGTCACCAGACGCACCGCCTCGTCCTGGCCGATCACACGCTGGTGGAGGATGTCCTCCAGGTGCAGCAGCTTCTCCCGCTCGCCCTCCATCAGCCGGGCCACGGGGATGCCCGTCCACCGGGCCACGATGCCGGCGATCTCCTCCTCCGTCACCGCGTCCTGGACGAGAGTGGCGTCCTTTTTGGGGGCGGCCTCCGCCTGGGCCAGCTTCTTCTGCAGGGCCGGGATGGTCTCGTACTTCAGACGGGCGGCGGTCTCGTACTCATAGTTCTGCTGCGCCCGCTCCATGTCAGCGGTCTGCCGCTCGATCTCGGCCTTCAGGCCCTTGACCGCGTCCACGCCCGCCTTCTCCGCCTCCCAGCGGGCGGTCATGGCGGCGAAGTCCTCCTTGGCGGCGGCCAGCTCGCTCCGGAGCTTTTCCAGTCTGTCCTGGCTGAGCTTGTCCGTCTCCTTCTTGAGGGCCATCTCCTCGATCTCCATCTGCATGATCTTCCGGCGGATGTCGTCCAGCTCCGAGGGCATGGAGTCGATCTCCGTGCGGATCAGCGCGCAGGCCTCGTCCACCAGGTCGATGGCCTTGTCCGGCAGGAACCGGTCGGTGATGTACCGGTTGGAAAGGGTGGCCGCCGCCACCAGGGCCGCGTCATGGATGCGCACGCCGTGGTAGATCTCGTACCGCTCCTTGAGTCCCCGCAGGATGGAGATGGTGTCCTCCACCGTGGGCTCGGCCACCATCACCGGCTGGAAGCGCCGCTCCAGGGCCGCGTCCTTTTCGATATACTTTCTGTACTCGTCCAGGGTGGTGGCGCCGATGCAGTGCAGCTCGCCCCGGGCCAGCATGGGCTTGAGCAGGTTGCCCGCGTCCATGCTGCCCTCGGTCTTGCCCGCGCCCACGATGGTGTGCAGCTCGTCGATGAACAGCAGGATCTTTCCCTCGCTCTTGGCGATCTCCTCCAGCACGGCCTTGAGCCGCTCCTCAAACTCGCCCCGGTACTTGGCGCCGGCCACCAGGGCCCCCATGTCCAGACTGAACACGGTCTTGTCCTTCAGCCCCTCGGGCACGTCTCCCCGGACGATCCGCTGGGCAAGGCCCTCGGCGATGGCAGTCTTGCCCACGCCCGGCTCGCCGATGAGCACAGGGTTGTTTTTCGTCTTGCGGGAGAGGATGCGGATCACGTTTCGTATCTCCGTGTCCCGGCCGATCACCGGGTCAAGCTGGTTGTCCCGGGCCCGCTGCACCAGATCCGTGCCGTACTTCTCCAGCGCGCCATAGGTGTCCTCCGGACTGTCGGAGGTCACGTGGCCGGTCTTGACTTTGGCCAGCTCCGCGGTAAAACCGTCCTTTGTGACGTTATACTGCCGGAAGACGTCCCGGATGGCCGGGGTGGGGTGGGCGAAGATGCCCAGCATCAGGTGCTCCACGGACACGTACTCGTCCTTGAGCTGCGCCGCCACCTTCTGGGCAAAGTCGATGATCTTGCCAAACTCGTTGGAGGGATAGATGCTCTGGGCGCCCTGCACCTTTGGCAGCCGCTCAATGGCCCCGTCCAGGGCCGACAGCATCCCGTCGCAGTCCACGCCCATCTTCCCCAAAAGGGAGGGGATGAGCCCGCCGTCCGCGTCCACCAGCGCGTACAGCAGGTGCTCGGGAGTGACGTACTGGTTGTCGTTCTCCCGGGCCATGGCCGTGGCGCTGTTGATGGTCTCTATGGTCTTTTGTGTCAGCTTGTCGCTGTTCATACAGGATCACTTCCTTTTTATAATCATTACTGCTCAGGCCCCCTTGTGCAAAGGGGGCTGTCACGCGTTAGCGTGACTGAGGGATTGTAATATGTCGTGGCAACAACCCCTCCGCCTCGCATTCGCTCGGCACCTCCCCTTACACAGGGGAGGCGTTTGGAGGTTACACTACAATATAATATTGCCCTCCCGGAGCCACTGCAAATACTCGCTCTCCACGTCCCGGGCGGACAGTCCGCCGGCCAGATATCCCTTCATCAGCCGGTCGAAGAGCCGCACGTACGCGCTGATGGCCCCGGCGATGTCTCCGCTGGCATAATCCCGCCGGCCCGGCAGAACGATGGTGCGGGTGAACCGGCCGGGGTACAGGGCGTACTCCACCGGCACGGGGTGATAGGACGCCACCAGATCGTCCTCCACCTGCTTCCAGAGCCGGAAGAACTGCCCCATGGCCTCCAGCAGCTCCTGGGACTGGGTGCGAAAGACCACCGCCAGCTCCCCCAGGGCGCCCTCCCGATCCCGGTACAGCTCCACCGAGTACTTCACCGTGGGCCGGTAGCGGTAGTGCAGGCTGGATTTCATGCTCATGGACATGGCGTTAGGGGCGATGAAGGGCACAAGCTCTGTGTCCGCGTCCAGGATCTGGCTGATCTGCCGGAAGATGTCCTGTACCTGCCGCTCTGGGGTCACCATATTCGTGTACTCTGCCAGGATCTGGTTGACCAGCGCCGAGCGGTTGGTGCCCATCCGGTGGGCCATGACGTCCACGGCCCGCACCACGTCGTCGGAGAGCATCAGGCTGTATAGGGTCTTTTTCATATCTCTCACCTCGAAAACAATGTTACACCACGACATAAGTTTTGTCAAGCGATTTATATAAATTTCTTACACATATTTTTCTCCGGGCATGAAAACGCCCACCCTGTCCAAAAGACAGAGCGGGCCGTTTGTAAACATTATGGGTTTTCTTCTGTTTCCTCATCTCCGGTGGGGGATGATAATATTGTGAATTGTTTATATAGTCCCTTCCTGGATATAATCAGTCCATCCTGGGAAAGGGGCATATGCAGATGGATTACGGGACGCTTTCTCTCAATCTTGACCGCATTCTCCGGGAAAAAGGCATCTCAAAAAACCGGATATGCAAGGATTTGGATATTCCCCGAACCAATTTCAACCGTTACTGCCGTAACGAATTTCAGCGCATTGACGGGTTGTTCCTGTGCAAGCTGTGCTGGTATTTGCACGTCTCTCCCGGCGAACTGCTGGGGTACAACAGACCGGATCAGAATCAGTAGATGACCTGCCGCGGCGACGCGGCGGGTCATTTTTCTCCGCCCGGGCGGCATACGAACGGCGTTGACGGGGGTGTGAGAAAAAAGACTTGACAAACGGAAAAAATGAGGCATAATAGTATCAAGTCCTAATATCAAGAAAGGATGTGTGCTCCATGGCTACCAGGGATACGAGGCAGCGGCGTATGGTGCTGGAGGCGGTGCGTTCCCGGACGGATCACCCCAGCGCGGACGACATCTACCTGGCCGTGCGGGAGCGTGATCCCCGGATCAGCCGGGGCACGGTGTACCGCAACCTGAACGTGCTGGCCGAGAGCGGGGAGATCACCCACGTAAAGGTGCCCTCCGCCGACCGGTACGACCTGCGCCAGGAGCGGCACTATCACCTGTTCTGCGTGGGATGCGGGGCGGTATGCGACGCGCCGCTGGACTACCGGGAACAGCTTGACCGGCAGGTGGAGGCGGGAACCGGCTTTGCGGTGCAGCGCCACCGGATGATATTCGAGGGGCTGTGTCCCGCCTGCCAGGAGAAGGAAAAATCATCGGGAGATCCAAGGCCCGAGGAAAATACGATTGAAAAGGAGATCAGATCATGAGTAAATACGCTGGTACCCAGACCGAGAAGAATCTGTGGGCCGCCTTTGCCGGCGAGTCCCAGGCCCGCAACAAGTACACCTATTTCGCCTCCAAGGCCAAGAAAGAGGGCTTTGAGCAGATCGCGGCCCTGTTCCAGAAGACCGCCGACAACGAGAAGGAGCACGCCAAGCTCTGGTTCAAGGAGCTGGAGGGCATCGGCGACACCGCCCAGAACCTGGCCGCCGCCGCGGACGGGGAGAACTACGAGTGGACGGATATGTACGAGGGCTTTGCCAAGACCGCGGACGAGGAGGGCTTCCATGAGCTGGCCGCCCGGTTCCGCCTGGTGGGCGCCATCGAGCGGCACCATGAGGAGCGTTATCGGGCGCTGCTGAAGAACGTCCAGACCGCCCAGGTCTTTGCCAAGAGCGAGGTCAAGGTGTGGGAGTGCCGCAACTGCGGCCACATCGTGGTGGGCACCAACGCCCCCGAGGTCTGCCCCACCTGCAACCACCCCATGGCGTATTTTGAAGTCCACGCGGAGAACTATTGATCCGCAAAAAGCCAAAAATCACCGCCCGCCCCAGGACAGACGCCTGGGGCGGGCCTATTATCATATTGTATGGCCGTGGAAAAACGCCGTCGCCGGGGCAGAAGCTGTCCCGGCCCTTTTTGCCCCGCCATTTATGAACAAATTACAAATAATAGCCGGCGGACTCTTGACATACACTAATCGATGTGGTAAATTAGCACTCGAAGAAAAAGAGTGCTAGCAGGTTTTCCCTGGGATTGCCAGGAGGCGGATATGGAACTGAGCGACCGGAAGAAAAGAATACTGACCGCCGTGGTGGAGAGCTACATCGCCACTGCGGAGCCTGTGGGCTCCAAGGCCCTGGCTGAGACCATCGGCTGTTCTTCCGCCACCATCCGTAACGAGATGAGCGAGCTGACGGCCATGGGCTATCTGGAGCAGCCCCACACCAGCGCCGGGCGTATCCCCTCTCCCATGGGCTACCGGCTCTACGTCAACGAGCTGATGGAGCGGCAGAAGCTGTCCGAGGCCGAGGTGAAGGCCATCAACGAGAAGCTTGCCCGGAAGGACGAGCAGATCGAAAAGCTCATGGCGGAGGTGGGCCAGCTCACCAGCTCCATGACCCAGTACCCGGC
>CANQDL010000085.1 GCA_947591105.1 uncultured Oscillospiraceae bacterium
TGATCCAGGACGGCTTTACCGTCAGCCATCAGAACGCGGCGGACGCGGCGGAGGACGTGGCCGCGTGGCTGGACGGCTTGGGCTACTGACGATGGTGCGGAAGCTCATATCCGCCGTGCTGGCCGCGGGACTTCTCTGCGCCTGGGGGCCTGTCGGCAGCGCCGCGGCCGAGGACGGCTATACCACCGGCCAGTTCATCCGTGGGAACGTGTTGGAGAGCGCGGAGGGCGAGATACATTACAGCTATTGGCTGCCAGACGGCTACGACGGGGAGACGGAGTACCCCCTGATGATGACCCTGCCCGGCTACGGCGGGATGTGGTTTGGAGAGGATTCAGAGGGGACCAACCTGCGGGAGAGGGGCGTATCTGTCTGGACGGAGATCGACGAGCCCATGATCGTGGTCTCGCCCCAGGTCACGGACTGGCACGACACCTCCGCCCGGCAGACCATCGCGCTGACGGAGTATTTTCTTGAAAACTTCGCCGTGGACAGGACCCGCGTGTACGGCGCGGGCTACTCGGCGGGCGGCGAGACTATGTCCAGGGTCATGGGGATGCGCCCGGAGCTGTTCGCGGCGTACCTGCACGGGGCATCCCAATGGGACGGAGAATTTGCCCCGGCGGCGGAGAACAAGACGGCAGTTTACATCTTCATGGGCGAGCATGACGAATACTACGGCTCGGACAGAGCGCGGGAAGCCTTCCAAGGACTGCTGGAGGCATACCGTCAGACCGGCCTTGACGATGAGGAGATAGACGAACTCCTGCGGCTATGGATACCGGACGACGCCTGGTTCGCCGACCGGGACATTACGAATCAACACGGCGGCGGGAACGTGCTTTTTGAGGAAGAGCGCGTCATCTCCTGGCTTCTGGATCAGTCCAGGACGGAGGAACAGCCATGAAGAAAAAGCAGGTTTTGCGGATCGTCACCGATGTTCCGATGACCGCCGCGCTGGTGCTGCTCATGAGCTACAGCCTGCTGGGAGAGGCGGCCCACGAATGGATCGGCGTCGCCATGCTGGCCCTATTCGTCACCCATCATGTGCTCAACAGACGGTGGTTCCGGGGGCTTTTCAAGGGCAAATACACGCCTTTTCGCATACTTCAGACCGCGCTGGTGCTGCTAATCTTTGCGGGGATGATCGGCTCGGCGGTGAGCGGCGCGGTGCTGAGCCGCTACGCGCTGGACTTTCTGCCCATCCGGGGTGGACGGGCCTGGGCCAGAGAGGTTCATATGCTCTGCGCCTATTGGGGTTTCGTCCTGATGAGCCTGCATCTGGGCCTTCACTGGAATATGATGCTGGCCAAGGTTCGAAATGTAGGAAAAACGCAGACATGGCTGTTGCGGATCGCGGCATTGGCGGTGGCCGTGTACGGTATATACGCCTTTGCCAAACAGGACATTCTGAACTATCTGCTGCTACGAAATCATTTTGTGTTCTTTGATTTTGACGCGCCCAGGATCGTGTTTTACCTGGACTACATCGCCATCATGGGCCTTTTCATTTTCATCGGACACTATCTGGCCCGCTGGCTGCGGAGAGGGAAAAAGGACATGCAACGCTGATACGACAAATGCAACGCTCCCGATCCGAGCGTTGCATTGTATCAATTAGCGCAATCTTTGCCATGTCAGAAAAGCTTTGAAGATGTCGAATCCCTGCACCCGGGGCTCCTCCATCGGTCAAAGCTCTTCTTCCTTTTCCCCAACGGGCAGGCTTGCCCGTTGGGGGCCCCGGGGGAACAAGGAGGCCGCCCGTTGGGCGGCGAATTGTGCTGTCAGGGGTATTTCTCCTTTTCCCCCGCGACAAGTATGCCGCGTGGGGGCCCAGGTGTAAAAAACAGCCCGGACAGAACCTGTCCGGGCTGTGTCTCGCTGGGATCAATGCTCTTGTTGATTTGGAAGAATGAATTTCTTCCCTAATTCCAGATCCCAATCCCTCTGGTCGTAATTGGCACTTGAGTAGAGCGTCATCTCCCCTATGACGGCGCCGTCCGTTGTGTCGTAGAAGTCCACGCGAACGAAAGGAAACCCTTGGGACAGCTTTTCGGCCATCCGGATCATGTCCTCCAGGTGCTCCGGGCGGGGTATGTCCCGGTTCTCATGGCCCGGGGTCGTGACAGGCAGCTTGTTCCAGGAGAGGTCATAGAAGGTATAGGCCAGATTGCCCGCTTCCAGCGGGAACCGGTCTGCCGTGGCGAGGAAGTGATCCGGTTTCCCTCCGAAGCACAGGATCTTGTAGTCATACAGCTGATCGCCCTTTGCCGTGAGCAGCTTTTCCGCGATGATCCGGGGCGTTATCCCGAAATACGCCCGAAAATAGCCATTGATCCCCGTATGCAAGGGGTTCAGCCACTTTTTGACCTCCCGGAACAGCGCCCTTTTGTCCACACTGTTTTTATCCTGGATGTGCTTCAGATTCTTGCCCAAACTGGAGCAGTTGGACTTGAGGCAAAACGCGTCCGGCAGACTGTCCCAGTCCCGCTTGAAGCTGCGCAGATCCGTCCACATGCCGTACAGCGGCGCGGTCCAGCCGGGCCCCAGCTTTTCCTCGACATAGCCCTTGAACAGGAATTTGTCGTAGAGCCGCGTCAGGTCGGGATGCTCAAAGAACAGGCCGTACCAAAGCCGCTTTTCCGTGAACAGCACCGGGTGCTCCAGGTCGAAGGTGTGCCCCTCCCTGCGTATGTAGTCCCGCATCGCCTTGATGACCCGCTTCTCCAGCGGCCACTGGCTGACAGGCTTTTGGAATGGCCGGAGAAGAATGCGCTTTATTTTCCGCGCTCCCGGCAGGCGGCGCAGGATTTGTCCTGCGTTTTTCGCAATCATACCTGATTCGTCCTGGCCGGCTGACCCGCCTTCCATTCCTCATAGCTGCCGAGCATGCCACGGCGGATTTTTTCTTCGCGGTATACCCGCTCGATGGGCGTGCAGTGTTCCGGCCAGTTCGGGCATTTTTTCAGGCGGACACACTGGGGGTAGAGGGGGCACATCCCGCAGGCCGCTTCGGGCGGATTTTTCTCTTTCCACTGCCGGAGCATCTCCCCATCCGCCTCGTTCGAATAGATGCTCCCCCAGACGGTGCCGTCTATGCAGCCCTCGCACCGGCCCAAAAGACCGTCCGGGGTCACGGTGGTGAAGCCATCTTTGTCCGCCATGCAGGAACGGACGGCGACTCCGCGACCCAGCGGCGGGCGGGTCGCGACGCCCTTTCCCTCCAGGTGGGACTGCATGGACTGGAAGCTTCGGGCGTAGGCGCTGCGCTCCTCCTCTGTATAGCTGGAGGGTTCGGGGCCACGGGTTTCATAAATCATCGCCAGATAGACGCCAAAGCCCGGCCTTCCCCCGAATCGCTCCGCCAGCGCGTCCACCAGCGCGTAGAGATCCCCTTCGTTGTCCCCGTCCATGTTCAGACGCACGGAGACCCGGATGCCCGCGTCCAGCAACAGGCCGATGTTCCGAAGCACCCGCTGAAAGGGGCTGCCCTGGGGGTTCACATAGGCCTTCCGCCGGTTGTAGACCTCCTCCGTGCCGTCCAGGGTGATCTGCACCTGTTTCAGGTTCCAGTTGTCCCGGGCCCGCCGTACCAGCGCTGGGTCGAAGAGATAGCCGTTGCTGATCATGGTGGAGTGGAATTCCACTCCCTCCCGCAGCAGGCTTCCCGTGATCGCGTCGATGGCCTCGATATTCATCAGCGGCTCGCCGCCAAACCAGAACAGGCGCACTGGCCTGCCGCCCCGGTGGGCCGCAATGTACGCCGCCGTGTCCAGGGCGGTCTGCTTGGTCATGGAGCTTTTTTTCCAACCTGACTCAAAGCAGTAGAAGCAGCGGGCGTTGCAGGCCGTGGTGGTGAAGATGGTGTAAGCGGTCAGGGCGGTTTCCCCCTTCCCCGCAAGGTGGCCAGTGATTTCCCGGATCTGATCCGCCAGGGCCATGTCGTCCGCCGCCAGGGGGCGGAGGAACCAGCGGGCGGCCAATTCTCCAAGGGCCGGGGAAACGGGGCCGGGGAGCCTATCGAGCTGCTTTTCCTCTTCGTGGGACAGCAGCACCAGCTCCCCGGTCAAGGTGTGATAGAGCAAAGCCCCCTCCGGCTGCTCCACCCGCATGCAGTGAGCGCTCAGCCGGTATGGGGCTCCCTCCTCCGCCTTTTGCCGTCCAAGGATCTTTTGAACCATTTTGATTGCTGAAATGACCTGACGCAAATCGGCTCCTCCTCGTTCACGATTGCTCCGAAAATGAAACACGCACCAAAGCCGCCGGGAACGCCTTGGCTTTTAGCGCCTCCCGGCGGCGTCAATCGCGCGTAATTTCATTATTCTAGGCTACATTCCCCATCAGTACACACATCAGAACACGTCCCACCAGAGGAAAAAATGATGTCCTCTTCGTCAATGAGGATGATCTCCAGTTCAGGGGTCTCATATGCTTCTTTCATGGCTTTCTCCTTTCACATGCTTTTATAAGATGTTTTGATGATATGCCCCGAACGGCAGGATGGCCCCTGTCCGGTACTTGCCGCGTTTTCCCATGATGGGCAAACCTTTTGAGACAAAAAGGTGTAGTTTCCTGCAACCGGGAAATCGCCCTTTGCCTGTTCGCCGGACGGTGAAATTTTTTATAAACAAGGTATTGTAATCGAACCCCTGCTGTGCTATAATACATCCGTATTTTTGTGTGGCTTGCTTTACAGGAAACTACACATTCCTGCAAAAATACCTCTGTTACAACATCTTGCCATTTTCGTAGATCGCCGCCCGGTAGCGGAACGTGGAGAGCGCCATCCCGCACTCCTTCGCCGCAGCCGTGCCGGTGATTTTCTTTGCCTTCCACCGCTGGTAGACGCTGTGGAAGTTCTCGGGCAGAGGCGCCGGCGGCCGGCCGAACTGCACGCCCCGGGCCTTGGCCGCCGCGATACCCTCCGCCTGCCGCTGGCGGATGTTGGCCCGCTCGTTCTCCGCCACGAAGGAGAGCACCTGCAGCACGATGTCGGACAGGAACGTGCCCATCAGATCCTTGCCCCGGCGGGTGTCCAGCAGGGGCATGTCCAGCACCACGATGTCGATGCCCTTCTCTTTCGTGAGGATACGCCACTGCTCCAATATCTCCCCGTAATTACGGCCCAGGCGGTCGATGCTCTTGACGCAGAGCAGATCGTCTTTTTTCATGCGCCGCACCAGGCGCTTATACTGGGGCCGCTCAAAATCCTTGCCGGACTGCTTGTCCATATAGATGTTTTTCTCCGGGATGTCCAGCTCGTGCAGCGCGATGAGCTGCCGATCCTCGTTCTGCTCCCGTGTGCTCACGCGGATATAACCGTAGTTCGCTATAGGAATCAACCTTCTTTCCCTCGCCTGCGCCAGACCAGGTCGCAGCCCGGCGCGCCGGCCTGCGCCGACATGGCAAAGCCCTCTCGGACGGTGTGTGATCTGATCCCGCTTTTGATATTCATTGCTGCCTCCGATACTTCGGTCATCCCTCCGGCGAACGCGGTCTGCCCATCGGCAAGGACGCCTCGCCGCAGAGCGTGACTTTTGGCTGAGAAAACCCCTTGAAATCCTGTGTCCGTTCATGGTATACTTACTCTATCTTAACGAGGGGAGGGCGCAGCGGCATGACCCAGCATGTTCTCAGATATGATATGGCCATCCACAGGATCAGTGCGCCCTTTTTTCGGTGACCACGGGTCACGGTAAACGGCCGCGCCGATCCTTTTCTTATTTTCTTATGATGAAAGAGAAAGGATGGCGCTATTTTTATGCCTAAAAATAAGAAACAGTTTTCTATCTCCAGACAAAAACGGGCCCTTCTGATACGGGAGTGGTCGGTGGGCTTCCGTCCGGCGGGAAGCGTGTGGGTTCTTCTGCTGGCTCTGCGGGGGTTCTCCCTGGTGGAGATCGGCTTTGCGGAGGCGGTGTTCCATGCCGTGAGCCTGTGCTGCGAGCTGCCCTCGGGACTGCTGGCGGACGTGCTGGGCCGGAAGCGGACGCTGGTCGCCAGCCATGTGATGTTCGTGCTCTCCATCCTGCTGATGGCGGCCTCCCGGGGGATGGCCGCGGTGTGCCTTTCTCTGGCGGTCTCCGCCCTGGGGTACAACCTGGACTCCGGCACGCGGGAGGCCATCACCTATGAATCCATGCTCCAGGCGGGACAGGAGGCGGACTATCTGAAGTTTTCCGCCCTGCAGAACGGGGTATATCGCTTCAGCGGCGGCGGCGCTATGCTGCTGGCGGGGGCCACGGTGCTGTTGGGCTGGAAGCGGGCGTACCTGCTGGACATGGGGATCACCCTCGTCGGTTTGGCAGCCGCGCTGACCGTCGCCGAGCCGGAGCGGGATGCCCCCGGGGTGACCCTGGGGACGCTGCCCGCCGCTCTGGGGGAGACAGTCCGGGGCGCCTGGGCGCTTCTCAAGGCGGACGGCGCGGCCGTCCGGATCATGGTGCTCAACGCCCTGGTGGGGGCGTGCGCAACGCTGACGGGATTTTACCTGCAGGAGAAGGTAGAGGCGGCGGTGACGGTTCCGGCGCTGCTGGGGCCGGCGCTTTTTGTGCTGGGACTGGGCGGCGGTCTGGCGGGACTGCTGACGGGCAGGCTGGATCGCCTGTCATATCCGAAGGCGGCGGCCCTCACCGGGGCGGGCGTTCTGCTGTGCGCCCTGGCGGCGCGAGGGACGCGTCTGCCGGTGCTGATGGCTTCCGGCCTGCTGGCGGGATTTTTGGACGACAGTCTCCAGCTGGTCAGTGACAGGAGGCTGAATGACCGGTTCCCCTCCGGCCAGCGGGCCACGCTCATCTCCGTCTCATCCATGGTTTTCTCGGTCTTTATGATACCGCTCTCGCCGCTTTTCGGCCTGTGGTTCTCATCATGATAAATCGATATCGGACAAAATAAATGCAGGGGCGAGCTGTGCTCGCCCCTGTACGTTGACCGCCAGGCATGGCTGTTTTTGTTGTGACCGCCGCCGGGGCGGCGTTATATTTTTCGCAGCTTTGCACGGAAGGAGATGGCCCGGGGCGTGCTCATGGCGTCGAACTGCACCACATGGGCGCCCCGGTCTGTGTCCACCTCCACCACGGTGCCGGGCCCCAGACGCTCATGCTCCACCCGGTCGCCCACGGCAAAGGCGCTCTGCTGGCCGCTCTCCGGCAGGTACTTCTCGCTGACCTGGATATACTCCCTGGCCTCCGAGATGAGCCCCTCCCGGGGCGGCAGGGTATACTCTACCAGCGGCGGGTCGATATCCAGGATGAAGCGGGAGGGATAGCGGGGCGAGCCGTCCAGATTCCGGCCCTCCGCCTCCGACAGGAAGAGCCGCTTCTCCGCCCGGGTCATGGCCACGAAGGCCAGGCGCCGTTCCTCCTCCATGGCCGGCAGCGTCCGTGTCCGCCGGGAGGGAAACACCCCCTCGTTCATCCCGCACAGAAACACATAGGGAAATTCCAGCCCCTTGGCCGCGTGGACGGTCATCAGCTTCACCTTGTCCCCCGCCTGGGCCGTATCGGCGTTGGTGAACAGGGCCACGTGGGTCAGGTAGTGCTCCGGCCCGGCCTCCTCACCACAGGTGGTCTCGTACTCGTATACGGACTGCTTCAGCTCCGCCAGATTGTCCAGCCGCTCCTGGGCCCCCTCGGTGCGCAGCGCCGCCTCGTAGCCGCTGTCGTTGAGCAGCGCCCCCAGCACCTCGGAGACGGGGCGCTGGCTGTAGTCCGCCCCGAAGCTCTCCACCAGGCTCACAAAGGCCGCCGCCTTTGTGCCCTTGAAGATATCGTCCTCCAGCGTGCGCACCAGCGCCTCATAGAGGCTGCAGCCATACCGGGCCGCCGCCTGCTCCAGAAATCTGATCCGCCGCTGGCCCATGTTCCGCTTGGGAACGTTCACCACCCGCCGGAAGGAGAGATCGTCCCGGTAGACCACCATCCGCAGGTAGCTGAGGGCGTCTTTTATCTCCATCCGGTCGAAAAACTGCACGCCGCTGTAGATGGTATAGGGCACCTTCCGCTTGAGCAGCACCTCCTCCACCGCCCGGCTCACGTAGTGGGCCCGGTACAGCACCGCCATGTCCCGGTAGGGCACGCCGGCGTCGTGGAGCTGCTGCATCTGCAGGGCCATCCACTCCGCCTCCGCCTCCCCGGACTGGCCGTGGTGGCACAGCACGCTCTCTCCCGCCGGCAGCGTGGGTATCAGATCCTTCCGGATGCGGGTGCGGTTCTTGTCGATCAGGGAGTTGACCGCCGCCAGGATCTGGGGCGTGGAGCGGTAGTTTTCCATCATCATGATGGTCTTGGTGCCGGGAAACCGCCGGTCAAAATCCAGCAGGTATTTCTGATCCGCCCCGCGCCAGGTGTAGATGGTCTGATCCGGGTCACCCACCACAAACAGGTTCTTGTGATAGCCGCACAGGGCCTCCATCAGCTCGTACTGCAGGCTGTCGATGTCCTGGAACTCGTCGATCATGATGTACTCCAGGCGCTTCTGCCACTTCAGACGGATGTCCTCATGGGTGCGGAAGATGTGCAGCGTGAAGATGATCAGATCGTTGTAATCCAGGCCGAAGCACTTTTTCTGCTGGTACAGGTAGCCGTAAAAGATCGCGTCCTGGGCTGACGCGGCCTTTTCGTACTTTTCCCGCAGGGTGTCCAGATCCATGTTGAGCATGTCCAGATAGTAGTCCGGGCGCTTGAAGATCTTCAGGATCTCGATCATATCCCGGGCCTTGGCAAAGGTCATGTCCCGGAGGGTGAGGCCCCGCTGCTCGTAGATGATCTTCAGCATGGCGTCGATGTCGGAATTGTCCAGCACCAGAAAGCTCTTGGGGTACTGCACGGCGTAGCTGTCCTCCTGGAGCACGGACACGCAGAAGCCGTGGAAGGTGTTGATGTAGCCGGTGTCGTTGTCGCCGGTCAGGTTGTGGATGCGCTGGCGCATCTCGTTGGCCGCCTTGTTGGTGAAGGTTACGCACAGGATGTTCCCCGGCAGGATGCCCAGCTCGTTGACCAGATAGGCGAACCGGTGGGTCAGGGCCCGGGTCTTTCCGGAGCCGGCTCCGGCGATGACGCGCACGTACCCCTCCGTGGAGGTGACCGCCTCCCGCTGGGCGCCGTTCAGTTCATATAGAGCCATGCCAAGCTTCCTCCTGTCCCTGGAATACAGCCATTATACGTATTTACTGTCCTATAAGACGGACTTCCGCCCGGAAGTAGCCGCCCTTTTCCCCTCAAAAAAGGCAACGGGGTCTGCCCGAGAGCCCCATTGCCTCTGTGTTCTTGCTATCCGCCGGTCAGTTCAGGATATACTCCTGGCCCTCGCCGGTGATGACCAGTTCGCCCCGCTGGTTGAAGCACTCGGTCTTTACCACCACCCGGTGCTTCTCCTCCAGCTTGTCCGTGACCGTGCCCACGGCGGTGATGGTGTCCCCAATGTACACGGGCTTGAGGAATTTCAGAGACTGGCCGGTGTAGACGCTGCCGAAGGTGAGCTGGGTCATGATGGTGGAGATGAACCCCGCCACCAGCAGGCCCGGCACGATCGGCCCCTTGAACCGGGTGCCGGCGGCATACTGCTCGTTGATGTGCACCGGGTTCATATCCCCGGTCAGGCCCACCCACAGGGTCACGTCCGTCTGGGTGACGGTCTTGGCAAAAGTCTCTTGGTCGCCCACCCGGATGTCGTCCCAATGCTTGATCCTGGATTCGTAGTCCATGCGCCCGCCTCCTGTCAGCGTTATCTCTTTCTTTCAGTGTATCACCAAGCGCCCCGTTATGCAAGTACAGAAAAATCCGCACCCCATCCGAGAGGAAGGGGTGCGGATCTTTTCGTATGTTCTGCTGTCGCCTTACTTGGCAGCCTTGGCAGCGCGAATGGCCTCCGTCAGCATCGGCGTCACCTTGAACAGGTCGCCGCAGATGCCGTAGTCCGCGATCTCGAAGAT
>CANQDL010000086.1 GCA_947591105.1 uncultured Oscillospiraceae bacterium
CCGCCCCATGTCAAACATCAGAACGCCGTGCCATTCAGCGGGGAGCACGGCACAGCTGGCGTCTGGCAGGGTGGTCTCCTTTTCCAGCAGCTCGGGCGTGATGATGGAGGGATCAAAGGCGGCGGTCTGCTCATAGGGAACCATCTGTGCCGCCGGCTCAAAGGAGTTATAGTACCGCAGGGCCGCCTCGGCGACCTGTGCCACCGTCATCGTCTCATAGGGGTGGAAGTTGCAGTCCTCATCCAGCGAGAGAACCCTTGTGCCGTCCGTGCGGTCATAGACAAGCAGGGCATAGTTGGCGGCGGGCACGAAGCCAAAATCGAGCCAGTTCCGGAGTTCATCTGCGTTGTCTGGATGCTGTATTTCATCCAGGTCACGACAATGGTTCCAGATATCGCCGCCTTCTACAACGCCTGCCGTGTCGGGACCAAGCAGTATGGAATCCGGCCAAATGTACGGCTGCTCATTTGCTTCACAATAACCGGCCCAGGCGTCCCAGCTCTCATAGGGGGCGTCATAAAAGCTTTCCATCGCGGAAAAATACATCGCCTGCGCGAAATAATAGCGGGTGGCGGCATCGTCCGAGTCGGTCACGGCTGGGTCGTTCAGATAACGGCTGTCTATGCCATAGCGCAGCTTGTGAACCTGCGCCAGCATGGCGGCGGCCTCCCGCCGGGTGCAGATGTCGTCCCCGCGGCGCAGCGTGGCCTCGTCAGCGATGCCCAGGTCACAGACCTGCTGTAATCTCTCTGATAAGGCCGACTGTTCGGTGGCGGGGGCGCTGCTTTCCGCAGGCGTTCCGCCGAAGCCGGCAAAAAGGCTGGTCAACAGGGCAGCGGTCAAAAGAAGAGCAGAGATCCGATAGCTTTTCATAGAATACCCTCGCTTTCATGGAGTTGTGACTGCCTGCGGTGAAATACTACCGGCAGACGCCAGATTTGCAGATCAATTATATATTTATACATTTTAACTGGGGCAATAGGATTTGTCAATCATTCGTTACTACAAGCATGATCGGCGCATAGGGAAAAAGTGCCATTGTATCATTTGCCCCCCCAAAAGGCAGGCATGCCCTTTGGGGGCCCGGGGGAAGCGGCTGCGGCTCCGCCGCACATTTTATGCCTCCCCTGTGTAAGGGGAGGTGGACGCCGAAGGCGGCCGGAGGGGTTGTGAACGCTTTTGCCGGGGGGATCTTCGCCGTAACGCAGGGCGGTTATCCTTGCCCTTCCATAGAAATAGGGCTATAATGACAAATGAGGATTTAGACTGCTCCATGGGAAAGTTCAATCAGCTTTCTCTGATGCTATGCTGGCAGGAATAGATGCTTTCATAATACTGGTCGATATATTTTGCAACGGAAGCAATTGGCCTCTGTAAAAGATGAATGCGGATGGATCAGCGTGCCGGGGAAAAGGCGGGGAGGAATATGCGCTTTACCAACGGGGACATTTTGCGGATCGCCATGGAGCAATCCGCGATCGACGCAAACTGCCGCGCGGAGGATTTTCTCCGGGCGGAGAATGTGGTCGTGGTGTCCGCTGCCAACCCGGGGGCGCGAAAGTATCTGTCTCTCCCGTTTGACTGCAACCTGATCTCCTATGGGAACAATATCGTTGCCTCCGTAGGCGAAAAATATCGCGCCGTGGTGACCGATTATATCGGCCGTTTTCCGGCGGAGCACTGCTTTGAGACCCCGCATATGCACGTGCTGGACGATGGGCTGCAGAGGGACGGTCTGCGGATCTGCTTCATGGCGGAATACTTTTTGCCCGATCTTGAACAGGTGAAGGCCCCGGACTGCCCTTACGGGGAAAAACTGCTGCGGCCGAAGGACTTTGCGCCGCTTTACGTGCCCGCGTGGAGCAACGCGCTGTGTGAAAAGCGCCGGCAGCTGGATGTTTTGGGCGTGGGCGCGTACGACGGGGAGAGGCTGATCGGCCTTGCGGCCTGTTCCGCCGACTGCGAAACCATGTGGCAGATCGGCGTCGATGTGCTGCCCGCCTACCGCAGGCAGGGGGTCGCCTCCGCGCTGACCGGCCGTCTGGCGATGGAGATTTTGGAGCGGGGAAAGATCCCGTTTTACTGCGCCGCGTGGTCGAATATCAAATCAGTGCGAAACGCCATCCGGAGCGGGTTTCGCCCCGCGTGGGTGGAGATGACGGCAAAGAGCGCCAGCTTCGTCGGAGAGATGAACCGGCGGTGAGATGACGCGGAAAATGGGGGCAGCGGCAGGCGGCGGAGAATGCGGAGGAAACACAGGCGCGGAAAGTGCCGCGCAGAAAAAGAAGGAGGATCAGGCTTACAGAGACTTTAAGTATCGCTTTCCGATGAAGTGCATGTGCTGCGCGAGGCGGCACAAGGACTGTCCCTACCATGACAGTGTGGATGAGACTTATGCGGCGCTTCGCGGCGGCGCCAACCAGAACTGCGGCTATTACGCCTCAACGATTCCTGAAAAGGGGAAAGGAGCATAACATGAGAAAATGCGTGCGCTGCGGCGCGGAAATGGAAGAGGGCTTCGCCTTTACCGGCGGGGGCGGCAACGTCATCCGGCGCAAGGGCCTGGGCGGAAAGGCCGTCTATCCCAAGGCGGCGGTGTGCCCCACCTGCGGCGAGGTGAGCGTCTACCTGGACGAAGAGCAGCTGGAAAAGATGAAAAAGTGAGGCGCTGCGGTCTGCGGGGATCGAACTGACCCTGGAGCAGCTGCTATCCCTTTATAAGTAAAAATGCCGCCCCGGTCAGGGGCGGCATTTTCTCTCCTTGGCGGAGCGGTATAGCTGACGGGAGACGAACCCACGTCGGTTTCTGGCGGCGGGTCAGCGCCCGCGCGGCGTCAAATCCCTTGGCAATACGAAAGTATTCCCTGCGGGCTTTTCCTTGCCCGAACACAGACCCGCTCGCCAGAAACTGTTTCGCACTCCACGGGGAGCAGTTTTCGTGGGATTTTCGCTGAGAAGGAGGAAGGCTTGCTGGCGCAAGCCGACGACGACGAGACGAAAAGCACCGAAAAGAGCCCCCGTGGAGCGGCGTGTGTTCGTCTCCCGTCAGCTATAAAAAACGGGAGGCGGGCGTGATGCCCGCCTTCCCAGTTTCTTATCAGGATTTGTTTTTCAGTCCGTGCGGACGGGATTGAAGTACCACCAGGTGCCCTGCTTGTCGTACCAGACCTGGTAGCCGTCGATGCCGGTCTCGTTGGTGAAGTCCGGGTCGAACACGTAGGTGTCCCCGTCGATGACCATCTCCGTCCAGCTGTGGTCGATGACGGTGCCGGTCTTGCTGCCCACGCCGCCTTCGATGAAATAGATCTCATAGCCCAGCAGTTTTGCCATCTGGTAGAAGGTGGCGGCCATCACATAGCAATTGCCGTAGCCGTTGGTAAAGCCGTAGGCGGCGTACCACTCCGAGTGCACCTCCCCCTCGGGGGCCCGGGTGCCCCGGCCGTAATAGGTCAGGCCGGCGGACCAGTTGAAAGCCGCCCGCAGATCCCAGCCCACCTGATCCAGTACGTCGGCCGCCATGTCGGACGCCTCCGTCAGATACCCGTCGATGGGGCCGTTGGGAAGGATGGTGTATTCTCTGCCCAGAAGGGTGACCTTCTGATCCTTTTGCAGAACGCCCTCATCGGAGAAGAGGTACATATTGCCCGTGTCGCGCACATACCGCAGGCCGGTGTAGTAAAGGCCGTCGTCGCCGAAATAATAGGTGTTGCCGTCGATGCGCGTCCATCCCTCCGCCCGGGCGCCGTTGGGCCGGAAGAAGTACTGCCCGCCGTCGATCTGCTGCCAGCCGGTCAGCTTGTCGCCGTTTTCATCCAAATAATATGTATGCCCGTTCTCGCCGACCCAGCCGGTGGTGGGGAGCGTTTCCTCCCCGTCGGACGCGAGGGCCGCCGGCGCGGCCAGACACAGCGCCGCTGCCGCCGCCAGAACAAGGCAAAGGATGCGTTTTCTCATCTGTCTGTGTCCCCTCCAGCAGGACGTGGATATGTGAATAAACCTGCATAAAACGTGATAATTCTACTACATCACAGCCATTAAGTCAAGCCGGGCCGGGATGGAAAAAGGAGCCGCTGCGAACGCAGCGGCTCCCACGGTATGGGGTTTGAGGGATCACCAGATGCCTACCCGATCCTCGGGGGCCACATACATGCCGTCGCCCTCCTGCACGTCGAAAGCCTCATAGAAGGCGTCGGTGGAGCTGACCACGGCGTTGACGCGGACCGCGCCGGGGGCGTGCTCGTCGTTGAGCAGCTGGTCGACAAGGCCGTCCTCGGTCATCTTCTCGCCCCAGGTGAGGGCGTAGGTCAAGAACATCTCCCGCAGCGCCTCCGGGTCGTCCCCGCACAGCTCCGCCACGCAGGACATGGCGCCCAGGTCGGCGATGTTCTCGCCCAGGGTCAGCTCGCCGTTGATGAACTGGCCGGGGATGACCTCGATGGCGCTGTAGTAGTCGGCCACCTTGTCGCACAGCTCGTTGAAGCGATCCATATCCTCTTCCGTCCACCACACGCTGTAGTTGCCGTTCTCGTCGAACTGCGCGCCGGAGCTGTCGAAGGCATGGGTGATCTCATGGGCGATGGTGGCGCCGATGCCGCCCAGGTTGGCGGCGTAGCTGGCGTCGGGATCGTAGAAGGCGCCCTGGATGATGGCGGCGGGGAACACGATCTCGTTGTTGCTGGGGCTGTAGTAGGCGTTGACCTCCTGGGGAGTCATGCCCCACTGCTTCTTGTCCACCTCGGTGCCGGGCAGGGTCTCCATGTACTGGCGGTATACCCGGCCGCTGTTCAGGATGTTCTCGATGAGCACGCCGCCGTCAGCAGGGGCGGTGTATTCCACCTCGTCCAGGTATTCAGGCCAGGCGTCGTCATCGGGATAGCCGATCTTCAGGTTCATGGTCTCCAGCTTGCGCTTGGCGGCCTGCTTGGTCTCGTCGCTCATCCAGTCCAGCGCGTCGATGTGCTTTTCAAACACGCCCAGGATGTCGCGGGTCATGTCCTCCACATACTGCTTGCTCTCCTCGGAGAAGTGATCCTTGATGTAGATGCGGCCGAAGTCCCATGCCAGGTCGGACTGCACGTCATAGAGGGTGCCCTCCTCCAGGGTGGGAGTCTCCATGCCGTAGCGGGCGCCCACAAAGTCCCGGTTGGCCTGCCAGAAGTCCATGGACAGGTAGTAGGCCGTGTCCATGAGCAGGATGGCGGTGGAGTAGTCCTTCAAAAGGGGCAGGTTCTCCTCGGTCAGCAGCGCGCCGATGGCCTCCAGCTGGCCGGGATCTTCCACGTAGATCTCCGCGTCAGAGGGAAGGCCCTCGATCTGCATGACCGCGTCCAGATCAACGGTGGGCAGCAGCGCGTCGATGTCCTCAAAGGCCGTGGGGATATAGCACTTGGAGTAGTCGTAGTATTCCTCGGGGGAGAGGGAGCTGGCGGCCAGCTGCTTTTGCATCTCCAGAATACTGGCGGCCTTCTCCGCAGCCTCGGCCTCGTCCACGCCGCTCAGGGTGAACAGCTTGGTCAGATAATCGGTGTAAAGCTGCCACAGATCGGCCATATCGTCGCTGAGCAGATAGGGCTGGTCAAGGCCCAGATCCGCCGCGTTCAGGTAAACGGAGTAGTGGTCGGGTACGTAGAAGTCCGAGGAGATACTGAAGCCCAGCAGGCTGTAGTAGCCGATGTCGCTGTCCATCCCGGCCAGGATCTCGGCGTACTGCTGGATGTTCTCCGCAGAGGCGATCTTGTCCAGGAAGGGGCGCAGAGGCTCCACGCCGGCGGCGTTGCGGCTCTCCTCGTCCATGTAGGCCAGGTACTGGTCGGCGATCTTCTGCTCGGGGGTACCCTTCTCATAGGTGCCGGCGTTGTCCACACAGTCCAGCACGATCTGGGACAGCTCCTGCTCGATCTCCAGGGAGAGCTCGGCGGAGTAAGACCATCCCAGATACCCGGGAGGGATCTCGGCCTCGGAGACGGGCTCGAAGTTGACGTAGCCGTAAAGGTCGTCCTCCAGGGCGGGCTTTTCGTCGGGCAGATAGTCCACCACGCCGTCCTCGTCCGCCTCGTCTATCGCCGCGAAGGCCGTGGTGCCAAGACTGAGCAGCAGGGCCAGCGCCAGCAGCAAACTGATGGTTTTCCTCATGAGCGTATAGTTCCTTTCTTCAATGTACGGGCGCGATGGCGTCCGCGGAATGATGTGGTCAGTCCGGCTCTCCGCTGCCGTCCCCCTCCTGGCGGGGGCGGTCGTAGCCGTCCAGGAAGGATACCTCCCGGCCGCCGGTCTTATAGCCGGGGAAGGTGTCCAGACATACCGCGTGCAGGGCGGTGAAGATGCTCTTTTCGATGTTGGGGTTCTCCTGCCGGAGGGTCTGCAAGAGCCGCTTTACCTCCTGGCGCTTGGAGGAGAGCTCCCCCGTCTCGGTGCCCTCGGTGAACCGGCAGGCGCAGCGCAGAAAGTGCAGCTCGTTATACCCGGCCCAGGCGATGATGTCGTCCTCGTGCACGCAGTACAGCGGGCGGATCAGCTCCATGCCGGGAAAATGGGTGCTGTGCAGCTTTGGCAGCATGGCCTGCAGCTGGGCGCCCCAGAACATGCCGATGAGGGTGGTCTCTATCACGTCGCTGAAGTGGTGGCCCAGGGCGATCTTGTTGCAGCCAAGCTCCTGGGCCTTGCTGTAAAGCCAGCCCCGGCGCATCCGGGCGCACAGATAGCAGGCGTTGCGGTCGGTGGCGTTGGCCACGGCGAAGATGCCCGAGTCGAAGATGGTGACGGGTACCTGCAAAAGGGCGGCGTTTTCCTCGATCCGGCGGCGGTTGGCCGGGCTGTAGCCGGGGTCCATCACCAGAAAGGTCAGCGAAAAAGGCACCTCGCTGTGGCGGTGCAGCTGCTGCATCAGCTTTGCCAGGAGCATGGAGTCCTTCCCGCCGGAGATACACACGGCGATCCGGTCGCCCGCCTGGATCAGCTCATAGCGCTTCACCGCCTCCACAAAGGGGCGCCAAATGGTCTTTCTGTATTTTGTGATGATGCTGCGCTCTATCGCCTGGCAGCGCTCCAGACTTCGGGCCATGGCCGCTCCTTGTGACGCGGCCGTTTGCCGCGTTAACGCTTTAATGCGCACAGTATATCATCCTTTTCCCGCTCCCGTCAATGGGCAATCTGGCGTCGGACGGGAATGGTTGCATTTTTTGGACGGGTATGGTAATATACTATTTTAGGTATACATAATGCCTTTCTCACTTTCTTGGGATTCGCCCCGCGGGGGCGAAAGGGGGACGCTATGACGATCATCTATGCCGCCCTGCTGGGACTTGTCCAGGGCGTGGCGGAATTTCTGCCCATCTCCAGCTCCGGCCATCTGGCCCTGCTGGAGAACATCCTGGGGGGAAGCGGCCTGATGGAGCTGGACAGCAGCGCCTTTTTCAACATCATGCTCCACCTGGCCACCCTGGTGGCGGTGTGCGTGGCCTACTGGCGGGACATCGCGGATATGCTCTTCGAGCTGGGAGACATGGCCGGGGATCTGGTGCACAGGCGGAGCCTGTCCGCCAGGGGAAAGCCCGCCAGAAAGCTCATCTATATGCTCATTCTGGCCACGGTGCCCCTGTTTGCCATCGCGCCCTTCAACGACGCCATCGAAAGTCTCAACGCCATTCCCTGGTTCATCGGCGCGGCTCTTATACTGACGGGCACGCTGCTGTACATAGCCGACCGGCTGCCCCAGGGCGACAAGAGCGTGGAGGACATGACCGTGCTGGACGCGCTGATCATCGGCCTTGCCCAGGGGCTGGCCACCATGCCGGGCCTGTCCCGTTCCGGGACTACCATCGCCGCCGGCATGGGCCGGGGACTCAAGCGCACGTTCGCGGTGCGGTTTTCCTTCCTGATGAGCCTGCTGTCCGTTACCGGCGCGGTGATATTGCAGGTGCTGGACGTGCTGGAGCAGGGGATCGACACCGCCATGCTCCCCGCTTACGGGGTGGGGATGCTGGTGGCCGGCGTCACCGGGTACCTGTCCATCCGGCTTTTGCAGAGCATCGTCCGCAAGGGGCGGTTCGGCGGATTTGCCTACTATTGCTGGGTCGTGGGCGCGGTGAGCATCATCGTCTGGTTCAGACTGTACGCATAATCGGTCAATCAAATAAGAGGTTTTACATATGGCACAGAAGAAAACCTCTTCCGGGCGGAGCGGGACGAAAAAATCCGCCTCCACGGCCCGGAAGAGCACCACCACAAAAAAGAAAACGACCGCCTCCCGCGGCGGCAGCCAGACCCGGAAGAAGGCTCCCGCCAAGACCGGCGGCAGCCGCGCCGCGGCCTCCCGCAGCAGGAGCGCCGCCGGCAGCCGCGCCAAGACCCCGCCCCGGCAGCCTGTGCGCCGGCAGGTGGGCTGCGGCGTGCTGCTGATGCTGGGACTGATCGCGGCCATCGGCTATTTCCCGGTGGAGGCATGGCTGGTGGCGGCGGTGCGCCGGCTCATCATGGGCTTTTTTGGCTGGGGGTTTTACATCACGCCCCTGTGCCTGCTGTGGGGCTCCTTTATCCTGGGCTTCCACCGGGGCCGGCCCGTGGCGGCCCGGCTCACCTGCGTGCTGCTGCTGCCGCTGGTGTTCGGCGCGTTCATCCACGCGCTGGCCTTCTCCGCCAGCCGGACGGTGTTCAACGGCATCGACGTGCTGGACAGCATGAAAAACGGCTTTGTGGAGCTATGGAAGCTGGGCAGCGACATGACGGAGCACTGCGGCGGCATCTTGGGCGGCATCGTGGGCATGGCTCTGAAAAAGTCCATCGGCGTCATCGGAAGCTTTTTGCTGCTGGTGGTGGCCTTTGGATTCATGCTCCTGGAGGGGCTGAATATGTCGGTGGTGGAGATCATCGACCGGATCAAGCAGCGGCCCCGGCTGTCCTATGAGCCTATGGACGAGGCCGACCAGCCGGAGGAGGACGAGTCCTTCTCGCCGGAGGACTATCTGTTCCCCATCGACGGGAGCGCGCCCATCCGCAAGGTGGAGCCGCCCCCGGTGCAGCCTCCCGTCCCGGCCCGGAAGAGCCAGCAGCCGAAAAAGCAGCCCGCCCGCCGGAGCTTTTACGACCAGAGCCTGGAGGAGGACGCAGAGCCGCTGTTCGGGCAGTTCGACGCCGAGGACGAGGCCGACGCCATGGCCCGTGTGACCGCGGCCCTGGACGCCCAGCAGGCGAAAAAGAAGAAAAAGGCCGGGGCGGCCAAAGCGGCCCCCGCCCGGGGGGAGGAGCAGCCGGTGCGTCCCGTGTCCACGGCCAGAAAGCCCCCTGCCACCCAGAACGTGGAGCCGATGGATCTGGACGAGGCGGCGGATATCGCCGGGGTGCAGATCCAGTCCGCGGATATGGACAGCGGCGCGGCCTCTCCGGCAAAGCTGAAGATCGACAAGGACGCCGAGGCGGAGGCCGTGGCCCGGCAGATCGAGGCCGGCCAGGAGGAGGACAAGCCAGAGTACGTCTATCCCCCGGTGGAGCTTCTCAACAGCAGCGGCGACAGCTCCTACGACGCCGGCGAGGATCTGGACGAGACCGAGCAGCAGCTGGAAAACGCCGTGCGCAGCTTTGGCGTGGGCGCCAGCGTGGTGGGCGCGGTGCACGGCCCCACCATCACCCGCTACGAGCTGAAGCTGGATCAGGGCGTCAAGCTCAACAAGATCACAAACCTGGCCGGGGACATCGCCCTGAGCCTGGGGGTGAAGAGCGTGCGCATCGCCCCGGTGCCCGACAAGATCTCCAC
>CANQDL010000087.1 GCA_947591105.1 uncultured Oscillospiraceae bacterium
GAGGGCGTTGAGATGTGCATGCCCGGCGATAACGTGGACATGAACGTGGAACTGATCACCCCGATCGCCATCGAGGTCGGCCTGCGTTTCGCTATCCGTGAGGGTGGCCGTACCGTTGGCTCCGGCGTCGTCATCGAGGTCGAGGAGTAATAGAACCAAACAGTTCAATGGACCTGTTGCAAAGCTTATTTGCAACAGGTCCAGTCATATTTGATGGCCCCCTTGTGCAAAGGGGGCTGGCAGCGCGAAGCGCTGACGGAGGGATCGTAACGGAGCCTCCGCGGGAAACCGGCGCAGCGTTTCCCGTGGGGAGAGGAGCGCGGGAGCGGGCGGATGCCGCGACGACGACAACCCCTCCGGCCGCCTCCGGCGTCCACCTCCCCTTACACAGGGGAGGCTCAGGCGGGCCAGTTCAAGAACAGACACTTTTCTCACTTCAGTCCGATCATGAAGCCGCCCATGTTGGTGGAGTGTACGTCCCCGGCGATGATCTGGTTTTTGTAGACGTACAGATCTGCCAGAACGGTCTGCTCCTTGTCCGGATAGTTGAGCACCTGGTAGGTGTAGAGGGTGCAGCTGCGCCCGGTGTAGTCCGCCAGATCATAGCCCTGCTGCCGCTGGAGCTGGTTGTAGCTCTCATATACTTCGGAGAAGTGGGTGGGGATCAGGATCTGCTGGCTCTGCTCGCTGGCGGCGTCCACCTGCCAGCCGCACTGGGCCAGAAAGGCCACCCGTTTTTCCGTGGTGGAGCACACGTCCTTTGCCAGCAGCTTCACCCCTCCGGCGGTGGTGCCCACCATGAGCAGCACCCCCAGAAAGAGCAGCGCGCACAGGGCAATGAGAAAGGTCTTTGTCTTTTGTGTTATCATCCTTTTCATGGGACAATACTATTCGCCGGCAGGGAGGCATATGCGTGCAGATCGAGCGTTTGGACAAAATCCTGACCGGCTCCGGTCTGTATACCCGCTCCCAGGCCAGGGCGGCCATTCTCTCCGGCGCCGTGACCGTGGACGGGGAGCCGATCCGCCGCCCGGAGCGGAAGATCAGCCGCGAGAGCGCGGTGACCGCCCAGGGCCAGGCGGTGGATACGGACGAGTTCGTGTACTATATGATGAATAAGCCGGCGGGATATATCTGCGCCACCGAGGACGGGGCATACCCGGCCGTCACGGCGCTGCTGCCTACGCATCTGCGCCGGCGGGGCCTGTTTCCGGTGGGCCGGCTGGACGCGGACGTGACGGGCCTGCTGCTGCTGACCGACGACGGGGTCTTTGCCCACCGGGTGACGGCTCCCCGCTCGGAGATCCCCAAGACATACGCGCTGGCCGCCGATGGGCCGCTGGAAAGCGCCCATGCCGCCCTTTTGGCGGCTGGGGTGACCATGGCCGACGGAACGGCCTACCGTCCGGCACGGCTGGAGATAGACAGCGCCGACCCCTGCCGGGGGCTGGTGACGGTCACAGAGGGGAAATTCCACGAGGTGAAGAATCTGATCGCCGCCTGCGGACGGCGCGTGACGGCCATGGAGCGGCTGTCCATAGGGGCCCTGACCCTGGACAGGTCGCTGGCGGCTGGAAATTGGAAAAAATTGACCTGCGAGGACGTGAAATCCTGTTTTGCATAAATTTATATAATGGATTTCCTGTGTTATTGTGCATAACGTAGATTTGTACCATGGACTGGATGAAAAAGTTAACAAATTTTTGTGCAGTTTCTATTGAAAAATGACGACAGATGCTATACAATAGGGGCATGTATATACTGGGGGTAAGATAGTATGTCGAGCCGAATTTTCCAAAGCGTTATCCTGCAGATGAAGGACGCCAGCAAGCGTTGCTTTGGCGTGGTGGACGAGCAGGGGAATGTGATCGCCAGCAGCGACCTTAGTCTGATGGGCTTTTCCATCGGGGAGATACACCTTGCAGTCCAGGAAGCGGGAACGGAACTGTTTGTGGCGGCAGGGCGTACCTGCCGGGTCATTGGCTCCGGAGGCAGAGGCGCATACATCGCCTTCGTGGACGGCCAGGACGAGACGGCCAGGAGCATATGCATTCTGGTGTCTGTGGCGCTGGCGGAGGCCAAGAACAGCTACGACGACAAGCACGATACCACCACCTTCGTGAAAAACATCATCTCCGACAATATCCTGCCCGGGGACGTATACGTGCGCGCCAAGGAGCTGGGTTTCAACGCGGAAATGCCCAGGGGCGTGTTCGTGGTGCGCCAGACCGCCGGGGCGGAGATGGCCGTGCTAGAGTATCTGCAAAACCTCTATCCCTCCCGGGAGAAGGACTTCGTCCTCTCCATGAGCGAGACGGACATCGTCATCATCCGGGAGCTGGCGCCGGGCTTTGACGCCATGGAACTGGAGCGCACCGCCCAGCAGATCCAGCGCAGCCTGGAGCAGGACATGGGCATCCACTGCGTGGTGGGCATCGGCTCGCCGGTGCTGCACCTGCGGGAGCTGGCCGACCGCTACAAGGAGGCCCAGACCGCCATCGAGGTGGGCAAGGTCTTTGAGAACGACCAGACCGTCATCAGCTATGAGAGCCTGGGTATCGGGCGGATCATCTATCAGCTGCCCACCACCCTGTGCGAGATGTTCCTCAACGAGGTGTTCAAGAAGAGCCCCATCGAGAGCCTGGATCAGGAGACGCTCTACACCATCAACAAGTTCTTCGAGAACAACCTGAACGTGTCCGAGACCAGCCGGAAGCTGTTCGTCCACCGGAACACCCTGGTGTACCGCCTGGAGAAGATCAAAAAGCTCACCGGCCTGGATCTGCGGGAATTTGACCACGCCATTGTGTTCAAGGTGGCCCTGATGGTCAAGCAGTACCTGGATTCCCAGAACGCGCGCTATTGATCTGGCGGAGGCCCCTTTCCTATGGTTCTTTTCGAAAACGTATCCATGACCTATCCCGGCGGCGATCTGCGCGCCATTGACGATATGACCTTTGCCATCGAGGACGGCGAGTTCGTCTTTCTGGTGGGCCCCTCCGGCAGCGGCAAGACGTCTGTCATCAAGCTCATCACCGGCGAGGTGATGGCCGAGAGCGGTACCCTCAACGTCAACGGCTACGATATGCGCCATATCCGGCGGCGGAAGCTGCCCCAGGTGCGCCGCACCATCGGCGTCATCTTCCAGGATTTCCGCCTGATCGAGGATATGACCGTCTATGACAATGTGGCCTTCGCCATGCACATCGTGGGCGCCAGCAACCGCCAGATCCGGCAGCGGGTGCCCTATGTTCTTGACCTGGTGGGCCTGTCCGGGCGGGAGCGGCGCTATCCCCGGGAGGTGTCCGGCGGTGAAAAGCAGCGGGTGGCGGTGGCGAGAGCCATCGTCAACAGTCCCCGTCTGCTCATCGCGGACGAGCCCACCGGGAACCTGGACCCGGCGCTCAGCCTGGAGCTGATGCTGCTGATGGATCGGATCAACGACAACGAGTCGGGCACCACGGTGCTGGTGGTGACCCATGAGAAGGAGCTGGTCAACTCCTTTTCCAAGCGGGTCATCGCCATTGAGGACGGCCAGGTCATCTCCGACGGAATGGATGGGTATTACAGCTATGAGATCCAGTAAGATCGGCTATCTGACAAAAGAGGGCTTCAAGAGCATCCTGACCCACGGGTTCATGTCCTTCGCCTCCGTGACCATCATCGTGGCCTGCCTTGTGATCATGGGCAGCTTCAGTCTGATCGCGGTGAACATCGGCGGGCTTCTGGACGATGTGGAGTCCCAGACCGAGGTGGTCGCCTATGTGGAGGAGACCTTTACGGAGGAGCAGGCCCGGGCGCTCCAGCCGGAGATAGAATACATCGCCAACGTCCAGTCCTGCGAGTTTGTCCCCCGGCAGCAGGCCATGGAGGAGTACGCCTCCATGTTCGACGACCAGCTGTTCCAGGATGTGGGCGCGGAGATCCTCCGGGATCGGTACGTGATCCATCTGGCGGACATCTCCCTGACCGGCCAGACCCAGGCGGAGCTGGAGAACATCATCGGCGTGGCCTGGGTACGGGCGGATCTGCAGGTGGCCGACGCGCTGGTGAGCGTGCGGAACGTGCTCAGCGGCGTGAGCCTGATCCTGATCGTGGTGCTGGTGCTGGTGAGCGTGTTCATCATGGCCAACACGGTAAAGCTGGCCACCCTCAGCCGCCGGGACGAGATCGCCATCATGAAAATGGTGGGCGCGTCCAACTGGTTCATCCGGTTCCCCTTTGTGGTGGAGGGCCTGGTGTTGGGCCTGCTGGGGGGCGCCATGGCGTTTATTTTGGAGTGGGGCATCTATGACGTGGTCGCCAACCGGATCATGAACGGCTTCATGGGCAACCTGATCAGCGTGATCCCCTTCGCCAACGTCAGCGCCGTGGTGATGCTCATTTATATGGGCGTGGGACTGGCCGTGGGCGTGTTCGGCAGCTCCATTGCCATCCGCAATTACCTGGAGGTCTGAAAAGACAGATACAATCCAACTTTCCCCGCCGCTCCGGCGGGGAACTTAAGCGAGGCCCGATAATATGAAAAAACGCAAGGCATTTATTCAGATCGTCTGCATCGTCCTGGTCATCATGATGGTTCTGTCCATCACCGTGATGGTGGTGGCGCCGTCGGTGTACGCTTCCAGCAGCTCCGACATCCGGGAGGAGATCAACGACCTGAACAGCCAGAAAAACGAGATCCAGGGGCGAATGGACGAGATCCAGGCGGAGATAGACAGCCTGGACTATGAGAAGTCCAACACCCTGGAGAAAAAACTGATCCTGGATCAGCGAAACCTTTTGGCCCAGCAGGAGCTGGACGTGATCCAGGAGCAGATCGACATCATCGACGGCATGCTCTCTTCCCTGCAGGAGGATCTGGCGGACGCCCGGGCGGAGGAGCAGCTGCAAAAGGAGCGGTGGCTCAGCCGGGTGCGGGCCATGGAGGAGAGCTCCAGCGTGGATTACCTGCAGGTGCTGTTTGACGCCACCAGCTTTTCCGACTTGCTGACCAGAGTGGATCTGGTGGGGGAGGTCATGGACTATGACGAGGATCTGGAGGCCCAGTACATAGCCGCCCGGCAGAAGGTGGAGCAGCTGGAGGGCGAGGCGGAGACCATGTTCGCCGACAACGAGACCCGCCGCCAGGAGCTGGAGACGAAAAAGGCCCAGCTGGAGACGGATATCGCCGCCGCCTGCGCGCTGATCGCCCAGATGGAGCAGGACACCGACGACTATGAGGCGGTGCTTGCCCAGGAGGAGGAGACCCAGGCCCAGATCCAGGCCCTGATCGTGGAGAAGGAAAAGGAATTCCAGAAGGCGAAGGCCGCGGAGGAGGCCGAGCGGCTCCGTCAGCTGGCCGCCCAGCAGGCTGCCCAGCAGGCGGCCGCCGCCCAGCAGGGCGGTTCCGCTCCTGCGGCCAACGGCACCACCTGGATGATCTGGCCCAGCTATACCCGGCAGATCAACTCCTATTACGGTATGCGTACCAACCCGGTCAGCGGCATCTATAAGCTCCACGCGGGGATCGACATCGGCGCCAGCTACGGCACCAAGATCTACGCCGCCGCCAGCGGCACAGTGATCCTGGCGGGGTGGAACGGCGGTTACGGCAACTGCGTGATGGTCAACCACGGAAACGGGTATACTACCCTCTATGGGCATATGTCCTCCATCGCCGCGTACAGCGGCCAGACCGTGAGCCAGGGCCAGGTGCTGGGCTACGTGGGCTCCACCGGCAACTCCACCGGCCCCCATCTGCACTTTGAGGTGCGCGCCAGCTCCACCGGCGGCTCCATCAATCCGCTGGCGTTTTCCTACTTCAATTGACAAACACTGACCAACCACCGGGCGACCGCGGTCGCCCGGTTTTTTGAGGGGATACCGTGAGAGAAGAACCGAAAAACCGGCGGCGGCTGCCAAACGCCCTGTGGGCGCTGGCGGGCGCTTTGGCCGCGCTTGTTATCGTTGTCATGGGCTTCGGGGGGTTCAAGAACTTCTCCCTGGCGGCCAAGTACGCGGCGGTGATGCGCGTCATCCGCACCCAGTTCGTGGGTGAGAGCGACCCGGACGAGGTGACGGACGCGGCCCTGGCCAGCGCCATCGCCAGTCTGGGCGATCAGTGGAGCTACTACATGAACACCGAGGGGTACGAGCAGTACCAGGACTATTCCGCCAACGTCTACCAGGGCATCGGCGTCACCGTCACCCAGGACAGCCAGACCGGCGGCTTTCGCATCGTCACCACCACCCGGGACGGCCCCGCCGACCGGGCGGGCCTGACGGCGGGGGACGTCATCCTGGCGGTGGACGGCATATCCGTCACCGGCGGCACCACGGACGATCTGCGGGCGCTGATCCAGGCCGACTGGGGCAAACAGGCCCTGGTGACCGTACAGGGGGCGGACGGGCAGAGCCGGGAGGTGTCCGTCGCCTGCGAGACGGTCTATTCCAACCCCGTCAGCTATCGGATGCTGCCGGATGACGTGGGCTATATCGCCATCAGCAACTTCCGCCAGGGGGCGGGGGAGCAGTCCGTCGCCGCCGTGAAGGCGCTGCAGGAGCAGGGGGCGAAGGGCCTGGTGTTCGACGTGCGGGACAACCCCGGCGGCCAGGTGACGGAGATGGTGACCATCCTGGACTATCTGCTGCCGGAGGGGGATCTGTTCATCCGGGCCGACAAGCGGGGCCGGGAGGCGGTGGAGACGTCGGACGCGGCGTGCGTGGAGCTTCCCATGGCGGTGGTGGTCAACGGGGAGAGCTACAGCGCGGCGGAGTTTTTCGCCGCGGCCCTGCGGGACTATGACTGGGCGTCCATCGCCGGCGAACACACCACCGGCAAGGCGCGCAGCCAGGTGACCTTCTCCCTGTGGGACGGCAGCGCGGTGCATCTATCAAAATACACCTATCTCACCCCCAGCAGGACGGATCTCTACGCGGCGGGCGGCCTGACGCCGGACGCGGAGGTGTCTCTGACAGAGGAACAGCTGACCCAGCATCTGACCGGGTGGCTGGAGCCGGAGGACGATCCCCAGGTGCAGGCGGCCGTCGGCCTTCTTCACGCTTGACAGGGCTCTGTCGGATCAATATAATATGGTTTTACAGGAAACAACATTATGGGAGGTATCAGCATGGCGGACACGAAGTTCAAAATGAGCCGGGAGCGGTACGATGAGATCCAGAAGGAGCTGGAGTATCTGCAGACCGTCCGGGAAAAGGAGGTCTCCGAGCTCATCAAGGAGGCCAGAAGCTATGGCGACTTGAGCGAGAACAGCGAGTACGACGAGGCCAAGACCGAGCAGGGCAAGCTCTACTCCAAGATCGGCGAGCTGAAAAACCTGCTGGAGAACGCGGAGATCGTGGAGCACACCACCCGTGCCGGCGTGATCGGCATCGGCAGCCGGGTCACGGTGCTGGACGTGGAGATGAACGAGCAGAGCGAGTACCAGATCGTGGGCAGCCAGGAGGCCAACCCCATGGTCGGCCGCATCTCCGACGACTCCCCCTTCGGCCGGGGCCTGATCGGGCATAAGATCGGCGAGACTGTCACCGTGGAGGCCCCCGCCGGGGAGCTCCAGTTTGAAATACTGAACGTGACCTATTGACATCGAGAAAGGAAGAGAAAACCATGTTCCAATATGCGCCCGGGTACCGGACGGAGCCGGAGGGCCTGTCCGATGAGATGCGTGTGCGCCGGGAGAAGCTGTTTAAGCTCCAGGACGAGGCGCACGACCCGTACCAGATCACCAAATTCACCCGCACCCACTTCTCCCAGCAGATCAAGGACGACTATGACGCGCTGGAGGAGAAGGACGTGTGCGTGGCCGGGCGCATTATGGCCAAACGGGTGCAGGGCAAGGCCGGCTTCATCGACCTGCAGGACGACCGGGGCCGGATACAGCTGTATGTGAGCGTCAACGAGCTGGGCCCGGAGGGCCTGGCCCAGGTCAAGAGCTGGGATGTGGGCGACATCGTGGGCGCCGGCGGCTTTGTGTTCAAGACCCGCACGGAGGCCATCTCCGTGCATGTGAAGCAGATCACCCTTCTGGCCAAGAGCCTGCGGCCCCTGCCGGAGAAGTTTCACGGCCTGACCGACACGGATCAGCGCTATCGCCGCCGCTACCTGGATCTGATCACCAACGAGCAGTCCCGCAAGGTGTTTGAGCTGCGTACCCGGTTTATCAGCCACGTGCGCCGGTATCTGGACGAGCGGGGCTATCTGGAGGTGGAGACCCCGGTGCTGGGCACCATCCAGGGGGGCGCCACCGCCCGGCCCTTCATCACCCACCACAACACCCTGGATCTGGATATGTACATGCGCATCGCCACGGAGCTGAATCTGAAGCGGCTCATCGTGGGCGGCATGGAGCGGGTGTATGAGATCGGCCGCATCTTCCGCAACGAGGGCATGGACACCAAGCACAACCCGGAGTTTACCACCCTGGAGATGTACGAGAGCTACGCCAACTTTGAGACCATGATGGACTACGTGGAGGGGATGCTGTCCAGCGCCGCCTTGGAGCTGCGGGGCACCTACCAGCTGACCTGGGGCGGCAACGAGATCGACATGTCCCCCGGATGGCGGCGCCTGACCATGATCGAGGCGGTGAAGGAGTACGCCGGCGTGGACTTTGACGCCATCTCCGACGACGGGGCCGCCGTGGCCGCCGCCAAGGCGGCGGGTGTGGATATGGACGGAAAGGAGCCCACCTGGGGCAACGCCCTTTACGAGACTTTTGACCAGAAGGTGGAGGCCAAGCTCATCCAGCCCACCTTCATTACCATGTACCCGGTGGAGGTCTCGCCCCTTGCCAAGCGCAGTCCCGCCGACGGCCGGCTCACGGAGCGGTTCGAGGCGTTCATCAATGCCTGCGAGATGGGCAACGCCTTCTCGGAGCTGAACGACCCGCTGGATCAGCGGCTGCGCTTCGAGGCCCAAATGGCCCTGAAGGCCAAGGGCGACGACGAGGCCAGCGACATGGACGTGGATTACTGCGAGGCGCTGGAGTACGGTATGCCGCCCACCGGCGGCCTGGGCGTGGGCATCGACCGGGCGGTCATGCTCCTGGCCGGGGTGGACACCATCCGGGATGTGATCCTGTTCCCGACGATGAAGCCACAGGATTGATATCCACAAGAAAAGCCTTGATCTCTCAAGGCTTATTCTTTTATATTGTTTTGATAGCTTTTGATTTCTGGGCGGATCGCGGATACGGGGAATATCCAGAGCCAGAAGGCAGAAACCCAGACAGGGACAGTGAACAGGAGAGAGGGCTGGAGCCTGACGATAGAGGGGAAAGAGAGCGATAATGCCCAAACGCTGCCCACTGGGAACACTTTGTGTGTCCTGTGGACGGCGTTGACTTCGGAGGCGGGCTGTGCTACTATTGCAGAGGCAAATCGGCGTTTGCCGAAAGGAGTTAGAATATATGGAAATCAGAAAACTGGCAGAATCCGATTATGATAAAGTGATCAAACTGTATCAGGAATTGGATGAGCTTCATGTACAGGCACGACCAGACTTTTTTGTGAGTCGGGATAAAGATGAAGTGTATCCCAAGGATGCTTTTATTC
>CANQDL010000088.1 GCA_947591105.1 uncultured Oscillospiraceae bacterium
GTGCAACTTGTTTTTGGCACAGTTTCTTGACCAATATTGAATGCAGGGAATTCAATCTTCTCCACAATTATCTGCCGAATGATGCTATCCGAGATATTCTTGAGTGAGAGCTGTAATGCTTTTTGAAAAAAGCGTTCTGACTTAACCGGATTTGTATATACTATGACTTTCTTTTTGCGCGCTTCATGTGTAACCGTTTCAGATACAACAAGTGCATTTTGTAACACATATTTTGAATCAATTTCTTGCGATTTATCTACAGATATTTCTGTTATTTCAACCACCGGGATTAATTTCTGAATGGCAATCTCCTGTAAATGGTTTCCTGCTTCACTAATCCTTTTATTTTCCTGTTGTGCATCATCGCTTTGCTTTACAGTAATACAGCCTAAGAATAATGTGCCTAACAAGGCCTCAAACCCTGCAAAGTATGCGAGAACATCCCCAGCCTCCCATTCGGCCTCAAGCCAGAGAATCCCCAATTTTATCTTAAACAGGATATGTACAAGCAACAGTGGTGCAAGAAAGGCAGCGATTATAATGCCGATAGTTCGCTTAGGATGTTTTTTCACCCACTCAAGAATTGCTGCCATATTGGATTTTCCTCCTTTGTGAACAGACTAAAGATAATAAGCATATTATAACTTCTTTGCTACCTCTCGCATCATTTCCATGTTCTCGTCAAGATATTTCCGGATCGCCCTTTCCACAACCAATGTCTTGTTCTGTCCGGAAATAGAGCAGAACTCTTCAAGACGCTCAAACGTGACCCTATCCAGTTTACACCCGAAGTTTTTTGCATCTTTCTTCGCTTGCGGCATAAAAACTCACCCCACCTGTACTTACCTTTCAAATGCGGCTGCGGCTGTATTATAATCAAGGGTTAGCATTCTTGAGGCTCTTGTATATCTCGCTGGCAAAGATCCCAAGGACATCTTTCTTTATCTCAGCATTGTTCAGAAGAAGCGTAAAGAAATCCTGGTTTTGCTCAAGCCCTTCGATCAGAGCGTCATCAATATCATCATAGAAAGAAAACTCAAAGTCTTTCTCGCTGTTATTCTTTGCCGACGTTTTCAGCCGATCCGACTTCAAAAGAATATCCCGGATTTGCAGCATAGCCTTAACAGCCACATCATTATCATAGGTCTTTCCGGTACGGGAGTTGATTTCATCTATGATCTGACTCAAGCGTTCTACTTTTGCCTCAGTAAGATTGAATCCGTCGGACTGCGGCAGCTTTGTCACTGGCCTGGATACCAGCTTCTCGTCCGTAAATGTCTCGCCTTTCTTCTGCACGAACTGGCTGGCTTTAATTTTGCCTGTAAGGTCAAAACCACCACCCGCGCCCGACGTGCTCAGATAGGGAAGAAGATAGGTAAGGAACACATATTTCTTATGGATGTCCACATCCTTAAAGCAACTCGCTTGCAGCAAAAATTCGTAGAACCGGACAAAGCCGCGCATCCTAAAACGGATCTCTTTTTGCTGTTCCGCATTGTACTGTTTGATAGCCTTTTCAGCCTTTCCCAGACAGAAGGTCAGCTTTTTCTTCTCAGCGGAAGTGATGCTGCCCGTCCGCTGCTTGAAAAGGATGTTGTTGAAGTCCTCAATATCCATGGGGTCTAACACCATGAAGGCGTCCAGGTTCGCTTCCAAATCATAGATATGCTTTGGATTGAGATTGCCGGAGAGCAGTGTCGTAGTATAGAACGGCGCAAACGACGCCTGTATATCCTCGTACTTGTTGACAAAATCCAGAATAAACGTCTTCTTATCAAAGGGAGGACAGATACGATTCAAACGGCTGAACGTCTGCACGGCATTGACGCCTTTCAGCTTCTTCAAAACGTACATAGCACAGAGCTTCCGCTGGTCGAATCCGGTCTGATACTTATTGGCTACGATCAGCACATTATAAGCATCTGAATCAAACATAAGCGGCAGCTGTTCTTCCCGGAATCCGTTCATCCCCGGCTCCGTATATTCGGTATCGTCACCCTCCAGCTTTACTTTGCCGGAGAACGCTACCAGCGCCGAGATCCCCTTGTAGCCTTTCCGCGTGATATAATCCTCGAAAGCCTGACGGTATTTCACCGCAGACTGGCGGGACGCAGTAACGACCATTGCCTTTTCCAAGCCGCCCAGTTCGCCCATCACAACATTGCGGAAATGCTCCACAATGACTTCAACGCGCTGGGCAATATTTGTCTCATGCAGTTCTATGAAACGGGCGATCTGCTTCTTGGCGTCGTCCGTTTTCAGTTCCGGGTCTTCTTCGATCTCCTTATTCAGCTTGTATATCGTCTCGTACTCCGTGAAGTTCTGCAGCACATCCAGGATGTACTCTTCTTCGATGGCTTGCTTCATAGAGTACAGATGAAACGCCTCGTACTGGCCTTTCTGATTCAAACGGCCAAAGAGCCGCAGCGTCTTGTCCTTCGGTGTTGCCGTGAACGCGAACATACTGACGTTCTGCTGTTTCCCGGACTTCTCGATCTGGTCGTTGATCATATCATCGGCGTCTTTATATTCCTGATCGCCGGAACCGAGAGCCTGTGTCACGGCTTGCATATCTTTGCCAGCCGTAGAGGAATGGGCCTCGTCGATGATGACGGCAAAACGTTTCCCCTGCAGATTGGCTACAGCATCCACGATATAAGGGAACTTCTGAATCGTGGTAGCAATGATCTTCGTGCCATGCGTCAGCTCATATGCCAAATCAGCAGACGAACAGTTGTCATCCATGACCCGGATAAGGCCGGCCTTGTGGTCCATGCCAAGGATAGCTTTCTGCAGCTGCCGGTCAACTACAACGCGGTCCGTCACAATAATAATGCTGTTGAAAATGACCTGATTGTTGGCATCGTGCAAAGACGCCAGCCGATATGTAAGCCAAGCTATGCTGTTGGTCTTGCCGGATCCGGCAGAGTGCTGCACCAGATAATTCAGCTCTGTGCCATGCTCATATACGGACGCCAGCAGTTTCCGGATCAGGTCCAGCTGATGATACCGCGGGAAAATCAGCGTCTCGGAACGCTTCTTCTTTCCCGTTGCCTCGTCAACTTCCTCTTTCCGCTCGATGAAAACGAACTTGGAAATCAGGTCCAGAACGGTATCCTTTGCAAGAATATCCTCCCACATATAATAAACGCTGTAGCGGTCATCATAGATGGGGTTTCCGGCCCCGGCGTCCACACCCTCACCATTGCCCATGTTGAACGGCAGGAACACAGTTGAAGCGCCGTTCAACCGCGTCGTCATATAGACTTCATTCAGGTCCATAGCAAAATTGACGATGGCGCCGGCCTTAAACCGGAACAGGCGGGTCTTTGGGTCACGGTTATTCCGATACTGTGAAATAGCATCTCCATAGGACTGCCCCGCAGCGTTGCACTTCAACTCAAAAGACATAATGGCAAAGCCATTGAGGAAGATAACAAGGTCGATCCGCTCGTCGTCGGAAGCCCAGACTTCCTCCATGACAGAGAGGATATTGTTATCATACTGCTTAAGCAGCGTCTTATTGAACGTCGTGGCCGGTTTCGTGTACATCAGGTCCAAATGCCGGCTGCTGATCTCCACGCCGCTTTTCAGCACTTCAACAAGGCTGGACTTGTCGGCGGTCACAGCTTGGTTGATGACGTTCACGACCGTTTCCTCCAGGTCGGCCTTGAAGATTTTTGCAAGCTCCGTCATCGCGTCCGGCTGGGAGGCGTTCAGAAACTCAAACAGCATCCCGCGGTCAATCGCAAAGTGCCGGTCATAATCGGTTGCCTTGCGGATACGATAGCCGTTCCTGGACTGTAGATAGTCCATGATCTCATGCTGGTATTGCTTTTCAGAAAGGATGTCGTTCATATCTATTTTCCCCTCTCTCTGCTTGCCAATGCCTCTTTTTCCCGTAATGTCTTTTGTGAATAGTGGATCACGAAACCTCCGTCACTATCTCTTTTTATTACGGCAGTAGCAATATTATCCGCTATAGCGTAAACTTCACACCACACATCATATTCATCACGCTTTGCTACCAGGATAATCTTACCATCTTTCTTTATATGGCGGGCGGCTTCTTCCAAATCCCGTATTGCGATGTCGTTTATGCAGTCATGCTCATGTAAAAAAGATTGCACCGCAAACAAAAGTGCTTCATGATCGTCCCATCCGTTCTTACTGTTTGCTTGCCGAAAATCAGCCGCCGCGATACGGAGTTCCTGCCCAAAACCAAGAGAAGATTCCCCATATTCAACTTTCATGCAACAGGAACCTCCTTCTTCCCTGTGACGTACTCATAAATGAGGGATTTTTTGTAGGAATCAAGAGACGAAATCTGTTCTTTCTTCTTATCAATAAGCAGATCCGCCTCAGTAATAATACCATCTAAATACTTGGCAATATCTTTCTGGGCCTGCAATGGCGGGACAGGAACTTTGAAATTCAAAAAAGATTCAGTCTGTAATCGCCACCTGCCAAGCGTTGAAACTCCCTGTCCCAAAGAGTAAAAAATTCTGCACATATAGCAGCACTGCATAATGTACTTATAATACTGCAAATCGTGGGCCTCTTTATCTTGCAGACAAAACACCCGATAATCTGGACTTGTTACGCCAAAGTAGTTAGAACAGTCAACCCATCCCGTAAGCAAGTCCATATGGTTCATAACATAATCAGTCGGATAAACAAATTGATAACCGCTATAATCGCTTGCAATCTGACCTTCGTTATTTGAAATATCTTTAATCCTAATCCCCTTTTGAGTGACGGCTAGTATATCATAGCCTTCTTTTCCTGCAATTCTCTTAACGATTCTGAATAGATACTTAATATCAATTAACTCCCAATCTTCTGGAATTGAAACCCACACATCAGAATCTGTCTGCTTCATTTTGGAACTGTTAATTCCATGTGAAACTGTTTCAAATATAACAGAACGCTTATATTGCTCCAACGTGTCGATTTCGGCCTGAATGTCAGCGGCCAGCACATCAATCTCTGCACACATGGCATCAAGAAAAGATGCGATACGTTGCTGTTCTGGAAATGGTGGAAGAGCAATACTGCATTGTAGCAACCAAGGAGGATATATATTTCTCTGAATTGTTCCAACACCCCTCGAAGCGGTTTCGTACTGCTGAACCATACTTCCATCACGAAGGATGTAATTCATATATCGAGGAAAACATCTATCGTCCATAGAATACACAAAATACGCTGGACTTATAATGCCATAATAGGTAGAGACACCAACAGACCCGCGCCACGCCTGTTGATTGTTTAGGACAAAATCTCCAGGGTATACATTTTGATAGTTGGACATATCAACACTTGGCTTGTGTACTTGCATCCCTGATGAATCAGCATAGGAAATAACACCTTTATCAAGATACACTGACAAAAGCTCCCCATCTCCGCGATTTTTTTCGTTTCGAAGAGAAAAAATATATTTCAATTTATAGATATTCCATGATTGCGGTATTAAGCCAAATCCCCCGATTCCACTATCTTTCATTTCCCGCATTATCCGTCACCTCACCCAAACAACTTTGCCACGCGCTCGGACACGGAAAGCTCCAGCTCCATAAACCTGGCCTCCAGTTCCTCGCTGGGCGTGGGCTGCTGGTATTTATAGAAATACCGCGTGAACGGGATCTCCGCACCAGTCTTGATGACAGGCTTCTTGGCGCCCACATTTTCTTCCCAAAACCACTGTGCATCGGGAATGTGCGGCAACACTTCCCGCTGCATATATGTGTCGATATCTTCCTCGAACTTCACCGTCTCGGTGTCCTTCGTGGCCTTATCATAGATGATATTGCCCTTGCGGTCCTTCTGGACCTCGGCGTTCTTGTCCATGACGGACAGGCCATCGGCGATCTTTTCCACCAGCTTCTTGTCGATCCCAAATCCCGCCAGCGCTTTATTCAGCTCCGGCATGAAAGCCTCAGGGGACATATACACAGAATCAGAAACATTCTGCTTCAACCTCTCTATGATCGCGTCATAGAGGGGTTTTGCTTTTCTGTATTCCTCAAGATTCTTCTCGTCCTTCGCTGTCAGCTTCTCCGTGCTGTTCTCCAATGCATAGACCTTGGCTTCGTCATAGAGAGAACTCATGGAGCCGCTGGTCAGCATAGCATCTATCCTATCAAGCGTGATAGCATAGCTTCTCTGGAGCGGCTGCATGACCGTGTACTCACGATATATGAACTCAGTGTTGGCATATATCTGGCAAAGCTCGTTTTCTTCAAAGTTGGCATACAGCCGCGTAATCTCCGCCCGGTCCTCTTTGTTAAACTCATTCTTCTTGTTACCCAGGGGCTTCCGCAGCTTGTGATAAATGCCGGTCGCATCGATCAACTGGACCTTGCCCCGGCGCTCAGCGCGCTTGTTCTTGGAAATGACCCAGATGTAAGTGGCGATGCCGGTGTTGTAGAACAGATCCGTAGGCATAGCAATTATCGCTTCCAGCAGATCCTGCTCCAGTAGCCAGCGTCGCACCTGAGATTCCCCGGAGGCAACGCCTCCAGTGAACAGGGGCGAACCATTCTCAATAATCGCCATCCGGCCCAGCCTGTCGTCCAGCTTTGCCACGGCAGACTGCAAGAACAAAAGCTGAGAATCACCGCCGCTCGGAAGACCGGCACCCCAGCGGCCAGCCATGCCCTTTGTATACTCGGCCTTTACCGCTTCTTCCTGCCCGGCCTTTGCGTCCTTGCCGCTCCACGGCGTACCGAACGGGGGATTCTCGATCATGAAGCGCATCTTCACATCCGGGAAACAATCCTCTTTCAGCGTATCGGCATGACGGAAATTATCCGCGTTCTGATTCTTTATCAGCATTTCGGCCAGACCGACGGCATAGGACTGGCCCATAAGCTCCTGCCCAAACAGGCGCACATCCGCAGAGGGATTCAGATGCCGGATATAGGAATAGCTGGTAGAAAGCATACCGCTGGTCCCGCAAGCCTGATCCCCAACGGTGATGACTTTGCCTGGATCAAATATATCATCGCATCCCTCTGCAATCAGGACAGACACCAAGACCTTGATGATGTCACGGCCAGTATAAAATTGACCGGCGTCCACGTTCTGATAGAACCGGCCGATCAGATTTTCAAAGATGTACCCCATCTTGATGCTGTCGAATGTCTCAACGGACAGGTCCAGCTCAGAAAACGCCCTCACCACACTGTAGAGGCAGCCGTCCTTATCCATCTTCTCAATGTGCTTGACCATCTCCAGCTCATTCAGAATATCCTGTACATTCGCGGAGAAGCCGTTTATGTACTCCAGGAAATTTGCCCTGATATGGTCAGGATCATCGCACAGCCGGGAAAGGGTGTACTCGCTTACGTTGTAAAACTGATACTTGGAAATGCGCTGCATAGCTTTTGCCGGATAGTTGGGATTCCTCTTGTATGTATCAACTACATCTGCTTTTGTGGGAGCTAAAGCACACTCGAACCGGCGAATAACGGTCATAGGAATGACCACATCGCCGTACTTGTCCGGCATATAAGACCCCCGCAGCTTATTGGCGATACCCCAAATGAAATTAGCCTCAGATGTGATATCAATATGGTCATCATCCCAAAGGGCACTGGTTTTATCCACGTCAGCCATCTTCTTTCCTCCCAAGTATGTGTTTTACAAAAACTGTGTGCCATATTGGGCATTATAACAGACGATTCATGTTCTTTCAACATCTATTATGAAAAAACATGACGATTCACAATAGAAAACACCTCGTGTGTGTTGTCTGTAGCGGACCATTTGAATGATGGCAAATGCGCCCCTTCTCAGATACTAAGAGCGCAAGGGCGCAATGCAGAATGTGTTCACCGGGTGAGTGCATATCACGCTCTTGTGGCTGGAGAAGTTTGCAGCCAAAAACTGTACCAATCTGGGGAGCAACAGGCAAAACCAGCCGTTTAACGATACCGCGGCTGTTTAACGAATCCCCGGTAATTTAACGAATCGCGGTCGTTTAACGGTAGCGGCCCGCCAGAGCTTGGGTCTTCACCCCGAAAGGCCCTCACAAAACTCCGCCATACAGACACTAAAACACATAAAATGCAACGCGCCAGGGCGGAAAGCCTTGGCGCGTCGGCACAATATAACGATAACGCAGTCGATACCATTGTATCAAACTGCGTTATCAGTTATGGTGGCGGGAGAGGGATTTGAACCCCCGACCTCCGGGTTATGAGCCCGACGAGCTACCAGACTGCTCTATCCCGCGTCATTTGGTTGGGCTATTATGATACCACGGGCCCCGGCAAAAGTCAAGGTTTATTTCTGTCGCTGGAGGACGAACAGGGGCGAAGGCGTCCTCGTTCTTGACAATCGCCCCAGGCAAGGGTAAACTTTTGTACAATAAAAATCATATGAGGTGAAGCTTATGCAGACCGTAACGCTTGGCAAGACCGGCCTTGTAGTGACGAAGCCTGCCTTCGGCGCCCTACCCATCCAGCGGCGGGACAAGACCGAGGCTGTACGCATCCTGCGCCGGGCCTATGAGGGCGGCATCCGCTATTTCGACACGGCCAACGCCTACACCGACTCCGAGGAGAAGATCGGCCTGGCCCTGGCCGACGTGCGGGGGGATATCGTCATCTCCACAAAGAGCATGGCCCGGGACCACGACACCGTGGCAAAGCACATCCAGACGAGTCTGGAGCGGATGAAGACCGACTACATCGACCTGTTCCAGTTCCACATGGTATCCAACTGGGGAGAGATCGACGGCGGCGCTTGGGAGGCGGCCCAGGAGGCCAAGGCAAAGGGCTGGGTCCGCCACATCGGCGTCACCAGCCACTCCATCCGCTTTGCCCAGGAGGCGGTAGCGTCCGGGCGGTTCGAGACGCTGCAGTACCCTTTCAGCTACCTGTCCAGCCCGGAGGAATTCGACCTGGTCCAGGCATGCCGGGAAGCGGACATGGGCTTCATCGCCATGAAGGCGCTGGCGGGCGGGATGCTGGCCAACGCCCGGGCGGTGCACGCGTTCATGCGGGAGCAGGAGGGCGTGGTGCCCATCTACGGCGTGCAGACCATGGAAGAGTTGGAGCAGTGGCTGGCACTGGCAGAGGAGGACCCGGCCTTGGACGGGGAGCTGCAGGCGGTCATCGACACCGACCGTGCTCAGCTGGGCGGCCAGTTCTGCCGCAGCTGCGGCTACTGCATGCCTTGCCCCCAGGGCATTGAGATCCGCAACTGCGCCCGGATGGACATGCTCATCCGCCGCAGCCCCTGGCGGCCCTACTTCACGCCGGAGTGGCAGGAGAAGATGAACAAGATCGA
>CANQDL010000089.1 GCA_947591105.1 uncultured Oscillospiraceae bacterium
ATCGCCGGCGTCGACAAGCTGTTCGATATGGGCCGTACCACGCTGAACATCGTGGGCGACTCCACCTGCGCGCTGTATATGTCCCGTCTGGACGCCAAGCGCGCAGCACGTCTGGCCGCAGCAAAGAAGTAAGGCCAGATCGCATATCCCGTCTGGCCTGAAAAAGAGGCCGGACGCGAGGAAAACATACGCCGCGCACCCCCGGCCCTGTGAGAAGGCCGGGGGTGCTTTTTTGCGCGCAATAGAATTAACATTCTCTTATGGTTGCACAGCGCGGGCAACTGTGATATTATGAGAAACCGCCAGTCATAGACAGAGGAGAGTAATTTGTATGAGACCCGTGGAAAGTTCCGATAAAATGCAGCGCGTCCACAGCGACATCCGGGGCGAGGTATACCAGAAGGCCCTGGCCATGGAGCGGGCGGGCGAGAAGATACTCAAGCTCAACACAGGCAATCCCGCCTGTTTTGGATTCACCATGCCGGAGAGCGTGCGCCGCGCGCTGCTGGATAACGCCGACCGGGCGGTGGCCTACTGCGACCCCCAGGGTATGCCCGAGGCCCGGCAGGCGCTGCTGGCCTATCACAGGGGCCGGGGCATTCAGGACATCACCGCCGACGATATCTTCATCGGCAACGGCGTCAGCGAGCTGGCGCCGATGATATGCAGCAGCGTTCTGAGCGCCGGCGATGAGCTGCTGATGCCCGCCCCCAGCTACAGCCTTTGGTCGAACGCCGCCTATCTGGCCGGGGGCCGGCCGGTTTTTTATACCTGCGACGAGGCCGCCGGATGGTACCCCGATCTGGCGGACATGGAGCGGAAGATCACGTCCCGGACGCGGGCCATCCTGCTCATCAACCCCAACAACCCCACCGGCCAGGTGTACGCCCCGGCGCTGGTGGAGGACGTGGCGGCGCTTGCCCGCAGGCACGGGCTGCTGCTCATCTCCGACGAGATCTATGACCGGCTGATCATGGACGGAGCGCCCTTCCGCTCCACTGCGGCGCTGGCGCCGGATCTGCCGGTGGTGACCCTCAACGGCCTTTCCAAGAGCCATATCATCTGCGGCTTTCGCTGCGGGTGGGCGGTGGTGTCGGGCCCGGCGGCGCTGACGGCCGCGCTGCGGGACTGCCTGATGCGCCTGTCCGCCCTGCGTCTGTGCGGCAACGCCCTGACCCAGCTGGTCATCCCCGCGGCCATGGACGACGAGCAGAGCACCCGGGCCATGCTGGAGCCGGGCGGCCGGCTCTACGAGCAGCGGGCCGCGGCCTGCCGGGCCATGGACGCGCTGGACTGCATCCGCTATCACAAGCCCCAGGCGGCCTTTTACGTGTTCCCCCGGGTCAAAGATCCGGGAAAGATCCGGGATGACCGGCGCTTCGCGGTGGATCTTTTGCAGGCCAAGCGCATCCTGCTGGTGCCCGGCAGCGGCTTTGACTGGCCCACGCCGGATCACTTCCGGCTGGTGCTGCTGCCCGAGCCGGAGACGATCTACCAGGCGATCATGGACATCGGCGCGTTTCTGGAGGGGTACAGACAATAAAACCGTCTCATATCCGCGGCCCAGCCCTTTTCCCGCTATGCAAATGGCGGGAAATGTGCTATACTGGGCCGCGGATAATCATACATAGAGGCGGGAAACGAGCTGTGTGGAAGTACTTTGGGGTAATAGCGAATGTGGCGACGGTGCTGCTGGGCGGCGGCCTCGGGCTGCTGCTGCGGCGGAGAGATACGGCCGGGAAGGACGGGCCGTTCCCGCCCCGGGAGAAGCTGCCGGAGACCATGATGGTGTGTCTGGGCTTTTGCACCGTATTTGCCGCCGCGTCGGGGATCGTCGGCGTGACCAGCGGCGTGCAGGCGCTGATATGCGTCGCGTCCATGGCGGCCGGCCTTCTCATCGGCTGGGCGCTGCGTCTGGACGACCGGCTGGGCCGGCTGGGGGACGCGGTGCTGGCCAAAATGGGCGGCGGCGCGGCCGGAGCGGCCAACCCGGCGGAGGGATTCGTGACGGCGTGTCTGCTGTTTTGCATCGGCTCCATGACCGTGCTGGGCTCCTTTGAGAGCGCGGCCAACCCGGCGGGACGCCTGGCTCTGGAGTGCCACACCACGCTGCTCATCAAGTCCCTGCTGGACTTCGTGTCCTCCACCTGCCTGGCGGTCACCTTCGGCCCGTCGGTGCTGGCGTCAGCCCTTTTTGTGCTGGTGTTCCAGGGAATGCTGGTGGCCCTGGCGGCCAGTATACAACCCTTCCTGGAGCGGGTGGGGGCCATGGCGCCCATGAGCTGTGTGGGCTCGCTCATACTGCTGGCCATCGCCATGAATCTGATCGGCCTGAAGAAGATCAAGACCGCGGATTACCTGCCGGCGCTGTTTCTGCCCATATTGCTCTGCTGGCTCTTGACCAGCCTGGGCGTGGCGGTATCGTGAGCCGCCGGCGCCCGGAGGGGCGGCGCGTGAGGAGATGGAGAGCAAGTTTTTACGATTGGGGATTGCATCCAAGGTAAAAATGTGCTTAAATATATTTATGTTTTATCAAATCCCTTCCAAAGGAGCAATGGGCAATGGGAAGACCTGACGGCATCCGGGTTCGAAACGAAGTCCCGATCTATTATCTGATCCCCCAGTTTTTGACAGAGCGTCACGACTCCATGAATATGATCACGGTGGACATCCCCGCTGAGCCGCTGCGGCAGTATATGAACGCCCAGCGCAAGAAGGGAGTGCATATCAGCCACATGGCCCTGATGCTGACTGCCTATGCCCATGTGGTGGGCCAGTTCCCCTCTCTGAACCGGTTCGTGATCAACAAGAAGATCTATGACCACAAGGATCTGAAGGTGTCTCTGGTGGTGCTCCGCTCCGGCGAGAGCGCCAACGACGACACCATGGCCAAGCTGGATCTCTCCCCGGCGGACACGGTTTTCGACGTGCAGAACAAGATCGACAAGTACATCGAGGAGAACGCGGCCGGCGCGGAGGAAAACGCGACGAGCATAGATAAGATCATGGACGTGTTTGTGAAGATGGGGCCGCTGATGAACATCGTGGGCTGGCTTCTGCGCTTCGGCGACAAGCACGGCCTGCTGCCCCAGTCGCTGCTGGATGTGAGTCCCTTCCATGCCAGCGCCCTGTTCACCAACCTGGCCAGCATCCGCACCAACCACGTCTATCACCACATCTACGATTTCGGCACCACCTCTCTGTCCATCGCCATGGGCAACATGCGCGACACGGTGCGGCGGGGCAAAAACGGCCAGGTGGAGATCGTCCGGTGCATCCCCCTGGGAGTGGTCATGGACGAGCGCATCTGCAACGGCCACTACTTCGCCCTGGCCTTCGCCCGGATGCGGGAGTATTTGATCCACCCGGAGCGGCTGGAGATCCCGGCGGACACCTCCCACCCTGTGCGATAAGAAAAGAAAGAGCGGGGGAGACCCTTCCCAGAGAAGCGGTCTCCCCCTGTTTTTTATTTGGTCGCCGTCCTATTACCTGGAGCGATTGGCGTCCTTTTTGATCTTGTCGCTCCAGTCGGCCTGGATGGGCGCGCCGGCGCGCATGTTGCTGACGGTCTGGGCCACGGTGTCATAGAGCACGCGTGTCCCCTGGCCGTCGGCCCGGTAGTCCACGGCGCGGTCGCTGCCGATGCCGAAGTGCTGGGCGGTCTGTACCGCGTCGATGTTGGCCGCTAGGAAGAGAAATTCCCAGCCGTACTTCTCCTTCTCATGGGCGATCATGGCTCTGACCTTGTCGGCGCTGTAGCGGTGGCTGGCGTTCTCCATGCCGTCGGTGGTGATGACGAACAGGGTGCGCTCCGGCACGTCCTCCGGCCGGGCATACCGGTGGATGTTCGCGATGTGGTGGATGGCCCCGCCCAGGGCGTCCATCAGGGCGGTGCATCCGCCCACGGTGTAGTCGTCCGCCGTCATGGGCCGCACGGTCTCCAGCGGCGCCCGGTCGTGGACGACGCGGCAGTCGGTGTTGAAGAGCACCGTGGAGACGTATGCCTTGCCCGGCTCCCGCTTCTGCTTTTCGATCAGGGCGTTGAAGCCGCCGATGGTGTCCGCCTCCAGGCCCGCCATGGAGCCGCTGCGATCCAGGATGAATACCAGCTCTGTGATGTTGTTCTTGTACATGATGAAAACCTCCCGTACTGTGTTTTGATGGTCACAGTATAGGAGGTTTTTGGCTGTAAGTGGTCGCTTGACAGGCGACATTCGTCGTCGCGGCAGTCGCTAAGCTCCGCCGCCGCAAAGCGGCGGCATCCGCCCGCTCCTGCGCTCCTCCTCTCCCCACGGGAAACGCTTTGCTGGTTTCCCGCGGGGGCCCCGAAAAAACGCGCGGCAGTCGCTAAGCTCCGCCGCCGCAAAGCGGCAGCATCCGCCCGCTCCTGCGCTCCTCCTCTCCCCACGGGAAACGCTGCGCTGGTTTCCCGCGGGGGCCCCGAAAAATTGCGCGGCATCCGCTAAGCTCCGCCGCCGCAGAGCGACGGCATCCGCTATTGCCGGCGCGGCAGTCACGCGCCCAGCAGGTTCTGGTCGAATACGAACAGAGCCTCGTTGATCTCGAAGATGTTGTAATTTCCCTTGCGGATGAAGTACTCCACGATCACGTCAAACTTGCTGGCGGGGGACAGGGCAAAGCCCGCCTTGAGCAGCAGCTCCTGGGTCTCCTCCAGGGAGAGCTCCAGGGCGATGGCAAAGGCGATGGCCGTCTGCTTGCTGGGCCGGTAGTGTACGTCGGAGCGGATCTTAGAGAAGAGCTTCCGGTCGATGTTTGCCTTCTTGTAGCAGGCCGCGTCAGTCATGCCCCGCTCGTCGATCTTCCGCAGGAGCATCTGGGAAAAGCTCTCGTCGATGTGGGAGAGCCGCTCGTCCAGGGTGCGGTAGGCGAGGACGGAGGGCTTTTTCTGGGGGGCGGCGGTGGGCGCCGGCGGCGGGGCGGGGGCGGCGGCAAAACGGGCGGCCTGCTGAATGCCGATAGAGCGCATCCGCTCGGCGCAGGCGTCGTAATGGGTGTCCACATAGTGGTCGTCGATGTAGGCCCGCACGTCGGTGAACAGCTTCTTGCTCAACAGGTAGGAGGTGGGGCTGAACACCACGATGGAGACGGTCAGCTCGTCGTTTTCCAGCAGAAAGGCGCTGACGGTGTCCACCGCCACCCGCAGGGCCTGATCCTTGGGATAGCCGAATACGCCGGTGGAGATGAGGGGGAAGGCCACCGTCTGGCAGCCGTTCTTAACTGCCAGCGCCAAGCTCTGGCGGTAGCAGCTGGCGAGAAGCTCCCGCTCCCCGTTCCCGCCGCCCTGCCAGACAGGGCCCACGGTGTGGATGACGTACTTGCAGGGCAGATCATAGCCCCGGGTGATCTTGGCCTGGCCCGTCTTGCAGCCGCCCAGGCCGCGGCACTCGGCCAGAAGTCCGGGCCCGGCGGCCTTGTGGATGGCGCCGTCTACGCCGCCTCCGCCCAGCAGCGTCTCGTTCGCCGCGTTTACGATGGCGTCGCACCGGACTTTTGTGATGTCGTCACGGATGATGCGCAGAGGCATACGGGCGCCTCCTTTCAGTCCAGATCAAAGTCGGTCAGCAGCTGGTCGCTGTACAGCAGCACGATGAAAAACTCGTGCAGGGTCTCCACAGGCGCGGAGAAGCCCCAGCTGCCGTCCTGGAAGGTGTAGAGCACCTTCACGTCCCGGTCGTTCTCCGGCTCGAAGGACAGAGCGTAGTCCAGCTCAAACCCATAGCCCTCCGGCTCCCGATCCACGTCCAGCTGACACACGTAGCCCGGGCCGCCCAGACCGTCGTTCTTGACCACATGGAGCTGCCCGTCCACGTCCTGGGCGCCGATCTCTTCCAGAAACGCCTTGACGGCGGGATCGTGGAAGTACTGGGCCGTGGCCTCATACAGCTCGTCGTAGGTGGTGATGTCGGGGTTGACCACGGGGTATACGGGCTGGGTACCGGATGTCTCAAAGGCCGGGTATTCCACAGGGTCGGCGTAGGCCGGGTCGATCTGCTGCGTCCGGTCGTAGAACCAGCTGGCGTAAAAGTCCTTGGCAGCGTCCAGCGCCGCCTGGAGCTCGTCCTGGGTGAAACGCTTGTCGGCGTCCGGGGCCGCGGGGACTTGGGTGGGCTCCGGGGCAGGGGTCTCGGTGGGCTCCGGAACGGGCGTGACGTCGGGCTCGGCCGTGGGCTCCGGGGAGGCGGGCGCCTGGGTGGACATGGCGAGAGGGTCGCTGCCGCCGGCGCAGCCGGCCAGCAGCAACAGCGCCAGCGTCAACAGAGCGGTAAAGATCAAAAGCTTTTTCATGGCTCTCTTTCCCCTTTTTGTTTGGATAGCCCCATTATAGCCCCCCGCCCGCCTATTTGCAAGCGGCTGGCCGGCGGCGTATATTTCCAGCGCGGGCGCATACACTGTTGCTTGACAGGAAAAACGGAAAAAGGGTGAGGAATATGGTCAAGATCAAGCCGCTGGCGGTGAGCCTGGCCGTCAGTCTGGGCGTGGGGGGACTGTCGGCGCTGCTGACGAAGGATTCGATGGCGCAGTACGCCCTGCTGGCGCAGCCGCCCCTGGCCCCGCCGGGGTGGGTGTTTCCGGTGGTGTGGACGATCCTGTTTGTCATGATGGGCGTGGCGGCCTATCTGGTGTGGATCGAAAACGGCCGGGGCCGGGATCGGATGCTGACGCTGTACGCCCTGCAGCTGGTGCTCAACTTCTTCTGGACGCTCATCTTCTTCAACGGGGAGAAGTACGCCCTGGCGCTGGTGTGGCTCATCGTCCTGTGGGGACTGATCCTGGCCACGCTGCTGTCCTTCCGGAAGTGGAACAAGACCGCGGGGAACCTGCTCATCCCCTACCTGGCGTGGGTCACCTTCGCGGGCTATCTCAACGCCGGGGTGTGGTATCTGAACAGATAAAGCCGCCGGCGCGGCCCGGGAGAAGGAACGCTGCCCGCGCCGGAATTGTTGCGGGGGCCAAAATATGCCCGCCTGTTCAGGGCCCGTTTTTTGTTCAAAATCGCCTTTGACGGCCGCTGTGCCGGCGGGTATAATAAAAATACAACGTGTAGCACGACCTGCGTAAACCCGGTTGCGTGCGGCACGTTGTTTTTTTTATGTGAAAGGAAGTCAAAATGGAAAAGGAAACGAACGCGTTCCTGGGCTGCCAGCCCGTTGGAAAGCTCATGGGAAAATACGCCGTACCCTGTATCATCTCGCTGCTGGTGGGGGCGCTGTACAACATTGTGGATCAGATCTTCATCGCCAACGCCGCCTATCTGGGCTCTTACGGCAACGCCGCCAACACGGTGGTGTTCCCCCTGACGGTCATCGCTCTGGCCATCGCCGTCATGATCGGGGACGGCTGCTGCGCCTTCGTGAGTCTGTGCCTGGGCAAAAACGAGACGGCAGACGCCCGAAAGAGCGTGGGCGGCGCCGTTGTCATGACCGTGGTCAGCGGCGTCGCGCTGTGCGCCATATATCTTCTCTTTGCAGAACCCATTATCGCGCTGTTCGGCGGCACGGTCAACGAGGAGACCTTCCGCTATTGCCAGGAGTACTTCTTCTGGATCACCCTGGGCGTGCCCTTTTATATGTTCGGCCAGGCCATGAACCCCATCATCCGGGCGGACGGCTCTCCCCGGTTTGCCATGGTGTCCACGCTGCTGGGGGCGGTGGTTAACATAATTCTTGACCCGGTATTCATCTTCCCGTTCCGGTGGGGCATGATGGGCGCGGCGGTGGCCACGGTGCTGGGCCAGATCGTCACGGCTGTACTGTCGCTGTGGTATCTGGCGCGGATGCGGCTGATTCGGCCGGCGAGGGGGGACTATCGCGTGGATCGGCACATCGCCGGTCGCACCCTGATCCTGGGCGTCACCAGCTTTCTGTCCCAGATCTCCCTGGTGGCATCCATGGCCGCTGTCAACAATATGCTGCGCAAATACGGGGCGCTGGACGATGTGTTCGGTCAGGCCCAGTACGCCCAGATCCCCATGGCGGTGGTGGGCATCGTGATGAAGTTTTTCCAGATCGTCATCTCCGTGGTGGTGGGCATGGCGGCGGGGTGCATCCCCATTGCCGGCTACAACATGGGCGCGGATCTCAAGGGCCGGGTGCGGAGCCTTTTCACAAGGCTGCTGGTGTCGGAGGCCGCCGTCGGCGCTGCGGCGCTCGTCATCGTGGAGTGCTTCCCCGGGCAGCTGATCGCCGTCTTTGGCGCGGCCAACGAGAGCGCCTACTATACCGGATTTGCCCTGCGCTGCTTCCGCGTGTATCTGTGCATGGTGATCTTTGCCTGTGTGAACAAGGCGTGCTTCATCTTCCTGCAGGCCATGGGCAAGGCCCTGGCGTCCACCATGCTGTCCATGGTGCGGGAGATCCTGTTCGGTGTGGGCTTTGCGCTGATCCTGCCCCGGTTTTTCGGACTGGACGGGGTGCTCTACTCCATGCCCGTATCCGACGCGCTGACCTTTCTGATCGCTGCGGCGCTGATCATTCGGACATATAAGGAGCTGGGAAGCGAGCCTGCGTCCCTTATGCAAAACAGAACACGGATTTTTTCCAAAGCATAAAAACAGCTCCCCATGAAAGCCCAGCGAAGGGGACATTAAGTTGGCCGGTGATCTTTGCGTCTTTCACGTCCGCGATCTGTAGGACTTCATGTTGTGTCCTCCTTGCTTATTTCGGTTCTTTATGATAAACTAAAAACGAGGGGTACTTCCCTTAGCGCTGGGGCTAGTTGACTTCCGGGTCATCGCCTTCGGCCTTGCCCTGTTCGAGCTTGCTGGGCCTGATCGTGATCGTAATCCGTTCTGCAACTTCGGGACATTCACTTAGGTTTTTCAGCAGCTCTTTCAGGGCTTCTTTTTGTCTGTCGGCTTATACCACCTTGCTTATTAAATAAACGTTATACAGCAAATGCTTGATTCTGCCAAGAAAGATTTAGAATTTTCTAAAATCTATCTTTTTGCTCAATGGTGATCTTATACATTCCTTAAATCTTGTCAAAGACGGAAAATGCCTCTGGGTAGCAAGATAGCTTCCCAGAGGCATTTTCTATTTTCCCGCCCCACGCGGGATTTCAATGGGACACATAAGCACGAACCCGGTAGCGGTCACATAGATGACAGCCCCGGTGTTCGTACAGAGAAAATATGGTGACCTGGCGGGGATTCGAACCCCGGACCCACTGCTTAAAAGGCAGTTGCTCTGCCTACTGAGCTACCAAGTCA
>CANQDL010000090.1 GCA_947591105.1 uncultured Oscillospiraceae bacterium
ACCATGGTCTCATAGATGGCCGCGTCCCCGTGGGGGTTATAGTGCATGGTCTGGCCCACGATGTTGGCGCTCTTGGTGCGGGCGCCGTTGAGCAGACCCATTTTGTACATGCAGTACAGCAGCTTCCTGTGGCTGGGCTTGAACCCGTCGATCTCCGGGATGGCCCGGGAGACGATCACGCTCATGGCGTAGGGCATGAAGTTGCGCTCCAGGGTGTCGGTGATGGGCTGGTCGATGACCTCGCCCCGCAGCCCCATCACGTTGGGGTCGGCGCCGCGCTTTTTCGGCTGCTCGTCTTTGGATTTACGTGCCATTGGTTTCCTGCCTTTATGTGTGTTCAATACCCGTGTTCCTGCTCGTAGGCCAGCACCAGCGCCACGTTTGCCGTCTGGATGCTGTTGAGCATATTGTCGCTGAAATCGGCCGCCTCGATGGTGGGGTTATACCAGGAGAACTGGGAGAAGTACTCCTGCAGCTCCGGGCTGAGGAACTTCCGGCCCGCCCGGGCGTAGACGCCGTTGCGGGCATACTCGCACATCTGCTCGTCAAAGCCCTCGATGTCCTGCCGGGTGAAGCGCACCGTGTCGCAGTTCTCCAGAAAATACGCCAGCCGGTCGTCCTCCGGCGCCTCCGCGGGCAGACCTGCGGTGCTGACAGTCCCGGCAGGGATCTGCTCCGGGCCCAGCACGGTCAGCGGCTGGTCGTACTGCCCGGCGCCGGCCAGGGCGTACACCGTGCCGATCACGCACAGCTGGCCGTTCTCGTCCAGATAGGGCTTGACGGCCTGGGCGTTGGCGGCGGAGTTGTTGGCGGCGCGCTGCTCGGCCTTGAACTCGTCCTCCGGGAAGAAGCTGCACTGCTCCTCAAAGGTGTCGGCAAGCACCTGGCCGGCCTGGGCGGCGAAGTCCTCCCGGCTGATGCCCAGCACGTCCAGCAGCTCGCCGTCGGTGATGCGCCGGCCCACGGATAGGGACACGTTGTAGATCACATATGAATTGTAATCGGCGTCGAAGTGGGACGCTACCACCAGCGAGAGCAGGTCTCCGTTGACGGCCCACTGGTAGGAGATGCTATAGGGCTCGGAGGAATATCCCTGCTCCAGGGCGGTCAGCGCGCCGTACTCGCCCCACAGCTCGTCCTCGTAATACTTGGCCCAGATGTCGGCGTTCACCGCCTGGATGCCGGCCTCGTCCCGGTTGATCTTGGGCACGTGGTAGTCGTATGTGGACCATTCATCGTCGAATGCGTAGGAAAAGGCGTCAGTCACCAGGTCGGTGTAGTCCGGCGCCTGCTCGGCCAGAGCGGCCGCCGGGGCGGTGAGCAGCAACGCCGCCGCCAAAAACAGAGAGATCAGTTTTTTCATGTTTTTTCTCCTCCTCTTGATCGTCAGGATATGTCTGCCAGTTCCAGGTATTTATAGCCCTCCCGGGCGATGTGGTTTTTCCGTCCCTCCAGATCGTTGCCCTCGAACAGGTCGAAATAGTAGGCCGTGCGCTCTGCGTCCTCCGGCAGCACCCGGATCAGCCGGCGGGTCTCGGGATTCATGGTGGTCAGCCACATCATCTCCGCCGAGTTCTCTCCCAGGCCCTTGGAGCGGTTGACGGAGAATCTCGCGCTGCCCAGCTCCTCCACGATCCGGTTCTTCTCCCCGTCGGAATAGGCGTACCAGGTCTTTTCCCGGCAGGTGATCTCATAGAGGGGCGACTCGGCGATGTACACGTAGCCCTCCCGGATGAGGGTGGGCGTCAGCCGCCAGAGCATGGTCAGGATCAGCGTGCGGATCTGGAAGCCGTCCACGTCCGCGTCGGTGCAGATGACCACCTTGTTCCAGCGCAGGTTAGAAAGGTCGAAGTTGTTCAGATCCTTTCCGTGCTTTTCCACCTCCACCCCGCAGCCCAGCACCTTCAAAAGGTCTGTGATGATGTCGCTTTTGAAGATGCGGGTATAGTCCGCCTTCAGGCAGTTGAGGATCTTGCCCCGGACGGGCATGATGCCCTGGAATTCCGCGTCCCGACCCATTTTGCAGGAGCCCAGGGCGCTGTCCCCCTCCACAATGTACAGCTCCCGCTGCCCGGCGTCCCGGCTGCGGCAGTCCACGAATTTCTCCACCCGGCTGACGATGTCCATGGAGCCGGTGAGTTTTTTCTTGATATTCAGCCGGGCCCGCTCCGCCTGCTCCCGGCTGCGCTTGTTGATGAGCACCTGCTCGGCCATCTTGTCCGCCTCGGCCTTGTGCTCGATGCACCAGATCTCCAGCTTCTGCTTGAAGAAGTCGGTCATGGCGTCCTGGATGAACCGGTTGGTGATGGCCTTTTTCGTCTGGTTCTCATAGCTGGTCTGGGTGGAGAAGCAGTTGGTCACCAGCACCAGGCAGTCCTGCACGTCCTGAAAGGAGATCTTCGACTCGTTTTTCTGGTACTTGCCCAGTTTTTTGATATAGGCGTCCACGGCGTACACAAATCCCAGCCGGGCCGCCTTGTCCGGGGCGCCCCCGTGCTCCAGCCAGGAGGAGTTGTGGTAGTATTCCAGAAGATTCACCCGGTTGGAGAAGCAGAACGCCGCGGAGAGCTTGACCTTGTATTCCGGCTTGTCCTCCCGATCCCGGCCCCGGCGCTCCGCCTCGATGAACACCGGCGCGGTGAGGGTCTGCTCCCCCGCCGTCTCCGTCACGTAGTCCAGGATGCCCTGCTCGTATACGTAATCGGTGGTCTCGAATTTGCTCCCGTGCTGGATGCGCAGCCGGAAGGTGACGCCGGCGTTCACCACCGCCTGCCGCCGCAGGGTGTCCCGGAACCACTCCTCCGGGATGTTCACATCGGTGAACACCTCCAGATCCGGCTTCCACCGGTGGGTGGTGCCGGTCTTTTTCCGATCCATGGGGGATTTTTTCAGCTGGCCCACGATCTGGCCCTTCTCAAAGCGCAGGTCGTACCGGGCCCCGTCCCGCCAGACGGTCACGTCCATGTACTGGGAGGCGTATTGGGTGGCGCAGGCGCCCAGGCCGTTCAGGCCCAGAGAGTACTCGTAGCTCTCCCCCTCCTCGTTTTCGTACTTGCCGCCGGCGTAGAGCTCGCAGTACACCAGCTCCCAGTTGTACCGGCCCTCCGCCGGGTTATAGTCCACCGGGCAGCCCCGGCCGAAGTCCTCCACCTGGATGGAGTGATCCTCGAACCGGGTGACGGTGATCAGATCGCCGTAGCCCGCCCGGGCCTCGTCGATGGAGTTGGACAGGATCTCAAATACCGAGTGCTCGCAGCCCTCCAGCCCGTCGGAGCCGAAAATGACCCCCGGGCGCTTGCGCACCCGGTCGGCGCCCTTGAGCTGACTGATGGATTCGTTGCCGTATACCCGCTTTTTTCCCTTTGCCATGGTTTCCTCGCTTCAATATTTAGTAGTCCGGTGGACATAACTTTCCCAGTATGAACACAGTATATCATATTTATGGAAAAATGCAAGGAGGCGTCGGCCTGCCGGCCCGCCCGGGGCGGAAAAGGGACAGACAAAAACCGGCGGGGACAGTCGTCCCCGCCAAAGTGATAGCGCGTTTTCTCTCTGGCCATAGTATACGTCTAAAACGGCGGAAACACAAATACAATTTATGGAAGGGAGGGACAAGTATGCCCGATTACGCGCTGAAGGCGCTGTTTGTGGCGGTGGGGGCGCTGGCGCTCTGGCAGAGCCACAGCATCATGATGAAAACGAAGGACTGGCTTGCCCGGGCGGGCCTGCACGCCGCGATGGGGCTCACGGCCCTGCTGATGGCCAACTGCCTGGGGGCGCTGTTCGACGCCGGGGTGGGTCTGAACCGGCTGACCGTGCCGGTGTCGGCGGCCCTGGGGGTTCCGGGGGTGGGGCTTCTCTGGGCGGTGAAGTATCTGCTTTGAGGGGTTTTGCTGTCTTGATTTACCAAATGAAATCAAAAAAGTGCCCGGGCGCTTTATTCAATCATACAAAAACATAAAAGGGCTGTTGACAGCCGGCCGGCGGGGATGGTATGATAAGCGCGCTTGAAAATTGAATCGCTGAACAGAGGCGCGGTTTTCATCAGTACCCGTTCCCAAGGCCAGACAGCCGGGGGCGGGAAAAGGGAACGCCGCCGAAGCGTTGGGAGCGTGTCTGGGCTCCCGCCGCTGGGCCGTCGGAGAATATCCGCCGGACTGTCACAAGTTTTTGTGGAGCGCTGTCATGGCCGATGGAAAGCCCCTTGCGGGCACAATCCGAACTTCCGTGGATCGCTTGACAAAGCGATCCAATTTTTTGTTGGCATCGTTCGTAAGAACTCCTTGCGCCCCGCCGGCAGGTCTTTTTGCGACAGGCTTCGCTGGCCGCCCCTTGAAATACACAAAGTATTCCTGCGGGGCGTCCGCCTCGCCCGGCGAAATGATCCCTCGCCGACAGGCGCAAGTCCTTCTTCCGAACGACGCCTTGGGTCTAACGTCCTGACCTGCAGCAGAGGACGAAAGATTTTGAAAAAGGAGAACCAAAACAATGAGAAGAATCACCGCTATACTGATGGCCCTGTGCCTGGTGCTGTGCATGAGCGCCGCCGCTTTCGCCGCCGAGGATGAAGAGGCCGTCATCCCCGAGGTGCCCGACTTTACCGACGTGGACACCAGCGCCATCCCCGGCGTGGAGGACGGCGTGCTCACCATCGCCATGGAGTGCGGCTACGCCCCCTACAACTGGACCCAGTCCGACGACTCCAACGGGGCCGTGCCCATCTCCGGCTCCAGCAACGAGTATGCCAACGGCTACGACGTCATCATCGCCAAGCGCATCTGCGAGGCCTACGGCTGGGATCTGGAGGTCATCCGCACCGACTGGGACTCCCTGGTACCCGGTGTCCAGACCGGCCTGTATGACGCGGTCATCGCCGGCCAGTCCATGACCGAGCAGCGCTCCGAGGAAGTGGAGTTCGCCGGTCCCTACTACTACGCCACCATCGTGTGCCTGACCACCGAGGACAGCGAGTTTGCCGATGCTCAGGGCATCAGCGACCTGGCCGGCGGCACCTGCACCGCCCAGATCGAGACCATCTGGTATGACACCTGCCTGCCCCAGATCGAGGGCGCTGAGATCCAGACCGCTACCGAGACCGCTCCCGCCATGCTGATGGCGCTGGAGACCGGCGCGGTGCAGTTCGTCTGCACCGACACCCCCACCGCCAAGGCCGCCTGCGCCGCCTATGACGACATGGTGCTGCTGGATTTCGCCGGCACGGACGACGATTTTGAGGTGTCCGAGGGCGACATCAACATCGGTATCTCCATGCAGAAGGGCAACACGGAGCTGCGGGATGCCATCAACGCCGTGCTGGAGACCATGACCGAGGACGACTTCGTCGCCCTCATGGATCAGGCTACGGCCGTGCAGCCGCTGCGCATTTACCTGGACGCGGAATAAACAACATACATGACCCGGACAGGGGACGGTGCATGCCGTCCCCTGTCCTGTGAGGAGTTTCTATGGAAAAGCTGACCAAGCTCTTTGCCGACATCCAGGTTCTGCTGGGAACCTACGGAGGGGCCTATCTCAACGGCGTGCGCAACACGCTGATCCTGGCCCTGGTCGCCACCGCCATTGGCTGTGTCATCGGGTTCCTCTGCGGCATCCTGCAGACCATCCCCCACTCCAAGACGGACAACATGGTCAAGCGGGTTCTGCTGGGGCTGCTCCGGGGGGTCATTCGTGCCTATGTGGAGATCTTCCGGGGCACCCCCATGGTGCTGCAGGCGGTGTTCATTTACTACGGCCTGCCCTATTTCACCGACAACGCCGTCCGCTTTGAGAGCGTATGGGCCGCCGCCATCCTGGTGGTGTCCATCAACACCGGCGCGTACATGGCCGAGTCGGTTCGGGGCGGCATCATCTCCGTGGATCCGGGCCAGACCGAGGGGGCCAAGGCCATCGGCATGACCCATGTGCAGACCATGGTGAATGTGATAATCCCCCAGGCCCTGCGCAACATCATGCCCCAGATCGGCAACAACCTCATCATCAACATCAAGGACACCTCCGTGATGTTCATCATCAGCTTTACGGAATTCTTCGCCGCCCACCGTGCAGCCGCCGGCGCGACGTACAAGTACTTCCCCTCCGCCACGGTGGAAATGTTCGGCTACCTCTGCATGACCCTGGTGGCCTCCTTCATCCTCCGGTGGATAGAGAAGAAGCTGGACGGCGCGGACAACTACGAGCTGGTCAACGACGACCAGCTGGTCATGGCCGCCGGCACCTACAACTACCCGGACAAGGGCACCCCCTTCGACGAGCGGCACAAGCCCTCCCGGGACACGGTCATCCAGGAGGTCAAACTCGGCAGGAACAGGGGGGAGCGGTAATGGCGGACACCATTCTGGAGATACGCCACCTGTCTAAGAGCTTCGGCTCCCATGAGGTGCTGCGGGACATCGACTTCACCGTCTCCAAGGGGGACGTGACGGCCATCATCGGCGCGTCCGGCTCCGGCAAGAGCACCCTTTTGCGGTGCGTGAACCTGCTGGAGACCCCCACCAGCGGGGAGATACTCTTTCACGGGAAAGATGTGACCGGTCGGGGCGTGAACGCCCCGGAGTACCGCTCCCATGTGGGGATGGTGTTCCAGTCCTTCAACCTTTTCAACAACATGACCGTGCTGAAAAATTGCATGGTGGGGCAGATGAAGGTGCTCAAAAAAAGCAAGGAGGAGGCCCGCCAGACCGCCCTGCGGTATCTGCAGCAGGTGGGCATGGCTCCCTACATCAAGGCCAAGCCCCGGCAGCTCTCCGGCGGGCAGAAGCAGCGGGTGGCCATCGCCCGGGCCCTGGCCATGGGCCCGGAGGTGCTGCTGTTCGACGAACCCACCTCCGCCCTTGACCCGGAGATGGTGGGCGAGGTGCTCTCCGTCATGCAGGATCTGGCCTCCGGCGGCATGACCATGCTGGTAGTCACCCACGAGATGGCCTTCGCCCGGGACGTGTCCAACCAGGTGGTGTACATGAGCCAGGGTGTCATCTGCGAGCAGGGCGCCCCGGCGGACGTGCTGGGAAATCCCCAGCGCCAGGAGACAAAGGATTTTTTGGCAAGATTCCGAAACAGCTGAACGGACAGGAGGACGCGTTTGCGTCCTCCTTTCTCGTATCACGGAAAATTTCACTTGACATAAAACCCTTTTTGCATTAAAATTATTGAGTTACAGTGGGATAAATGGATGATTATTCCACTGTTGCGTCCTTGATTGATCGGATGGGGTGCTTGATACCCGCCGTATGCGAAGAGATTACGTAGAACAGGAGGTGTGTATACTTAGAATGCCAATATGGTTAGGGATCATTCTGATCCTGGCGGGCTGTGCCCTGGGCTTCGGCGGGGGCACGATCTACCGCAAGCGGGTGAGCGAGCGGGAGATCGGCTCGGCAGAGGAGGAAGCGAAGAGAATACTCAATGAGGCCATAAAGTCCGGCGAGAGCAAAAAGCGCGAAGCTCTGCTGGAGGCGAAGGAAGAGATACACAGGAACCGCTCAGAGTATGAGCGGGAGGTCAAGGAAAGACGCGCGGAGCTCTCCAAGCAGGAGCACCGCTTACAGCAGAAGGAAGAGCATCTGGACAAAAAGACCGACGCCATCGACCGGAAAAACGAGCTTCTCACCAAGAAGATATCCGAGGTGGAGGCCCAGCAGGCGGAGGTACAGAAGCTCAAGGCGTCCCAGTTGGAGGTGCTGGAACGCATCTCCGGGTACAGCGCCGAGGATGCAAAACAGCTGCTCATCGACTCGCTGGCCAGCGAGGTGACCCACGAGCAGGCCGTCAAGGTACGGGAGATCGAGGCCCAGTTCAAGGAGGAGGCCGACCAGCGGGCCCGGGAAGTGATCGCCCTGGCCATCCAGCGCTGCGCCGCCGACCACGCCAGCGAGGTCACCGTCTCGGTCGTCAGCCTGCCCAACGATGAGATGAAGGGCCGGATCATCGGCCGGGAGGGCCGGAATATCCGCTCCATCGAAAATCTCACCGGCGTGGATCTGATCATCGACGACACACCGGAGGCCATCACGGTCTCCTGCTTTGACCCTGTCCGCCGGGAAGTGGCCCGGCTGGCTTTGGAGAAGCTCATTGCGGACGGACGCATCCACCCGGCCCGCATCGAAGAGATGATCGCCAAGGCCCAGAAGGAAGTCAACGCCACCATCAAGGCCGAGGGCGAGCGCGCCGTGTTCGAGACCGGCGTGCACGGTCTGCACCCGGAGCTGGTCAAGCTCCTGGGCCGGCAGAAGTACCGCACCAGCTACGGCCAGAACGTGCTCAACCACTCTATGGAGGTGGCCCATATCTCCGGGCTCATCGCCGCAGAGCTGGGGGTGGACATCGCCACCGCCAAGCGGGCGGGCCTGCTGCACGACATCGGCAAGAGCATCGACCATGAGGTGGAGGGCAGCCACGTCACCATCGGCGTGGACATCGCCAAGAAGTACAAGGAATCCAACGAGGTCATCCACGCCATCGCCGCCCACCACGGGGACGTGGAGCCCCAGACGGTGATCGCCTGCATCGTCCAGGCCGCCGACGCCATCTCCGCCAGCCGCCCCGGCGCCCGGCGGGAGAACATCGAAAACTACGTCAAGCGCCTGGAGAAGCTGGAGGAGGTGTCCATGTCCTTCCCCGGCATCGACAGCTGCTACGCCATCCAGGCCGGCCGGGAGATCCGGATCATGGTCAAGCCCGAGCAGGTCAGTGAGGATCAGATGACCCTGCTGGCCCGGGACATCGCCAAGAAGATCGAGGAAGAGCTCACCTACCCCGGCCAGATCAAAGTCCACGTGCTCCGGGAGACCAAGGCCGTGGAGTACGCCAAGTAAGGGAACATACAAAAAAAGACACGCTGCACCGCAGCGTGTCTTTTTCGTATGTATACAGACGGTTGGAAAAATACTTGCGCCCAAGGAAACAACGCGCTATAATAGCAATGTCGAAATGACAAAGGCGGGCCGCAAGGTGGTAGGACACCTCACGGCCCTATGCAGGAGTATGGGCTCCTACACAGCAATAAATGCGCCCAAGGTTCATTATACCTGTTCCCTTGGCTTTTTACAAGGGCGGGTTGTGCGGCTTTGTGTTGTGTTGTG
>CANQDL010000091.1 GCA_947591105.1 uncultured Oscillospiraceae bacterium
GGCCGGAGATCCGGCAAAGCATCCGGGCGGAGAATCCCCAGGCGTACATATTGGCGGAGGACTGGGGGGACTGCGCCGGGTATCTGCAGGGGGACGAGTGGGACGCGCCCATGAACTATTTCGGCTGCGGCCGCCCCATACGGCAGTTTTTGGGCCAGGCGGATCTGTTTCTGGGCCGCGATCCGCTTATGCGCCGGGTGAGACGCCCCATGACGGGGGAAGATCTGGAAAACAGGGTGATGGACTTTTTGGCAAAGCTGCCCTGGGTCATGTGGGAGAATCAGTTCAACCTTTTTGACAGCCACGACGCAAGCCGCCTGCACAACGACCCGGCCATATCGGCGCAGGCATACCGGGGCGCGGTGTATTTTCAGTTCATCCTCACCGGCGCCGCCAGCATCTACTACGGCGACGAGGCGTCCATCGACGGCCGCCTGGGCACCAACGAGGGCTGCCGCTATCCCATGCCGTGGCACAAGGATTTTCAGAAGGGGGAGCAGTACCGGCTCTACCGCACCATGGCCCGCCTGAAAGGGGCGCACAAGTCCCTGCAAAGCGGCGGAATGAAGTTCCTCTATGCCAAGGGGCGGGTAGCGGCCCTGGCCCGGTTTACAAGGGACGAGGCGTTTGTGGCGGTGATCGCCGCCGGGAATGACCCGGAGCGCATCCGTCTGCCCCTGGGGGCCGTCGGCGCGGCGGGACTTGTGGACAGGGACGTGATGGGGGAGGAACTCTCCTGGCGGGCGCTGGACGAAAACAGCGTGGAGCTGGACGTCCCGCCGGGGCAGTGCTACTTTGCCCAGTGCGTGATGAAGGAAAAATAAATACTCGAACGGCGCGGTTTACACCGCGCCGTTCATCATTTTGTTTGGGGCTATTCGTCCAGGGGCACTTCGTCCCCGTCCCCGGAGATCTGCTCCATCTGGCCGTCACAGATGACATACGCCTCGCCGTAAAGGGTCTGCCGTCCGTCCCGGGAGAGGATGTAACTGCCGTCGGGCAAAACGAAAAACGTCCGGCCCACGCTGTCGGGAATGGCGATGTCGTCAAACAGATCCAGCCCGTCCAGGGTGTCTCCGGCGATGGTGTTATAGTGGGGGAGGATGTTGACCTCCGTCAGGCCCAAGCCGGGCAGAAAGCGCTCATAGTCCGGATCGACGGCCTCGCCCTCCAGTTCCGGATGGGCGTAGACGGTGCCCGCGCTGTTCATGCTCCCGGCGCTAATGCCCACGATCACGCCGTCAAAGCCGGCCAGCAGCTCCTTCAGACCGATGGCCTGAAAGAAGGCGTTCTGGGTGGGCACGTGGCCGCCGCAGAGGATGATGAGCTCGGCGTTTTGGATGAGCGCCGCCGCGTGCTCCGCGTTCCGGCTGTCCAGCACCTCAAATTCGGCGAAGGCAAAGCCGGCCCTCTCCATGGACTCGGCGGTAGATTCCGCGTAGAGATCCGTCTTCTCCCAGTCGTCCGGGTCGGAGCAGACGTACAGCGCCCGGCAGGGATAGGGCACCGCCAGGTGCAGCCGGTGGATAAAGCCGTTGGCAGGGTTCAGATCCAATGTGTCGGGGATCATGGCAGAGCTGGTGAAAAAGCAGGTCATATATCTTACCTCACGATGATTTCCCGCCCCGGCGGCGCTGGCGGTATTCCTTGGGGCTGACGCCCTCCATGCGCCGGAAGCACTGGGAGAAGTAACTCAAAGAGGAGAAGCCCAGCATCTGGGCGATCTGGGACAGAGAGTGGTCGGTCTCCGCCAGGAGGAACCGGCTCTCCTGAATGCGCCGCTGGGTCATGTAGCGAATGGGGGAGACGCCGTATTCCCGCTGGAAGGCGTGGCTTAAATAATACTTGCTGATATGGGCTATGGCCGACAGCTGATCCAGGGTGAGACTCTCCTTGAAGTGGTTGTCGATGTACCGGCGCACCAGGGCGCACTCCCGGCTGGACTTCTGCTCCGGGTCAACGGGGAAGAGGACGGACTGCCGCTGCCGGCTCATCAGGATCAGAAGGATACGCAAAAGACTCTGGCAGAGGGCGGTGCGGCCGTCCTGTCCGGCCGCGGCCTCCTGTATCAGCAGCTCCAGGCACATGGCCGTCTGCCGCTGGCCGGTGAAGCCGTGCAGCAGCATGTAGCCCCCCGGCCCCGCGAGCACCTCCAGCCCCTCGACCCCCAGCACCACGTACTGCATGGGATCGGCGCTCTGGCTCCGCTCCGTGTGGGGCACCCCCGCGTTCACCACGATCAGATCCCCGTCCGTCAGGGGGACGGTCTGCTGCTGCAGCTGCAAAGAGCCGCTGCCGCCGGTGATGAAGAACACCTCCGCACAAGCGTGGATATGGGCGGCGCTGTTCCACTCGGGGCTGTACTGGGCGCGGGTCACGTACAAAAGCCGCGCGCTGTCCAGCCCCGGTACGGGCTCCTCCGCAGACAGGATGTATTGCTGCGTACTCACATCCGTTGCCTCCTCTTGCGCAAGATAGATCCGCCGTCGGTGAACATTATAGCGTTTTTTCCGACAGGATGCAACATCTGCCGTGTCTTTGACGGGAAAAAACGCATGGCGCTGACAGCGTGGCAAGTTATGACAATTTGCCTAAAGAATGCTTTCACGCCGGGATTTTATAAGTGATAATACATAAAAATAGCAAAATAAATAAAAAGCAGAGCAATAAACACATTGTTTTCGCCGCCCAAAGGTATATACTTGACCCATGAACAGAAGTAGGTAAGCCATTTATTACAAAATTTGTTTAGGAGGAATAGCAGATGAAGAAACTTCTCAGCATGATCCTGGTCGCCGTCATGGTGCTCGCCCTGGGGGGGTATGCGCTGGCTGACGACCCCGTTGAGATCACCTTCTGGTCTATGTGGAACGAGGGTGAGCCCCAGGCCACAGTGATCGCCGAGGCCGCCGAGGCCTACGAGGCCGAGACCGGCGTGCGCGTGAACATCGAGTGGCGCGGCCGCGACCTGAATACCCAGATCCAGGCCGCTCTGGACGCGGAAGATGCGGTGGACATCTTCGAGGACGACTACAACCGTATTTCCAATACTTACGACAAGGAAAAGATCCTTGACCTGACCGAGATGGCCGAGGCCGCCGGCTATGCCGATCACAGCTACGCCGTCCTCAACGACCAGGTCGTGAGCTGGGTCGGCTATCTGAACAGCATCGTGGAGCAGCCCCAGGTCGGCGGCATCTTCTACAACCGGGACGCCTTTGAGGCCGCCGGCATCGAGGAACTGCCCACCACTTGGGCTGAGCTGCTGGACGTGTGCGCCAAGCTGAAGGACGCCGATATCGCTCCCTTTGCCCAGGACTCCGCTTACACCAACTTCACCTTCTACTATCATCTGGTTCGCTATCTGGGTGAGGACGGCATCGCCGAGCTGCGCGACAACGGCGGCTGGGCCGACAATGAAAAGGCCGTTCAGGCTGCCCAGGACATCATTGACCTGATCGACAAGGGCTATCTGGTGGATGGCGCTCCCGACGAGTATCCCGCCAGCCAGAACAAGGTCGGCACCGGTGAGGCCGCCATGGTCGTGTGCGCCAACTACGTCACCGCCGAGGTGGACAACGTGTTTGGCCCGCAGAACTGGGGTCTGATCAACTATCCCGCCATGGAGGGCGGCGCCAGCCCTGACTCCTGCTATGTGGGCGCCAACTCCCTGGCCATCACCTCTTACAGCGAGCATCCCCAGGAGGCCTTTGACTTCATCATGTTCCTGGTCACTGAGGACTACGATCAGAAGATGGCTGATACGGCCGGCCAGATCCCTGCCGATCCCCACAACACCTGCGACTATCTGCCCACCGCGGTGGACACGCTGAAGAACACCACCGCTCCCATGGGCTGGTGCACTTCCCTGAACACCCACCCCGCCTGGGGCGACATGAAGACCCTGTTCACGGAGCTGTTCGAGGGCAAATATGAGACCGGTGCTGACTTCTGCGCCGCCATGGACGCTCTGTATTGATCTATGAATGGGACAGGCGGCACTTCGGTGCCGCCTGTTTTTTGATATCGGCGAAGGGGAGGCAGCGCAATGAAAAAGAATAAGACGCTTATATTCATGTTTATGGCGCCTGCTGTGATCACTCTGCTGCTCATGTATGTCTATCCGGTGCTGCGGACAGTGGCCATGAGCTTCTTCCATGTGGAGAGTGTGACGGCCGGGCTGGATGACTGGAGCTTCAACGGTCTGGCCAATTACTTTAAGATCATGCACAACGCCAGCTTTGTCACCTCGATGAAGAACTTCCTGGCCATATGGATCGTGGGCGGCGTCATCACCCTGGCCCTGTCCCTGCTGATCGCGGTGATACTGACCAGCGGCATCCGCTTTCAGGGCTTTTTCCGGGCGGCTATCTATCTGCCCAATGTGATCAGCGCCGTGGCTCTGGCCACCATGTGGGTGCAGTACATATTCAACTACGACTACGGCCTTTTGAACCAGCTGGTGACGGCCCTGGGCTTCGACAAGATCCGCTGGCTGGGCACGGACGCCAAGCTCTGGGCTATGATCGCCGCGTTCATTTACGGCAGCATCGGCTATTATATGCTCATCTACATCAGCGGCATCGAGGGGATACCCCAGGATCTCTATGAGGCGGCCACCATCGACGGGGCCAAAAAGACGACCCAGTTTTTCCGCATCACGCTGCCCCTCTTAAAGGGCATCATCAAGACCACCATCACCTTCTGGACCATCAACGCCGCCACGTTCTACCTGTGGTCGAAGCTGTTTTCCCCGGTGCAGACGGAGGGCTCCACCATCGTGCCAGTGGTGTATCTGTATGACACCGTGTTCGGCGGCAAGGGCGTGGTGACGACGGACGCCGGCGCCGGCGCCGCGGTGGGCGTGGTGCTGACCATCATCATCATTATCGTGTACGTGCTCACGGATAAGCTGCTGAAAAGCAACGATCTGGAATACTGACAGGAGGGGGAGGCAATGGAAAAGACCAAACGCAAGGCAAACTGGAAGCGCGAGCTGAAAATGCTTCCCGGCTACCTGGTGGTAGGCATTTACGTGCTGTTTATGGTGGTCGTGCTGGCCTGGATATTCGGCGCCAGCCTGTCCACCTCCAAAGACATATTCACCGGCAAGGTAATGCAGTTTGAGAGCGGCTTTCACTGGGAGAACTATGTCACCGCATGGAAGACACAAAACGTGTCGGTGTTTTTCGGCAACTCTCTGCTGTACTCTATCGTGTCCTGCGCGGGGGTGCTGCTCATAGCGGCGCCGGCGGCCTATGTGCTCTCCCGGTGGAATTTCCGGGGCAGCAAGACCATCCGCATCGCGCTGGTCATCGCCATGAGCGTGCCGGCCATCATGATCATCATGCCGCTGTACACCCTGGCGGTGAAGTGGGGCATCAAAGGCCGCATCCTGCTGATCGCGCTTTACATCTTCATGCGGGTGCCCTATACGGCCATCTATATGCTGGACTTCTTCGCCACGTTGAGCCACGACTACGAGGAGGCCGCCGCCATCGACGGCTGTTCGGCGGGCAAGACCTTCTGGGTCATCATGCTGCCGCTGATCCAGCCGGCCATCATCACGGTGACCATTTTCAACTTCCTGTCGGTTTGGAACGAGTTCTTCATGGCGCTGATCTTCACCAGCTCCAACAGCATGACCCCCGTGGGCGTGGGGCTTTTGCAGATCGTCAACTCCATGAAGTATTCCGGCAACTACGGCGGACTGTTCGCGGCGGTGATCATCGTGTTCCTGCCCACGTTCCTGCTGTATCTGTTCATGTCCCGGCGCATTATCTCCGGCGTCACGGCCGGCGGTGTGAAGGGATGAGCGTCATCACGGAAAGGGAAGCGTTTCTATGAACAAGAACAAAGGCCGCGTCACCATCCCCACCGATCAGGACGTGATCCTGCGCACGCTGGAGATCATGGATCAGTGGGGGGCCGACGCCATCCGGGACTGCGACGGGACGGATTTTCCCGAAGCGCTCAAGGGTGTGGACGCGAAGATATACTCCACCTATTACACCACTCGCAAGGACAACGACTGGGCCCGGGCAAACCCCGACGAGGTGCAGCAGTGCTACATCATGACCGGCTTTTATACAGCCGCTGACGCGCCTGTTTCCATCCCGCTGATGCAGGGCATCAGCCCGGAGCTGATGGCGGTGAACGACCGGGACGACATCCGCCGCTGGTGGGAGGTCATGGATCGCACTACTGGACAGCCTCTCCCGCCGGATCGCTGGCGCTATGACGGGCAGACCGGCTGCGTCGTCATTGAGGAGCCGGAAGCATTCCACGACTACACGGTGAGCTTTCTGGCCTATCTCATCTGGGATCCGGTGCATATGTATAACGCCGTCACCAACGGCTGGACGAACTTTGAGCACCAGATCACCTTCGACGTGCGCCAGCCCAAGACCCGCGCCTTTTCCAAGCAGCGCCTGCGCCGGTTCATAGAGGAGCACCCCTATGTGGATGTGATCCGCTTCACCACCTTTTTCCACCAGTTCACGCTGGTCTTTGACGAGCTCAAACGGGAGAAGTATGTGGACTGGTATGGCTATTCCGCCTCGGTCAGCCCCTATATCCTGGAGCAGTTTGAACGGGAGGTGGGGTATCCCTTCCGGCCGGAGTATATCATCGACCAGGGGTATTACAACAACCAGTACCGGGTGCCCTCCCGGCAGTATCTGGACTTCATGGCCTTCCAGCGCCGTGAGGTGGCCGCGCTGGCCAAGGAGCTGGTGGACATCACCCACGAGTACGGCAAGCAGTCCATGATGTTCCTGGGCGACCACTGGATCGGCACGGAGCCCTATATGGAGGAATTCGCCTCCATCGGTCTGGACGCGGTGGTGGGCAGCGTGGGCAACGGCTCCACGCTCCGGCTCATCTCCGACATCCCCGGGGTGAAATACACCGAGGGGCGGCTTTTGCCCTACTTTTTCCCGGACACGTTCCATCCCGGCGGAGACCCGGTGCGTCAGGCCAAGGAGAACTGGGTCACCGCCCGGCGGGCGCTGCTGCGCAAGCCGGTGGATCGGATCGGCTACGGCGGGTATCTGAAGCTGGCCTGCGAGTTTCCGGAGTTTATCGACTACGTGCAGAACGTGTGCGAGGAATTTCGGGAGCTCTACGGCAACATCCAGGGCAGAAGGCCCTGGTGCGTCAAGACGGTGGCGGTGCTCAACTGCTGGGGCAAGGCGCGCTCCTGGGGCTGCCACATGGTGCACCATGCCCTCTATCAGAAGCAGAACTATTCCTATGCCGGCGTGATCGAGGCCCTGTCCGGCGCGCCCTATGACGTGCGCTTTATCAGCTTTGACGACATTCTGGCCGATCCCAAGCTGCTGGACGGGATCGACGTGCTGCTCAACATCGGCGACGGTGACACCGCCCACACCGGCGGTGCGGTGTGGGAAGATCCCCGGGTCAGCGGCGCGGTCAAGCGCTTTGTCTGGAATGGGGGCGGCTTTATTGGCGTGGGCGAGCCATCCGGCCACCAGTACCAGGGCCGGTATTTGCAGCTGGCCGGCGTGCTGGGCGTGGAGAAGGAGACCGGCTTTACCCTCAACTACGATAAGTACAACTGGGACGAACACCCCGACCACTTCATCCTGGCGGACGGGCAGGGCCCGGTGGACTTCGGCGAAGGAAAGAAGAGCATATACGCCCTGCCGGGGACGCAGATCCTTGTCCAGCGGGACAGGGAGGTGCAGCTGGCGGTCAACCAGTTCGGCGCGGGCCGGGCGGTATACATCTCCGGACTGCCCTACAGCTTCCAAAACAGCCGCCTTCTGCACCGGGCGGTGCTGTGGAGCTGCCACGGAGAGGGGGAGCTGGAAAAGTGGTTTTCCTCCAATCCCAACGCGGAGGTGCACGCCTATCTGGACAGCGGCCGCTACTGCGTGGTGAACAACACCTATGAGCCCCAGGATACCACCGTATTCACGGACGGAAGCTGCTTTGCGCTGCATTTGGAGCCCAACGGCATACGCTGGTTCGAGATCTGACGCAGAAAATGAAAGCCGGCATGGCCTGCGCCATGCCGGTTTTCGGCTTTATATCCCCGTGTCCATGCGTCCGCGCATTGCCAGCAGATAGAGCCCCAATCCCGCGCCCAGGGAAAATGCCAACGCAAGGGCATTCTCGCCCGCGCCGGTATAGAGCCCTAGGAGCCGGGCGGCGGCGCCGCACAGGGCCGCCCACAGGATCACCCACGCCGTCCGTCCTGCGGGCAGCCGGAACTGCGCCGTCCGCCGGAGCCGCCATATGCTCAGCGCGAAGTTGAACACCTCCGTAAAGCAGATGACGAACAGATAGGCGTTCAGGCCCCACTCCGGCAGCAGAAGCCACACCAGCAGAGCGGACAGGCCCACGTCCGCGATGTTCACGTACATACAGAACATCATCTCGCCCAGGCCCTTCAGGCAGCCGTCCGTGGCCATGTCCATGTACATCACCGGCACGATGAGCGCCAGAAGCCGTATGTACTGTCCCGCCTGCTCTGAGGCGTAGAGCACCGTGCCCAGGCAGTCCCCCAGCGCCAGCAGAAGGCTTGCGGTGATGGCGCAGAACACCAGGCTTTTATAGAGCACGTCCTCCGTGATACGGCGGATGCTCCGGCTGTCCCGCTGCATCTGCCTTTCCGTGAGCTTTGGCACGATCAGCTCCGCCACGGCCATCATCAGGCAGGAGGGGAACAGCACCACCGGCAGGGCCATCCCCTGGATGACGCCATATCCGGCCAGGGCTCTGTCGGCGGACAGG
>CANQDL010000092.1 GCA_947591105.1 uncultured Oscillospiraceae bacterium
GTATCGCCTGCGGCGATGAGTAGCCTCCCCTGTGCAAGGGGAGGTGGGCCGGCGCAAGCCGGGTCGGAGGGGTTGTCGCTGCGCAGCAGGATCAACATGACAATCCCCCAGCCAGCGCCAAAGGCGCTGACGGCCCCCTTTGCACAAGGGGGCCGCCCATATGGTATCGCCTGCGGCGATGAGTAGCCTCCCCTGTGTAAGGGGAGGTGGGCCGGCGCAAGCCGGGTCGGAGGGGTTGTCACTGCGCAGTAGGATCAACATGACAATCCCCCAGTCAGCGCCAAAGGCGCTGACAGCCCCCTTTGCACAAGGGGGCCGTCGATGCGGTATCGCCTGCGGCGATGAAGAGCCTCCCCTGTGCAAGGGGGCCATGGATTCTGCGGCCGGCTGCAACGCGCCCTTGCATTTGGGCGCGTTTGCGGTTATAATAGCTGTAATTATGTAAATTTGCGTCCAACGGGAGGGCCCGCCGTGAAACTGACCGCGAGCATGGTATACGACATCATCCTGGCACTGTCCGTGCTGTTCATCGTCTGGCGCGGGTGGCACCAGGGGCTGCTGTCGGAGCTGGTGCGTCTGGCCGGCTGGCTGGGGGCCGTGATCCTGGTGAGCCAGTATGTGGCCGGCTGGGCGGAGATCGTCTACACCCGCTTTATCGAGCCACGGGCCGTGTCCGCGGTGGCGGAGGCCATCCCGCCGGACGTGCTGTCCGCCATGGAGAGCGGCGCGGTGGCCATAGAGAGCCTGCAGGAGATCCTCAACAGCCTCAGGGGCTTTTTCGGCGGCCAGGTGGTGGATCAGACCACCGCCAACCAGATCATCGCCATGTTCCGCCAGGACGCGGGCAGTCTGGCTCAGATCATCACCCAGACCATCCTGCGCCCGGTGCTCATCACGGCGGTACAGGCGCTGATGAGTCTGCTCATATTGGTGGTGTGTCTGGCGGTGACCCGGGTGCTGGCCAAGCTGGTGGCGGCCCGCCGGGGGGATGGCATCGGCTCCATGACCAACCGGCTGCTGGGCGCGGCCCTGGGCTTCGGGGAGGGCCTGGTCACGGCGTACATATTCGTGTTCGTGCTCTCGCTGCTGGCCGTATTCTTCTCCAATAAGGTCATCAGTCAGCAGATATTGCAGCAGACGCGGCTGGTGAGACTGTTTTTGTGAACGCATAGGGGGACGGGAAAATGGTAACGAACGTATTGGATTGGCTGGACGCATCCGCCCGGCGGTTTCCGGACAAGATCGCCTTCGGCGGGGAGAAGTCCGCGCTGACCTTCGCCCAGCTGCGGGATCTGTCCCGGCGGGCCGGGACGTATCTCTGCGGCCGGATCAGCGCCAACCGGCCGGTGGCGGTGTTCATGGAAAAGACGCCGGAGTGTCTGGCGGCCTTTTTCGCGGCGGTGAGCGCCGGGTGCTTTTACGTGCCTCTGGACACAAAAATGCCCGCCGAGCGGATCAAACTCATCTTCGACACCCTGTGCCCGGCGTTCGTGTTCTATGACGAAAAGAACGCCGAGGCCGCCCGGGCCGTGGCCGGGGACGCCGGCTGCGTCCTTTTTGACGAGGCGTGTCAGACCGCGCCGGACGAGAGCGCCCTGGGGGCCGTCCGGGCCGCCCATGTGGACACGGATCTATTGTACGTGCTGTTCACCAGCGGCTCCACCGGCGTGCCCAAGGGGGTCACCATCAGCCACCGGAGCGTGGTGGACTGGGCCGACTGGCTCCACAACACCCTGGACATGACGGAGGACTGTGTCATCGGCAACCAAGCGCCCTTCGTGTTCGACAACTCCACCCTGGACATCTACAGCACCCTCAGAAACGGCTGTACCACCTGGATCATCCCCAAGAAGTGCTTTTCCTTCCACAAGACCATGGTGCAGTTTTTGGCCGAGCACGCCATCGACACCATCTTTTTCGTCCCCTCGGCCCTGATCGCCATGGCCAACTCCGGCATCCTGGAGAAGAACCCGCCCACCTGGCTCAAGCGGATCTACTTCTGCGGCGAGGTCATGCCCAACCGGCAGCTGAACATGTGGCGGCGGGCGGTGCCGGGGGCGGCGTACTGCAATATGTACGGCCCCACGGAGATCACCGACGTGTGCGCCTATTACATCGTGGATCGGGACTTTGACGACGACGAGCCCCTGCCCATCGGCTGGCCCTGCGCCAACACCCGCATCCTCATACTCAACGACGAAAACCGGCCCGTTGGCCCGGGGGAGACCGGGGAGCTGTGCGTGCTGGGCACCTGCCTGTCCCTGGGGTACTATAACAACCCCGCCCAGACGGAAAAGGCCTTCGTGCAGAACCCGATGAACCACGCCTTCCACGAGCGGATGTACCGCACGGGCGACCTGGCCCGCTATAACGACCGGGGGGAGATCATGTTCCAGGGGAGGAAGGATTTCCAGATCAAGCACCAGGGGTGCTACCGGATCGAACTGGGGGAGATCGAGACGGCACTTCTGGCAGTGCCGGCCGTGTCCAACGGCTGCTGCCTGTTCGACGAGCAGAAGGACGAGATCGTGTGCGTGTATATGGGCGGGGAGGAGCCGGCCGGCCTGGCCAAGGCCCTGGCGGTAAAGCTGCCCGGGTACATGATGCCCAACCGGTATGTGCACCTCGACCGGCTGCCCATGACCATCAACGACAAGATCGACCGGGTCACCCTGAAGAGGGAATACATCGGATGAGTCGTACAAAGCGGCTGCTGCTGGTGTTCGGCACCCGGCCGGAGGCGGTGAAGATGTGCCCGCTGGTGGGTCAGATACAGAGCCGGCCGGCCCTGGAGTGCCAGGTGTGCGTCACCGGCCAGCACCGGCAGATGCTGGATCAGGTGCTGGACGCCTTCGGCGTCACGCCGGACTTCGACCTGGACGTGATGCGCCCGGAGCAGTCCCTGGCCCAGCTGACCGGGGCGGTGCTGGCGGGTATGGAGCGGGTGCTGGACGCGGCCGCGCCGGATATGGTACTGGTCTACGGCGACACCACCACCGCCTTTACCGCGGCCCTGGCCGCCTTTTACAGACGCCTTCCCGTGGGCCACGTAGAGGCGGGCCTGCGGACGTACGATATGGCCCGGCCCTGGCCGGAGGAGTTCAACCGCCGGGCCATCACCCTCATCAGTCAGTACCACTTCGCCCCCACGGATCAGGCCAGAGAGAACCTGCTGGGGGAGGGAGTGCCGCCGGAGCGGGTATACGTCACCGGCAACACGGCCATCGACGGTCTGGCCACCACGGTGCGGGAAGATTATGTAAACCCGCTCCTGGACTGGGCGGCGGGCAGCCGCCTGGTGCTGGTCACGGCCCACCGGCGGGAGAATCTGGGCCCGCCCATGGAGGGGATGTTCCGGGCCATCCGGCGGGTGACGGACGCCCACCCGGACGTGAAGATCCTCTATCCGGTGCACATGAATCCGGCGGTGCGCGCCCCGGCCCGTGAGATCCTGGGCGGCCACGAGCGGATCCGGCTGACGGAGCCGCTGGATGTGGTGGATTTTCACAACATCATGGCCCGCAGCTATCTGATCCTGACCGACTCGGGGGGCATCCAGGAGGAGGCCCCCAGTCTGGGAAAGCCGGTGCTGGTGATGCGCCAGACCACCGAGCGGCCGGAGGGCGTCCGGGCCGGGACGCTGCGGGTGGTGGGCGCCGACGAGCAGACCGTCGCCCGGGAATTTTCCCGCCTGCTGGACGATCCGGCGGCCTACGCCGCCATGGCGCGGGCCGTCAATCCCTACGGGGACGGCCGGGCCAGCGAGCGCATCGCGGATATACTGGAGAAAACCGAATGAGCGCGAGCGCGCCTCCCTTTGCAGAGGGAGGCGCCTTTTTTGTCCGCGCACCGGCGCGGCCGCCCGGGAGAGATGTGCATGACGGACGGACAGCCGCCGGAGGGCGGGAAAACGTAGAAAAATCTAACGATTTATATAAATATTACAATTTTGGAAAGAATTTATTTCCTATTTTTGAAAATAATTATTGAATTGTCACGGAATGGATGGTATACTGTTTCCATGAACTGGTAAAGCAGTGCATGGAAAATTTATTATGAAGGAGAATTGACCCATGAAGAAACGTCGCATTTGTCTGTGCCTGGCGCTCATTCTCGCGTTCAGCCTGATGACCGGCACCGTCGGCTTTGCCGCCGGCGAGACCTGGACGGTCACCTGCCCCTGGGCGCCGGACGGCGTCGCCTCCCTGGTCAGCCAGAAGGTCGCCGCTCTGAGCTCCGAGTATTCCGACGACATCACCCTGGTGGCCTTTGCCCAGAAGGGAGATGCCGCCACCGTCAACACCTGGGTGCTGGACAACGAGGCCGGCGACACCGGCCTGGTGTTCGTGGGCGAGGGCCTGCTGTCCATCACCTCCATTATGGATCCGGCCAAGATGCAGTTCGACTATGACAACTTCGAGTTCGTGGAGAATCTGTATTCCTCCGTGTTCGTTCTGTCCGCCGACGCCAAGCTGGACATTAAGAACATAGAGGATCTGCAGGCCTACGTGGCCGACGCCGACGAGATCACCGTGGCCACCAACGGCGCCACCGGTTCCGAGGCCTTCCTGGCCGCCGCGCTGTTCGGCTCCATGGGCGCCGGCGACGCGCTGAAGATCGTCCCCTACCAGTCCGCCGCCGAGGCCGCCCAGGGCGTCGTCCGGGGCGAGACCCAGTTCGCGGTCAGCCACCAGTCCCAGATCGAGGAGTCCTTCAAGCAGGGCGGCGTGACGGTGGTGTGCGCCTTCGATGAGGACGCCATCGAGAACGGCCCCTTCGCCGGAGTGGAGGGCGTCGGCCAGTACGACTATCCCTACTTCCGCAACCGCTGCTTCATCATGGCCCCCGCTGGCACCGATGAGGAGAAGGTCGCCGAGCTGAAGGCGCTCTATGACGAGATCCTGGCCGACGAGGAAGTGGTGGAGTGGCTCCACGAAACCATGCTTCTGGAAGTGGACACCATGGATGAAGAGGCTGTTCTGGAGCACGTGGACAATGTGAAGAACATCGTCAACGAGTATATCGACATCGTCCAGCCTGCCGCGTAACAGGACGCTTTCCGGGGAATGGGCGCCTTGCCCATTCCCCTTTCTTTTTCCTTGAGAGGGGAGGCCAACATAGTGAAGGATAAGATGGATAGGATCAGCGCCCGGCTGCGGGAAAAGCAGATACGCATCCCCGTGGATCTGACGGTGGGCGTGGTGTTTTTCCTGGTAGCGGCGGCGGTGCTGCTGCTCATGCCCAGCCAGGTGGCCATCTCCGAGCGGGACGTGGTCAACGGCCGGGCCTTTCCCACGCTGCTGATGTGGGTCATGATGATCTGCTGCGCGCTTTTGGTGGGAAAGGAGATATACAAGATCATAAAAAAGAGGCCCATTGCGTACAAGACGATCAACCTGCTGGTGGAAGTGAAGGCGCTGATCATCATGGCCATCCTGGTGATCACCTACCTGCTGGCCCGGACGACCGACCTGTTCGTGGTGGGAGCCGTGTTCTGCGCGGTGGCGTTTTTGCTGTACTTCCGGTGCAAAAAGCCCCTGTACTATGTGATCACGGTGGGCATGGCCGTGGGCATATGGGCTGTGTTCCGGTTTTTGCTGAACGTGCATTTTTAAGGGGAGGGACGGAAAATGCTGCAACATATCATCCCGGCCAGCGGGCTTTTGTTCACGCTGCAAAACATTCTGTGGATCAACATCGGCGTGTTCATCGGCGCGGTGTTTGCCGCCATCCCCGGTCTGACGGTCATTTTGTGCGTGATCCTGTTCCTGCCGGTGACCTATTCCATGTCGGCCATCCCCGGCATGATGTTCCTGCTGGGCATATACTGCGCCGGCGGGTACGGGGGGAGCGTGTCCGCCATCCTGATCAACACCCCCGGCACGCCCCACGCCGCCGCCACCATGCTGGACGGCCATCCCATGTCCAAGCAGGGCCGTACCAAGGCGGCGCTGAAGATCGCCCTGTACGCCTCCACCTTCGGCGGCATATTCTCCGCGCTGGCGCTGCTGTTTCTGGGCCCCCAGGTGGCAAAGCTGGCCGCCCAGCTGGGCACGCCGGAATACTTCATGGTGTGCCTGTTCGGCCTGACCATCATCGCCGGCGTGTCCGGCAAGAGCATGATCCGGGGCATCATCGCCGCCTGCCTGGGACTTCTCATCTCCTGCATCGGCTCCGACCCCATGACCAGCTATGACCGGTTCACCTTCGGCATCAACCGGCTGTACCTGGGTCTGGATCTGGCGGTGTGCCTGATCGGCCTGTTTGCCCTGGTGGAGATCGTGAGCCGGGCGGAGGATCAGCCCCAGGAGATGCACATGGACACCAGAAAGATGAAGGACGACGGCACCATCACCAAGGACGAGTACAAGCGCATGGTTCGGCCCGCCCTGCTGGGATCGCTGATCGGCGTGATGGTGGGCATCATCCCCGGCACCGGCGCGTCCGAGGCGTCCTGGTTCAGCTACAGCCAGGCCAAGAACATGTCCAAGCACAAGGAGGAGTTCGGCAACGGCTCCGTGGAGGGCATCGCCGCGGCGGAGTCCGCCAACAACGCCGTCACCGGCGCCACCCTCATCCCCCTGCTGACCCTGGGCATCCCCGGGGACGGCACGGTGGCCATCATGCTCTCGGCGCTGATGATCAACGGCCTGAACCCCGGCCTCTCCCTCTTCACCACCCAGGGCGACATCATGTACGCCATCATGCTGGGCCTCATCCTGGTGAATGTCTTCATGTTCATACAGGGCAAGCTCCTGACGCCCCTGTTCGCCAAGGTGGTGTCCATCCCCCAGGAGATCCTGACCCCCATCATCGTGATATTCTGCTTCGCCGGGGCCTACTCGGTGAACAAGAACTACTTTGACGTGGCCGTGGCGCTGGTGTTCTGCGTGCTGGCCTGGATACTGCGGAAGCTGGACATGCCTCCGGTGCCCATCCTGCTGGGCCTGGTGCTGGGGAGGATGACGGAGACCAACTTCCGCCGGGCGCTGCTCATCTCCAACGGCAGCCCCAAGATCTTCGTCAGCAGTGTGTACTGCTGGGCGTTCATCGCGCTGATCGTGCTGGCGGTGGGGACGATCATCCGGGGCAAGATCCATGACCGCAAGGCGCAGGAAAAGGAGGAATGAGCGTGGCCTATAATATCGTTTTCTATTTCACCGACCAGCAGCGCTGGGATACCTGCGGCTGCTTCGGCCAGCCGCTGGACATCACCCCCAATCTGGATAAGCTGGCGGCGGAGGGCGTGAAGTTTGACAACGCCTTCTCCCCCCAGCCGGTGTGCGGCCCCTGCCGGGCCCTGTTCCAGACCGGCCGCTATCCCACCGAGACCGGATGCTTCCGGAACAACATCATGCTCCCGGCGGGAGTGAAGACCCTGGGCCAGTATATGGAGCAGGCCGGGTATGAGACGGCCTATATCGGCAAGTGGCATCTGGCCAGCGACGGGGAGCTGGAAAAGCCCCCGGTCATCGACCACACCATCACGGCGGTGCCGCTGGAGCTGCGGGGCGGCTATACCGGCTACTGGCGGGCGGCGGACGTGCTGGAGTTCACCTCCCACGGCTACGACGGGTACGTGTTCGACGAGAACAATGACCGCATCGACTTCAAGGGCTACCGGGCCGACTGCATCAACGACATGGCCCTGGAGTTTTTCGATACCTACGACAGGAAAAAGCCCTTCTTCATGACCGTGAGCCAGATCGAGCCCCACCACCAGAACGACCACCGGCACTATGAGGGCCCGGAGGGGTCAAAGGAGCGGTTCAAGCACTTCGTTCTGCCCCCCGACCTGCAGGCGCTGGGCGGCAACGCGGCGGAGGAGTACCCGGACTATCTGGGCCAGTGCGCCGCCCTGGACGAGAACCTGGGCCGGCTGATCGACCGGCTGAAAAAAGAGGGACTGTACGACGATACGGTCATCATCTTTGCCTCCGACCACGGCAGCCACTTCATGACCCGCAACCGGGACGAGCACCTGAACGGCTACGACGACTACAAGCGCTCCTGCCACGACGGGTGCCTGCACGTGCCGCTGGTCATCGCCGGCGGGCCCTACAAGGGGGGCGTGGCGGTGCAGGATCTGGTGAGCACCGAGAGCCTGCCCAAGACCATCCTGGCCATCGCCGGGGTGGACGTGGGCCAGGCCATGATCGGCGAGGATCTGCTGGGCGTGGTGGAGCACAGAGACCCCCATCGGCCCAACCGGGTGTTCGCCCAGATCTCCGAGAGCCGCGTGGGCCGGTGTATCCGCACGCCGGAGTGGCTCTATTCCGTGTACGCCCCGGGTGTGAACGGGGGCGAGGCCGCGGCGGCGGACGTATACGCCGACGATTTTCTCTATGATATGCGGGCCGACCCCTGGCAGCTGCACAACCTGGTGTCCGATCCGGCCTACGACCGGGTCAAGGGGGAGCTTCGCGGCCAGCTTCTGGACTGGATCGAGCGGGCCGAGGGCGCGCGCCCGACCATAACCGACTGACAGGAGAATAAAATAAGGGGCCGGACGCTGAAGTGAACTGCCCCAAGGAAAGTGGACAGGGAAAAGAAAAGGTTCCTGTGTAGGAAATAAGATTTAAGCGGAGTGGCGCAGCGAGAGCGGTGCCACTCCAGTCTTTAACTGGATGCGCTCGTGGTTGTAGAAGTAGATGAAACTGTCAATGCGTTCATTGGCTTCCCGGAAGGTTTTCGGCTTGTGCCTGTAAATGCACTCCGTTTTGAGGATGGAGAAAAAGTTTTCAGCCATAGCGTTGTCG
>CANQDL010000093.1 GCA_947591105.1 uncultured Oscillospiraceae bacterium
TTGATGATGGCGCAGGCGATGGGCAGGCCCAGCAGGCCGATGCCGCCGAAGAGCTTGGTGCCCACCAGCATGGCGATCAGGGTGACCAGCGGGTGCAGGCCCACCTGGTGCCCCACCACACGGGGCTCGATGAACTGGCGGAAGATGGTCATGATGACGTACAGCGCCAGCAGGCCGAGGCCCTTTGCCATGCTGCCGGACAGCAGGCTCACGATGCCCCAGGGGATGAGCACGAAGCCGGCGCCCACCACGGGGAAGATGTCGAATACCGCGATCAGGAAGGCCAGGAAAATGGCCGCGTCCTGCCGGAGGATCAACAGACCGATGCTAAGCTCCACAAAGGTGATGCACATGATGATGCCGTAGCTTTTGCCGTACTTGGCCAGCACGGCCACGAAGCTCTCCTTGGCCTTGACGGTCACGTGCCGGGCGTCCTCGGGCAGCTGCCGGAGAAGGAATGCGGTCATCCGGTGGAAGTCCAGCGTCATGAAAACGGTGGCGATGATGCAGATGAGGGTGGAGAGCATCCGCCCCGGGAGCTTCGTCACCCAGCCGGACACCACGCCCACCGCCTGCAGGGAGAAGCTGGACACGGCGTTGCCCACCGAGGAGACCACGCTGCCCAGGGAGGACTGCACCACCGTGGCGGCCTCCGGATCCAGCTTGGCCACAGATTCCTGGGCCCAGGCGGCGGCGCTGCGCAGGGCGGGCTCCAGGGTGTCGGTGTAGAAGGGGGGAAGCCAGGCCACAAAGCGCTCCGCCCAGGACACGATGTTAAAGATCAGCGCCAGCAGCAATCCGCCCACGATGCCGAAAAACAGCAGCAGGCACAGCACCGCGGCGATGCCGTGGCGGAAGTGGCACCGGACGGTCAGCCACCGGACGAGGGGCGTGAGCATCCAGGAAAAGATGAAGGCCAGAAAGAAGGGCCAGACCAGCCCCAGCAGGTAGCGGGTGACCAGCAGCACGATCCCTACGATGATGGCCAGATAGACCGCGTTGATGATAAACCGCTTGCGCCGTTCGATATCGCCCATAGCGCGTGCCTCCCCTCTGTGCGTGGATGCCATATTACGAAAAACCGGTAAAGACGCCGGTAAGCAAAGCGGTAAATGTTTCTCCTGTGGCAAGAATACCATCGGCGGGTGCCGTTGTCAATGTGAGGGGTATGAACAAATTGTTAAGAACGGAACAGCGCTCCCCACCACTCCAGCAGGCGAAAGCGCAGGATATACGCCGGCCCGTCCTGGGTGATCAGCGCGCTCTGCTCTGCCGGCAGAGGGGCGAACACGTCGCTGACCGGCTCCGCCAGGGCCTCGGTGCACAGGGGCGGAAACACCACGCACCACCAGTTGTGCCCCGCGCCCTGACCCATCGTCACCCGCAGGGAGACATACCGCCCGGCGGGCAGGGAGAAGCTGCCGTAATCCCTGGTGGGGTAGTACTCCGTGCCCAGCTGGACGGACACGTCCCCCAGAGATTCGATGTCCTCCTGGTGTGCAAGAATTATGTTAACTGCTTCCTCGCTGCTTTGGCAGTCTGCCAGCAGAGGGGTAAGCAGCGCCAGTACCCGGTCGCGCATGGCCAGCTTTGCCGCCTGGTCTGCGTCGGAGTCCGAGTTTGCGATCACATGCAGGCGCACAAGGCCGCCGGCCAGCTGGCGCTGGGTGTTCTCCGCCCACGTTCCCGAGAGAAAAAAGACGCACAGCGCCAGCAGCAGCGCCGTCTCCCAGGCCTTGAGTTTTTGGGGTCTGACTGTCTTCATAAAAAATCATCACCGCCGGGATTATCGGCGGTGACGGCTTATTTTATACGTGCTGCCCGGCGAAAGGAGTCTCACCGCTCCCCGGCGTAGGGCCGGGTGAGACAGCACTCCTTGTAGCGGGCGGAGAGGGCCTGGAAAGCCGCCCGGGCGGCGTTCTCGTCCCCGAAGATGCCGAATACGGCGCTGCCGCTGCCGGTCATGGCCGCCCCCAGGGCGCCCATGTCGGTCAGGGCGCTCTTGATGGAGAAGATCTCCCCCTGCCGGCGCTCCAGCACGTCCTCAAAGACGTTGTACAGCCGCCGGGCCACGCCGGGGGCGTCCCCGGCCTCCATGGCGGAGACGATGCCGGCCGTATCCGGGCGCAGGCGGCTCTTCCGGCCGTCCACCCGGACGAACAGCTCCGGGGTGGAGATGGCGAAGGCGGGCTTGCAGATGACGATGGGACAGTCCGGCAGGGAGGGCAGGGGGGTGAGCCTCTCGCCCCGGCCCTCGGCCAGGGCGGCCCCCTCCATCACGCAGAAGGGCACGTCGCTGCCAGCCTGGAGCCCCAGCTGGCACAGCTGCTCCACCGACATATCCCGGCCGGTGAGGACGTTGAGGGCCCGGAGCACGGCGGCTGCGTCGGCGCTGCCGCCGCCCATCCCGGCGCACACCGGGATGCGCTTGACGACGCGGATGTCCGCGCCCAGGCCGGTGCCCTCCAGAAAGAGCCTGGCCGCCTTTACGGCCAGGTTCCGCCCGTCCGCGGGCAGGTAGCTCTGGCCGGGATCGACGGTAAACTGGCCGTCAGAGCGCAGCTGTACGTCCAGATCGTCCCCGAACTGCACGGTCTGCATCACCATACGCAGGTCGTGGTAACCGTTGGGGTTCTTCCCCAGCACGTCCAGGGAGAGATTGAGTTTTCCGTGGGCGCAGACTTTCATTTCTTCTCAAAGAGCATATCCAGCAGCGCCGTGCCCTCCGGCACGAAAAGGCCGGTGGCAAGGCCGTTTTTCTCGGTGTAGGAAAGGCCGGAGCAGACGCTCTCCCGGCTGTCGTAAAGGAGGAAGGGCACCGGGTCGCCGTCGTGGGCCCGGTTGGAGGTGAGGGTCTTGTGGTCGGACAGGATCAGGATGCGAAAGTCCTCCCCGCAGGAGCGCAGCCATTCCAGGATGGGGGCCGTCTCCCGGCTGTCCAGCCAGGCGATGGACTGGATCTTGCCCGGGGTGTCCCCGTTGTGGGTGCACTCGTCGGGGGCCTCGATGTGCAGGGCGGCAAAATCGCAGCGGGAGAGGATCTCGATGGTCTTTTGGCACTTGCCGTCCCAGTTTGTGTCGATCTCGCCGGTGACGCCCTCCACCAGCGGCGCGGGCAGGCCGGAGAGCCGGGCGATGCCCCGTACCAGGGGCACGGCGGAGACCACCTCGCCGCTGTGGCCGTATTTTTCGGCAAAGTCCGGCAGGATGGCCGCGGTGCCCTCCGCCCAGAACCAGATGCCGTTGGCCGGCAGCTTTCCGGCCGCCCGACGGGCCTGGTTGATGGGGTGCTGATCCAGAAATTGGAAGGCGGCCCGCTGGAGCTTTTCCAGCTTCTCCGCCACCGCGCACCCGGAGGGCGCCAGGGGCCCGATGACCTCGCCCAGGTGGTCATGGGGCGGGATCAGGCGGATGCCCTGGATGTCCGCGTGGTGCATCACCGCGAAATGCCGGAAGGAGGAGCCGGGGTTGATCTCAATGTCGTATTCCCTTGCCAGGGCGGCAAAGGCGGGGCTCTGCCACAGCTGGGTGATGAGCGCGTCGGAGCTCTCCCCGTCGATGGAGCCGGCGCTGTGAGAGAGGATGCGCCGCTGCTCGTAGGGCATGTCCCCGTCCTCCAGCGCGACCATGTTGCACCGGCAGGCCATGTCCCCGTCGGCCAGGGAGATGCCCTGGGCGGCGGCCTCCAGCGGCCCCCGGCCGTGGTAGTAGGTCAGGGGGGAGGCGCCGAATATGGACATGATGGCCGTGGCGCTGCCCGGCTCAAATTCCTTGGGGCAGTTGACAACGCTGCCCAGCGTGCCCCGGCGGGAGAGCTCGTCGATGACCGGCTTTTTCGCCGTCTCCAGGGGCGTCTTGCCGCCCAGCTCCGGAACGGGGTTGTCCGCCATGCCGTCGCCGATGATGAGAAGATATTTCATTGCATACAGTCTCCTGGTGAGTGATCTGGGATCGGTTTCGTCTATTGTACCATCAAATGCCCGCCGGGGCAACGGCAAAATTACGCGCCCCTGACAAGCCGCCGGGGGCGCGTATGGGCCGTGTTCACGTGGGCTCCGGGGTCTGGCCGGGCTCCTTCTGAAGCTTTAGCTTCCGCTCCTGCTCCATGGCCTCGATCTTGGCCTCCTTGCCGATCTCCCAGTAGATCAGCCCCGCCACGATGCCCCGCAGGATGATGATGCCGAAGATGGTGAACATCTCTATGGGCTCTTCGATGATCACCGTGCGCAGCACCTCGCCGCCCATCTTGAAGGCCAGGGCCAGCAGAATGCCCTGGGCGATGGTACTGCGCACGTCCGGCTTGCGGCGCAGCCATTTGATCATGCTCAAAATGGCCGTGACCAGCAGCACGGTCACGCCGAAAAACTCAAGGGTCAGAATGCCCCACGCCACGATGTGGCGGAACAGGGCCTCGGAATGCTCCAGCAGCATGGATCGTACCTCCCGTTATCGTTATTAAAATAACTATACGGGAACTTTGACGAAATGTCAAGGTCGGCGGCGGACTTGACTGGATCGACTCAAAACGCTATAATTTCCATATACGATATGGGGGCTTCTCCCGGGCACCGGTAAGATAACATAATATTGTTAACATAATTTTTTCACTTCACAGGAGGGACGTCATGCGCAGAGAGAAGAGCTGCGGCGCGGTGATATTTGCCTCCGGGGACGGGGAGCGGCTGTGGCTGTTGGAGTACATGCGCAAGGGGCACGTCTCCCTGTGCAAGGGCCACATGGAGGCCGGGGAGAGGGAGCACGACACCGCCCGGCGGGAGATCCGGGAGGAGACCGGTCTTGCGGTGCGGTTTTTGGAGGGGTTCCGCAGGACGATCCGATACAGCCCCTATCCGGACTGTACGAAGCTGGTGGTCTTTTTCCTGGCCCGGGCGGAGAGCATGGACGCCGTGCCCCAGCCGGAGGAGGTCGATTCCATCCGCTGGCTGCCGTATGAAAAGGCGCTGGCGGCGCTGACCTACGACGACGACCGGCGGGTGCTGGCCGCGGCGGAGGCGTATTTGCAGACCGGGGAGGGCAGGGCCCTCTTTGCGATCAAATAAAGAGCGGAAAAGGAGAGTATGATGGATAAGAAAATCAAGCGTATTGGCGTGCTCACCAGCGGCGGCGACGCGCCGGGCATGAACGCGGCGGTGCGGGCCGTTGTGCGCACGGCCATGGGCCAGGGCATGGAGTGCATCGGCATCCGCCGGGGGTGGAACGGCCTGGTGTTCAGCGACTTCTTCCCCATGACCTCCGACACGGTGAGCCACATCCTGGCCGCCGGCGGCACGATCCTGTACACCGCCCGCAGCCAGGAGTTCCTTTCCCCGGAGGGGCGGGAAAAGGCCGTGGCCACCTGCCAGATGCTGGGTCTGGACGCGGTGGTGGCCATCGGCGGCGACGGCACCTTCCGGGGGGCGCTGGAGCTGTCCCGGCTGGGGATCGACGTGGTGGGCATCCCCGCCACCATCGACAACGACGTGGGCTGCACAAACTATACCATCGGCTTTGACACCGCCTGCAACACCGCCGTGGAATGCATCGACAAGCTCCGGGACACCATGCAGAGCCATGAGCGCTGCTCCGTGGTGGAGGTGATGGGCCGCCATGCCGGGTATCTGGCGCTGTACGTGGGTCTGTCCGTGGGCGCCACGGCGGTGCTGATCCCGGAGAGGAAGCTGGATTTTGAAAAGGACGTGGTGGAGCGCATCCGCCAGTCCCGCCTGATGGGCAACACCCATTTTATGATCGTGGTGGCCGAGGGCGTGGGCAGCGCCATGGACATCGGCAAGCGCATTCACGAGAGCATCGGCCTGGAGCCCCGGGTCACCGTCCTGGGCCACATCCAGCGTGGCGGCAGCCCCACCGCCCGGGATCGGGAGATGGCCGCCCGCATGGGCTATACTGCCGTCATGTCCCTGGTGGAGGGCAACGGCAACTGCATCGTTTGCACCCATGACGGCCGCCTGGTGACGAAGCCCATCGAGCAGGCCCTGACGGAGACAAAGCACCTGCAGATGGAGCGCTACGCGGTGCTGGAGGCCATGCACGCGAAAAACGTATAAGTCCTCGTATGTAAAAACCGCCTCCCCTGGGAAGGGGAGGCGGTTTTTGCGTCGATTTCACATCACGCCCAGCATGTGGCCGATGACCCGCACGGCCAGGGCGGCGATCCAGGCGATGAGGCACTGGCCCACCACCACGCCGGCGGCCCACTTGCCCCCCAGCTCCCGGCGCACGGAGGCGATGGCCGCCACGCAGGGGGTATACAGCAGGCAGAACACCAGCAGACTCGCCGCCGCCAGAGGGGTGAGGGCGCTCTGGAGGGAGGCCTCCGTGCCGAAGAGCACGGACAGGGTGGACACCACGCTCTCCTTGGCCATGAAGCCGGTGATGAGGGACGTGCAGATCCGCCAGTCCCCCAGACCCAGCGGAGCCAGCAGCGGCGCGATATATCCCGCCAGCGCCGCCAGCATACTGTCATGGGAGTCGGACACCACGGCCAGCCGGAAGTTGAAGGTCTGTAAAAACCAGATGATGATGGAGGCGAAGAAGATGATGGTGAAGGCCCGCTGGAGAAAGTCCTTGGCCTTGTCCCACAGCAGGTGACCCACATTCTTGGCCCCGGGCATACGGTAGTTGGGCAGCTCCATCACGAAGGGCACCGCCTCGCCCTTGAACACCGTGCCCTTCATGAGAAAGGCCAGCAGGATGCCCAGGCAGATGCCCAGCAGATACAGGCCGATCATCACCAGGCCCCGGTGGGCGGGGAAGAAAGCGGCGGTGAAAAAGGCGTAGACCGGCAGCTTTGCGCTGCAGCTCATGAAGGGGGTGAGCAGGATGGTCAGCTTTCTGTCCCGCTCGGAGGGCAGGGTGCGGGTGGCCATGATGCCGGGGACGGTGCATCCGAAGCCCAGCAGCATGGGCACGATGCTCCGGCCGGACAGACCCAGCTTGCGCAGCAGCTTATCCATCACGAAGGCCACACGGGCGATGTAGCCGCTGTCCTCCATCAGGGAAAGGAAGAAAAACAGCACCACGATCACCGGCAGAAAGCTCAGCACGCTCCCCACGCCGTTGAATACCCCGTCGATCACCAGCGAGCGCAGGGCGTCGCCCACGTGCAGGCCAGCCAGCAGACTGTCCGTCCGCAGCGCCAGGGCCTGGATGCCCATGTCCAGCAGATCCTGGAGACGGGCGCCGATCAGGTCAAAGGTGAGCCAGAACACCAGCGCCATGATGCCGATAAAGCAGGGGATGGCGGTGTACTTGCCGGTGAGGATGCGGTCGATCCCCGCGCTGCGGGAGTGCTCCCGGCTCTCCCGGGGCTTCACCACCGTCTGGGCGCAAACGTCCTTGATGAAGGCAAAGCGCATATCCGCGATGGCGGCGGCCCGATCCATGCCGCTCTCCGTCTCCATCTGGCGGACGATGTGCTCCAGCGTCTCCCGCTCGTTCTGGTCAAGCTCCAGCGCCTGGGCGATGCTCTCGTCCCCCTCCGCCAGCTTGGCGGCGGCAAAGCGCACGGGAATGGCCGCGCGCTGGGCATGATCCTCGATCAGGTGCATGATGGCGTGCAGGCACCGGTGCACGGCGCCGCCGTTTTTATCCTCCCGGCAGAAGTCGATCCGCCGGGGCGGTTCCTGGTATTTGGCCACGTGCAGGGCGTGATCCACCAGCTCGTCGATGCCCTCGTTCTTCGCCGCAGAGATGGGCACCACCGGGATGCCCAGAAGCTGCTCCATCTCGTTGATCTTGATAGAGCCGCCGTTGCCCCGCACCTCGTCCATCATGTTCAGGGCCAGCACCATGGGCACGTCCAGCTCCATCAGCTGCATGGTCAGGTAGAGGTTGCGCTCGATGTTGGACGCGTCCACGATGTTGATGATGCCCCGGGGGTGTTCCTCCAGGATGAAGGCGCGGGTGATGATCTCCTCGCTGGAGTAGGGGGACAGGGAGTAGATGCCCGGCAGGTCGGTGATGCGGGTGTTGGCGTGCTCCTTGATGACGCCGTCCTTCCGATCCACCGTCACGCCGGGGAAGTTGCCCACGTGCTGGCTGGAGCCGGTGAGCTGGTTGAAAAGGGTGGTCTTGCCGCAGTTCTGGTTGCCCGCCAGGGCGAAGGTGAGCAGCGTTCCTTCGGGCAGAGGGTTCTCCGTGGCCCGGATGTGGTACTTGCCGCTCTCGCCCAGGCCCGGGTGGGCGATGCGCCGTGAGCCGCCCTGGGAGGGACTTGCCCAGCTCTCCCCGTCCGGCTCTCGGACGTTCTCGATGCCGATCTTCTCCGCGTCGGCCACACGCAGCGTCAGCTCATACCCGTGGATCATAAATTCCATGGGGTCGCCCAGGGGGGCGTACTTGATGAAGATCACGTCCGAGCCGGGTATCACGCCCATATCCAAGAAATGCTGCCGCAGGGCGCCCTCGCCTCCCACGGAGGCAATGGTGGCCATCTTGCCGGCAGGCAGTTCGCGCAGTGTCATGACCGATCCCTGTCCTTCCTTGCTCCCGTCCGCGCCCCGGCGGAGCATGGTCTATTATACGTTACCCATGTGCCATATTCAACCCCTGTCCATGGGAAAAAACGGAAAATCCCCGAGGGCGGCCGCCCTCGGGGATTTTCGCCTGCCGGTCAGTCGAACAG
>CANQDL010000094.1 GCA_947591105.1 uncultured Oscillospiraceae bacterium
TAGAACAGGTCGTAGAGCATCCGGTCGTCGAAGTCGGAGCCGATGTCCAGGGGGATCATGGAAGGCTCGTTCTGGGCGATGGCGTCCAGGTACGCCTCCATGTCGTCCATGCTCTCGATCTTCTCGATGTCGTACTTGTCCATCAGGTCGCCCCGCACCATGAACACGTAGGCTGTCAGCTCCTTGTAGTTCATGGGCAGCATGTACACCTTGCCGTCCACCTTGGCCTGCTCCCAGGCGTCCTCATACATGGTCTCGGCCGTGAGGGGCGCGTACTGCTCCAGAGCCTCCCGGGTGATCTCCCAGAAGCCCTGCTTGCTGGCCTGGCTGTTGTAGAAGGCCCAGTCGGCGGAATAGATGATGTCAAACTCGTCGGAGGCGAACAGCAGCGGATACTGCTGCTCATACTCGCCCCAGCCCATGAATTTGACCTCAATGGTGGCGTTGATCTCGGCCTCCAGCTTCTCGTTGATCTTCTCGAACACCTTGTCGAAGTCCGGCGTCCGGTCGCCCAGCAGGTACATGACCAGATCGACGTGCTCCAACTCCTCCGCGGCGGACGCGCCCACCGCGCCGACGCACAGCGTGACCGACAGGATCATCGCCAGCGTCAGCAGAAGGGATATGCTTTTTGCGCACTTTTTCATGGGTATACTCCTCCTATAATAATATTTTTATTTTTGGGGGACGGCGGCCGCTCAGCCCTTGACCGCCCCGATGGTCACGCCCTTGACAAAGTATTTCTGCAAAAACGGGTACAGCAGCAGGATGGGCCCTGTGGCCACCACCGTCATGGCCAGCTTGATGGGCTCCGCGGGGATCTGGGCCACCGGGATGCCCGCCTGGGCCGCCGCGGCAGCCATGCCCTGGCTCTTGTTCAGAATGTCGTTGAGATAGTATTGCAGCGGGTAAAGCTTGGAGTTGTCGATGAACAGCATGGCGTCATACCAGTCGTTCCAGTAGTTGAGCGCGGTGAACAGGCCCACCGCCGCCAGCCCCGCCTTGCACAGGGGCATGGCCACCAGGGTGTATATCTGCCAGTCGCTGGCCCCGTCCAGCCGGGCCGCCTCGATGACCGACTCGGGGATGTTCTTCATATAGCTCTTCAGGATCAGCAGATAGGTGGCGTTCACCATCATGGGCAGGATCAGGGAGATGAGGCTGTTTTTGAAATGCAGGTACTTGACGTTGAATATGTACCAGGGCACCAGGCCGCCGCCGAACACCGTGGTGAAGTAGAAGAAAAAGCTCATCACGTTGCGGTAGCGGAATGTGGTGCAGGACAGCACGTAGGCCGCCATGCTGGTGATAAAAAGGCTCACCGCCGTGCCCGCCGCCGTGACGAATATGGTGACGCCGTAGGCCCGGAGCATGTCGCCCGGGGCCTTGAACAGAAATTCATACGCCTCCAGGGAGAACTCCGCTGGGATCAGCCGGTAGCCGTTGGCCAGGATGGACTCCTGGCTGGTGAGGGAGCCGGACACGATCAGCACGAAGGGGATCAGGCAAAACAGCGTCAGCACGGTGATGTAGCAGTAGCCGATGCCGTTGAACACCCGCCGATCCCTCGTGTCATGCAGGCGGTGCCGCCGCACGGAACCTTCCTTTTTCATGGCCCCTCCTCTCAGAACAGCGCGTAGTCCGGCTCGATCTTCTTGACCGCGAAGTTCGCCCCCAGGATGAGGACAAACGAGATGACCGACTGATACAGGCCCGCCGCGCTGGTCATGCCGAACTCCTGCAGATACATAAGGCTTCTGGTCACATAGGTGTCGATCACGTCGGTCACGCCCAGGGTCATGGGGTTGTTGCCCGTGACCTGCCAAAACATCTGGAAGTCCCCCTTCATGATGGTGCCGATGGACAGAAGGATCAGGATCACCATGGTGGAGCGGATGCCGGGAAGGGTGATGTAGCGTATTTTCTGCCACATGGTGGCCCCGTCCAGATCCGCCGCCTCGTACAGCATCGGGTCGATATTGATGACGCTGGCCAGATACATGACCGTGCCGTAGCCCAGATTCTTGAACAGACTGGCGAAGATGAGGATCGGTATCCACGCCTTGGCGTTGGAATATACGTCCACCTCCCCCAGACCGATCTGCCGCAGGAGCGTATTGACGGAGCCGAACTCATAGTTGAACAGGTTGTAGACGAACGCGCCCACCACCACCCAGGAGATGAAGTAGGGGAAGAACATGATGGACTGGGTGGTGCGCTTGAACCACTTCCGGTTGATCTCCGAAAGGAAGATGGCGCATGTGACCTGAAAGAAGGTGTTGACGGAGAGGAAGGCGACGTTGTAAAGGATGGTATTTCTCGTCACCGACCAGGCCTTGCCGCTGAGGAAGAAATACCGGAAGTTGCTCCACCCCGCCGAGGGGCTGCGGAAGATGCCGTCCCGGTAGTTGTACTCCTTGAAGGCCAGCACGATGCCCCCCATGGGGATGTAGCACATCAGGATGACCACGATGGCCGCCGGCAGGAGCATGAGCCATTTCGTCCGGTTCTGCCGCAGATCCCGCAGGAGCACATGCCCCTTCGGCCCCTGCTCTTGCCGCTTTCGAAACCGAGCCACGGCGTCAGCCCCCTTTCAGATTCTCTGTCTAAAGCATAACAAAATGCCGGGCCCTGCCGCAACGGAAGAAAATCTGGAAACGTACACAAAATATTGTAATTTTCTGTTTTGATGTGCATTTTTACGAAATGAATTGAATTGATCCTGCAAAAACTATATAATAATACCATCCTGTAAGGGAGGTGTGGGAGATGGCGTCGGTTCTGATCGTGGAGGACGAGCAGCTGGTGCGCGACACGCTGGCAAAGGTCATCCCCTGGCAGTCGCTGGGCGTGGAGACGGTCTACCAGGCGGAGGACGGCCGTCAGGGTCTTGCCATGGCGGAGCGCTGCCGGCCGGATCTGATCATCAGCGACATCAAAATGCCCCAGCTGAACGGCATCGAGTTCGCCCGGGCGGCCCGGCGGGCCATGCCGGCGTGCAGATTTATCTTCCTCACCGCCTACGCGGACAAGAAATACCTGAAGGACGCCATTGCCCTGCATGTGGACGGTTTCATTGAAAAGCCCCTTGACCCGGAGGAGATCATCGCCACGGTGCGCGGCGCCCTGCTGCGCCCCGCCGAGCGGCCCCAGGCCCCCGGGCCCGCCGCGCTGTTTTACGGCGGCAGCGGGGAGCCGTCCTCGGGCGGCCGGACGTTCACCCTACCCAGAAACTACTACTCGGAATTCGACCTGCTGCTGCGCCAGAACCGGCGGGAGGACGCCCGCGCGTCTCTTCGGGCCCTGTTCTCCCAGATGGCACAGTGCCGCAGCACAGATCCCGACTACATCCGCAGCGTATTCTCCCGCCTGGCCTTCCGGCTGGAGAACGCCGCCCACATCCGGGGCGCGGCCGCCGCCCAGGCGCAGAGCGAGCGCTTTGCCTACGCCTGCGCCCATGTGGACACGCTGGCAAAGCTCACCGACGGTTTTTCCCAGCTGGTGGAACAGTACTTCGCAGAGGTGGACAGCCTTGACCCCGGCCTGGTGGCCCAGGTCAACCAGTACCTGCAGGCCAACTTCTCCCGCAGCGACTGCACCATCAAGGCCATCGCCTATGCCCTCAACTACAACGACAGCTATCTTTGCACGGTCTATAAAAAGAAGACCGGCAGCACCATCAACACGGTGCTGACCGATATGCGCATGGAGCTGGCCTGCCGGCTGCTGCGCCAGTCCTCCCTGAAGCTCTATGAGGTGGGCCGCCGGGTGGGGTATCCCAACGGCCGGTATTTTTCCACGCTGTTCACAAGAGAGGTGGGCGTGACGCCCCGACAGTACCGGGAGCAGCACCATGAGCAGTAAGATGAAAAAATGGGTTCTCCGCCTGGCCAGGGACAGCCGCCTTCAGACAAAGATGATCGCGGCCTGCTTTTTGCTGCTGTTCATCCCCTCCAGCATCTTCACCCTGTACGCCTCCCGGCATGTGAAGGCGGTGGTTCAGGAGCAGACGTTCTCCGCCGCGCGCAAGGCGTTTGAGGAGGCCGAGGCCACCTTGGACGTGCGCATCGGCAAGATGATCTCCGTCATGGACAATCTGCGCTTCAACACCCTTCTGTACCGGATGGTCTCCGCCGAACCTGCGGACTACGCCCGGAGCGACCAGCTGGAGGATCTGCGCTCGCTGACGGATCTGTTCGACAACCTCCAGGATCTGTCCGACGTGAGCAGCATCCGGCTTTACGTGCGCAACGACTACCTGTACTCCCGGGAGGGCCGGTACGTATTCTCCATGGACGACATCACGGACGACGAGCTGGTGCGGACGATGATGGACGCGCCGGGCAACTATTGGTTCACCCCCTTGAACGCCTCCGGCGGGATGCAGACGGGCCAGCCGCTCTTTTCCTGTCTGCGGCCCATATTCGATCCCGGCACCCCCTCCTCTCCCCTGGCCATCCTGTGCGTGGATCTGGCCCAGGCCGAGCTGGAGCAGGCCATATTCCACTCCGCCACCACAAAAAACGGCACCGTCATGCTGCTGGACGGAACGCGGCAGGTCATCTCCTACGGAGACGAGACGGCCCGGCCGCTGCCCGAGGGCATCTTCGACGAGCTGGCCCAGTCCGCCCACGAGCAGTGGGATCGGATCAGGGTGGACGGAGACGACTATTACGTATACGGCGTCTCCCTGGCCCCCACCTCCTGGCGTCTGGCCACCGTCATCCCCCTGTCCGACATCACCTCCGTCAGCACCAGCCTGCAAAACCGGATGCTGGCCGTCACGCTGCTGGTGACCGTGGCGGCGTTTCTCATCTCCATCTGCATGAGCAACTCCTTCACCAAGCGCATCGGGCAGCTGGAGCAGTCCATGGGCCGGGTGGAGGCTGGGGACGTGTCCGTCCATCTGGCCAGCGGCAGCAACGACGAGCTGGGCCGGCTGATCGGCCACTTCAACCACATGGTATCCCAGCTTGACCAGCTCATGGAGGAGAAGGTCAACTACGGCGTGGCGCTGAAGGCCCAGGAGCTGAAGGCGCTCCAGGCCCAGATCAACCCCCACTTCCTCTACAACACCCTGGACACCATCAACTGCCTGGCCCTGCAAAAGAACGTTCCCGAGATACGCCAGGTCGTCACCGCCCTGGCGGCCTTTTACAAGATCTCTCTCAGCAACGGGGAGGATCAGATCCCCATCCGGGAGGAGGTGCGCCACGCCCGGATGTACCTGACCATCCTGGACTACCGGTTCGCGGATCGGATCAAGACCCAGTGGTCTATCGCGCCGGAGATCGAGGACTGTCCCATCGTCAAGATCGTCCTGCAGCCCCTCATCGAAAACGCCGCCATCCACGGCATATTCGAGAAGACCCCGCCCTCCGGACACATCACCGTCCGCGGCTGGCGGGAGGGCGGCGACGTTTTCCTGACCGTGGCCGACGACGGCGTCGGCATGGACGCAGACACGCTCCGGGCAAACTTCCTGCCCGCCCAGGAGGATGCGGCCGCGCTCTCCGGCGGCTATGGCATACGCAATATCAACGAGCGTCTGCGCATCTTCTACGGCGCCGGGTACGGCCTTTCCTGCGTGAGCGCCCCGGGCCGGGGGACTGCCGTGACCATCCGCATCCCGGCGCAGGGGACGGAAGATCCGCCGGCTGTCCGCCCTACCTCCGGTTGACGTTCCAACCGGAGGTAGGACTTTTCTCCCCGTTTACGCCATTGCAAACCGGCCCCCGGCGGGGTATGCTCTTATCAGAACGGCGCCGTTACTTCTCAACACGGAGGAACGATATATGAGCATGGATATGGGCGGGACTATCCGGGCCCTGCGAAAGCAGAAGGGCGTGTCCCAGGAGCAGCTGGCCCAGCGCCTGGGCGTCAGCGGCCAGGCGGTGAGTAAGTGGGAGACGGCCGTCACCATGCCGGATGTGGCGCTGCTGCCCGCCATCGCGGACTACTTCGGCGTGTCCTGCGACGAGCTGCTGGGCTTTGACGCCATGGAGACGGAGCGAAAGGTCATGGAGGTGTGCCACCGGGCCCAGGCCCTGCGCCGCAGCGACCCGGCGGCGGCTGAGGCGGCGCTTCGCCAGGGGCTCAAGCACTGGCCCGGCAACGAGCTGATCCTCAACAACCTTCTGTACGTCATCCCCGTGCCGGAGCGGCGGGAGGAGCTGATCAGTCTGGCCCGCACCCTGGCGGAGGGCGCGGTACGCTATGACGACGCCCGCTATGACGCCTGGCGCATCCTGGCGGAGAACTACAGCGCCATGGGCGAGCTGGGTCTGGCCCGGAACGCCATAGAGCACATCCCGGAGATCTATTTCTCCGTCCTGGAGCTGAAGGCCCGGCTGCTGACCGGGGACGAGGCCGTCATGGCCGCCCTCCAGGAACGGGACAACGACGCCTACACCCTTATGCTGATGCTGCTGCGGCTGGCGGAGCTGTACGCGGAAAGCGACCCGGAAAGCGCCCGGCGGCACCTGACCGCGGCCCGGGCCGTGATGACAGCTATGGAGCCTTTGGAGGCGCTGGAAGAGGCGCAGGGGGAGCTGACCGGGCGGACGGACGCGCTGGCCGCCCGGCTGGACGCCAAATAATATACCCGCCCGGTGGAAAAATCCACCGGGCTGTGGTATACTTTCGGGCAGAACAATATGTACGGAGCACGGCCATGCGTATCGACATCCTCACCCTGTTCCCCGAGGCGGTGCGGCCCATGATGGAGGCATCCATTCTGGGACGGGCGGCCAAAAAGGGACTGATCGAGATCAACTGCATACAGATCCGGGACTTCACCGACAACAAACAGCAGCAGGTGGACGACTACCCCTACGGGGGCGGCTGGGGCTGCGTGATGATGGCCCAGCCGCTGAAATCCTGCCTGGACTGGGTCACCGGCCAGGCAGGGCCCCGAAATCGCCGGGTGATCTATATGTCCCCCCAGGGCGCCCGGTTCGACCAGGGCCACGCCCGGCGGCTGGTATCGGAATACGACCATCTGGTGCTGGTCTGCGGCCACTACGAGGGCGTGGACGAGCGGTTCATCGAGAAGTGCTGCGACGAGGAGCTGAGCGTGGGGGACTTTGTGCTCACCGGCGGGGAGATCCCGGCCATGGCGGTGGCGGACAGCGTCTGCCGCATGGTGCCGGGGGTGCTGTCCGACCCGGCCTGCTACATGGGCGAGAGCCACTGGGACGGGCTTTTGGAGTACCCCCAGTACACCCGGCCGGAGACCTGGGAGGGCCTGACCGTGCCGGAGGTGCTCCGGGAGGGAAAGCACCGCCAGATCGAGGCTTGGCGGCGGGAGCAGCAGCTCATCCGCACCCAGGCCCGGCGGCCGGACATGTTCGCCGCCTATGTGCCACAATCGCCGGAGGAACAGCGGATAGTGGATCGGCTCACCGGCCGGGAGAAGCTCTGCTATGACTGTCGTCCCGCCGCGCCGGAGGACATCCCAGCGCTGCTGGCCATCGGAGCGGCGGGATCGGCCTATCTGCGGGAGCAGGGGGTACCCCAGTGGCAGGACGGCTTCCCGGACGAGGCGGTCTTTCGCCGGGACATCGCCGCCGGCGGCTGCTGGCTCTTCACCCACGAGGGGGAGAGCGCCGGGTGCGTGAGTCTGTATCTGACGCCGGAGCCGGACTATGGGGCCATAGAGGGGGCCTGGCGCACGCCCGGCGACGCCTTTTACGGGGTGATCCACCGGGCGGCGGTGCTGCCCCCCTACCGGGGCCGGGGCCTGGCGGACGAGATGCTTTCCCTGTGCGAGGATCTGGCCCTGGGCAGAGGCTGCGCCAGCGTCCGGGCGGACACCCACGCCCAGAACGGGCCCATGCGGGCGCTGCTGGAGCGCCGGGGCTACGCATACTGCGGGACGATCACCCTCTCCGACGGTGTGGAGGCCGATCCCCGCCGGGTGTGCTACGAAAAAGTGTTTTAACAGGAGTTTTAACAGGATATGTCCCCGGGCGGCCAGGCCGCCCGGGGACATTTTCATTCACTGGCTCACGCCTTTTGAATTGCGCACGCTCTTTTTCGTGTACAGCAGCACCGCGTCGCCGGTTTGGAAGCGGAAGTCCCCATCGGGGACTTGGGCATGGCCGTCCCTTGTGACCATCACGATCAATGTCCGGCGGGAAAGATCCAGATCCCGGACGCGCTGGCCCACCCAGGGGTTCCGGCTGCGCAGCACCACCCGTTTCAGACCGATGCCCAGCTCGTCCTGGCCGGTCTGGGCCCCCAGAACCAGGCCGTCCCCCGGCTCCAGGACTGTGTCCGGCCGGGGCGTCAGCGCGTCGGCGTCCCGCTGTACCACCGCCGGGATCAGATCCGGAGGCAGGGGAAGCGCTCCCAGGGTCTTACCCGCCCAGGGGTGATCCGGCCCGATCTCCAGCCGCACAAAACGCACATCCAGTCCCGTGGCGTCCAGCTGCTCCAGCCGCCGGTACTGCTCCACGAAGCCGGCGGACAGGATGCCGGTGGGGATGGCCACCATGCCCACGCCCAAAAACGTCAGCACCGTGCCGAACACCCGTCCCGCCGTGGTCACCGGGTAGATGTCCCCGTAGCCCACGGTCAGCAGGGTGGACACCGCCCACCACATGCCGGAAAAGGCGTTTTTGAATACCTCCGGCTGGG
>CANQDL010000095.1 GCA_947591105.1 uncultured Oscillospiraceae bacterium
CTTTACGACTACTTCCGCAACCGGCTGATGTTTCCGGTCATCGACGTGCGGGGCGGCGTCATAGGCTTTTCGGGGCGCATCCTGGACGACGGCGAGCCCAAATACCTCAACAGCCCCGACACCCTGGTCTACAGCAAGAGCAGGAGCCTTTTCGCCCTGAATCTGGCTAAAAAGTCCAAAAGCGGATATATTCTTCTCGCAGAGGGAAATATAGACGTTGTAAGCCTGCATCAGGCGGGGTTCGACAGCGCGGTGGCCAGTCTGGGCACGTCCCTGACGCCGGATCAGGCCCGGCTCATGAGCCGCTACACCAGCCAGGTGATCATCGCCTATGACAACGACAGCGCCGGCCAGAAGGCCGCCCAGCGGGCCATCGGCATCCTCCAGCCGCTGGATCTGAAGATCAAGGTGGTCAAGATACCCGGGGCAAAAGACCCGGACGAGTTCATCCAGCAAAAGGGCGCCCAGGCCTTCCGGGATCTGATCGAGCGCAGCGGCAACCAGATGGAATACCGCCTGGAGCAGACGGCGGCCCAGTTTGACCTGACCACAGACGAGGGGCGGCTGGGGTATCTGCGGGACGCGGCAAAGCTCATCGCCTCCCTGCCGGGCAGCGTGGAGCGGGAGATATACGGCATCCGCGCCGCAGAGAAGGCCGGCGTGAGCGCCGAGGCCTTTTTGGCCGAGGTGGTCCGCGTCCGGCGGCAGAACGCGGCCGCGGCCAAGAAAAAGCAGGCCCGGGAGGCCTCCGCCCCCCTGCGCAACGCCCAGCCAAAGAGCCGCCAGCTGCGGTATGAAAACGTGCGCAGCGCCGTGGCGGAAGAAGGGGTCGTGTCCCTGCTGTGCCGCTTTCCGGAGCTGTTCGGCCAGCTTCCCCTGACCCAGGAGGACTTCACCTCCCCCGTGCTGGGGCGGTTTTACGGGGCGATCCTGGCGCGGCTGCAGGCCGGGCAGAGCGTGTCCCTGGCTGCGCTGGGCGAGCAGTTTTCATCGGACGAGATCTCCCTGCTGACAGAGCTCATGCTCCGGGACGAGCTTCCCGCAGCGGCAGCACGGCAGGCCATGGACGACTACATAAAGAAGATCCGCACAGAGAAAGACCGGGCCGATCGGGCCTCGGACATGCGGGCATATGCCGAGAAGCTGAAAAAAATGAAAGGGTATGGTTCATAAAGATGGCAGCTGCAAAAAAGAAACAGACAGAAGAGGAGCTTCTCCCCCAGGAGCAGACCGTCCCGGAGGCGGCCGCTGTCCCGGAGGCGGAGGAGGCTGCCGTGAAGGAGCCCCCCAAGAAAAAGACCTCCCGGAAAAAGGCCGCGCCCAAGCAGGAGCAGACCGCCCCCGCGGAGGAACCTGACGTGCAGCCGGAAGCCGCGCCGGAGCAGGCCGCTCCCATGGAAGAGCCGGCCGAACAGCCGGAGGCCGCGGCGGAGCAGGCCCCGGCCCCGGAGGAGGCCGCCGTGCAGCCGGAGCCCATCCCGGAGAAGACCAAAGAGGAAAAGATCGCCGCGCTCATCGAGCGGGGCAAAAAGGCCGGCCGGCTGACCAGCAAGGAGCTGTCCGACGCGCTGGACAATCTGGGTCTGAGCCCGGACGAGGTGGACGCCATCTACGACCAGCTGGAGGATCTGGGCATCGAGACGGCCGGGGACGAGTTCCTGCCGCCCCTGGGCGACGACGCCCTGCCCGCGCTGGAGGAACTGGAGGAGCTGGAAGAGCTCAGCGAGCTGGAGGATCTGGCCAACATACCCGAGGAGGAGATCGTGGACACCGACGCGGTGGCGGAGACCTTCTCCACCGACGACCCGGTGCGGATGTACCTGAAGGAGATCGGCAAGGTGGCCCTGCTCACTCCGGAGGAGGAGGTGGCGCTGGCCGCCCGCATGGCCGAGGGCGACCAGGAGGCCAAGCGCCGTATGGCGGAGGCCAACCTGCGTCTGGTGGTGTCCATCGCCAAGCGCTATGTGGGCCGGGGCATGCTGTTCCTCGATCTGATCCAGGAGGGCAATCTGGGCCTTATCAAGGCTGTGGATAAATTCGACTACACCAAGGGCTACAAATTCTCCACCTACGCCACCTGGTGGATACGCCAGGCCATCACCCGGGCCATCGCCGACCAGGCCCGCACCATCCGCATCCCCGTGCACATGGTGGAGACCATCAACAAGGTCATCCGGGTGTCCCGGCAGCTTTTACAGGAGCTGGGCCACGACCCCTCCGCCGAGGAGATCGCCGAGGAGATGAATCTGCCGGTGGAAAAGGTGCGGGAGATCCTGAAGATCGCCCAGGAGCCGGTCAGTCTGGAGACCCCCATCGGCGAGGAGGAGGACTCCCACCTGGGAGACTTCATCGAGGACGAGGGCGCTTCCGAGCCCTCGGAGGCCGCCAGCTTCACCCTGCTCAAGGAGCAGCTGATGAGCGTGCTGGACACCCTGACTCCCCGGGAGAAGAAGGTTCTGGAGCTCCGGTTCGGCATCATCGACGGCCGCACCCGCACCCTGGAAGAGGTGGGAAAGAAGTTCAACGTCACCCGGGAGCGCATCCGTCAGATCGAGGCCAAGGCCCTGCGCAAGCTCCGCCACCCCTCCCGTTCCAAGAAACTGCGGGATTTCCTCAACTGACAGCAAAACGCCTGAGACGAAAGGTCTCAGGCGTTTTTCCTTTTTTCTTCCCCCGCCGGGCAGTCACTCCAGACCCCGCTCCTTTTTCAGGATGCGGATATCCGTCCCCACAAAGGTGAGTACCTGGTACTCCCCCTCCAGGCGGCTCATGAGCTGGGGCGAGTAGCGCTTGGCCATCTGCCCGGCCGTCAGGTTGGTGCTGATCACCGTGCGGCCCCGGCTGTTCAGGCGGCTGTCCACCAGCGTGTACAGGGCGCTGCGGATGTAATCCGTCTGCGGCTCCATGCCCAGATCGTCCAAAATCAGCAGATCGCACCGGAGCATCCGGCGCACAAGCTCGGCCGAAGCGTCCTCCTCCCGGGGATAGCGCTGCTCCTTGAACGCCTCCATGGCGCCCACCGCCGTCTCATACACCACCGAGTAGCCCTGCCGGGCCACCTCCCGGGCGATGCAGGCGGACAGAAATGTCTTGCCCAGGCCCGTTCCGCCCCGGAACAGCAGGTTCATCCGGCTCTTGCCGAAGCCCAGAGCGTAGTCGTAGCACACGCCGAACACGGTCTCCATTTGGGCCCGGGGGGCCACGCCGGAGACCGGATCGGGCCGGTCGTCATACAGCCCCAGATCGAAGGTGCCAAAGCTCTCGTTGCCCAGCTTCAGCAGGGCGGACAGCTCCCGGGCCTGGGCCTTATCATACAGCGCCTTCAGGCAGGAGCACATCCGCCCCTCCACGTAACCCGTGTCCCGGCATTTGGGGCAGTCCCACGCCCCGTCCAGCCACTGCATAGGCCAGCCGTTTTCCACCAGCAGCTCCGCCCTCCGGGCCTGCAGATCCAGACTCTCCCGGCGAAGCTCCTCCAGCGGACGGCCCGTCCCCACGGCGGCGGCCGCCGTCTGACCCACCAGGGCGGCCAGCTGGCTGTCCAGCTGCCGCAGGGCCGGCACCTTGGCGTAGACCTCCTCCCGGCGCTGCCGATCCACGCGCATGGCCTGGCGGCGGATATTCTCTTTCTCCTCTCTGGCCATGGCCAGCAGCTTTCCGTCCATAGTCTCTTTCCTTTACTGACTGCGCAGCTTTTCCCGCAGCTTCCGCATTCTCTCCAGCTCCCTGGCGTCGGGGGCGGCCGCGGCGGTCTGATGGGACGGGGCGGCGCCCTTTCGGTCGCCCTGTTCGATCTCGGCCACGGTGTGCAGGCCCTTGCTGTGCCAGGACTGGACGATGGAGTTCATGTACCGCCACCGCAGCTCGCCGGTGTTGGTCACCGTCCGGTCGGCCGCCAGAGCCAGCTCCTCCGGGCCAAATCCCAGTTCGATCCAGCTCATGATATACTTTCGCTCCGTGGCCGACAGCTCCCGGTTGTGGATGCCCATGGCACGCTGGATCTCCCCCGCCAGGGACTTGCGCCGGCGCAGTCCGTCCAGATAGCTCTCCGCCTGCTCGTAGGTCATCAGCTCCCGGTCGAACCAGGCGTAAGCCTCCTTCTCAATGGATGCGAAGCCCAGATGCCGGGACGCGCCGTAGCGCTCGTCGTGCTCCTCCTTGCAGTGGTGGATCAGAAGCATGATCACATCAGCCGGCAGGGCCAGATCGTCGTATATGCCGAAGAGCTTTTTCAGATCCGTGGAGCTCAGCACCCGGCCCAGGGAGCGCTGTGTCTCCTCCACCAGCGCCCGAAACGCCGGGTCGGACTGGCTGCGGCGCACCACGTCCGCCGCCTGATACTCGGGCGCCTCCCGGGCCGGCAGCGTATCCCGCTCCCCCCCGGACAGCAGCCCCAGCCGCTCCAGACGCAGCGCCACGCCCTGCACCGCCCGCACGGACAGCCGCAGATCCGCGGCCGCCCGCTCCACGTCCAGCACCCCGCCGTTTCTCGCCATATGCAGGTATAGCAGCGCGCAGTCCCCGTCTCCGGAGCGCAGCAGCGCCTCCGCGTCCCGGGCGGGCACGGCCAGCAGGTCGGGGAGATTCAGTTTGCGTCTGCCTTCATCCATGGGAGCAGTCCTTCATCCTTGGTGATCTGTTCCCTCATTATAGCACCGGGCGCGAAACATGACAAGTTTTGATTCCCGGCCTGGGAAATGCTATAATGGCGAAAAAGCAAAAGGGGCTCTTCCATGGAGCAGCGCATCGACCTGCACGTACACACCTCCGCCTCGGACGGCACCCTCGCCCCCCGGCAGACGGTGGCCCTGGCCCGGGAGCTGGGCCTTGCCGCCATCGCCGTCACCGACCACGACACAACGGCGGGGCTGGCGGAGGCCCAGGCCGCCGGCGGAGAGTTGGGGGTGGAGGTCATCCCGGGCGTGGAGATATCCGTGGGATATATGGGGCAGGCGGTACACGTGCTGGGCTACTTCATCGACCCGGACGCGCCCGCCCTGCGCCGGACGCTGGACTGGTTTGTGCAGGAGCGGCAGGATCGCAACGAGCGGATCGTCTCGGCCATGGCCGCGGACGGCTTTCCCATCTCCATCCAAGCGCTGAAAACCGCCTATCCCGGCGCCGTCCTGGGCCGACCACACATCGCCCAGTGGCTTGCGGAGCGCGGCTATGTGTCCTCCATCGACGAGGGCTTTGACCGGTATCTGAAAAGGGGCAGACCGTACTACCGCCCCCGGCGGCGCCTGCCCATAGAGCAGGCCGTATCGGCCATCCGGGACGCGGGAGGCGTGGCCTGCCTCGCCCACCCGTACCAGTACGGCTTTCAGGGCGCCGCCTGGGAGGATTTCATCCGGGACGGGGCGCAGGCGGGCTGCCGCGCCCTGGAGGTCTACTATTCCGGCTACGCCCCCGCCCAGATTCAGGCCCTTCTGGACGCGGCAGCGCGGTACGGCCTGGCCCCCACCGGCGGCAGCGACTTTCACGGCCGGCGAAAGCCCCACATCCAGCTGGGCTCCGGCACCGGCGATCTGGCCGTGCCCTACAGCGTGCTGGAAGGGCTGCGGCGGCAATTGTGAACAATTTGCTACCGATTCCTTAAATTGGGATTTTCTCTTGTTTTATGGCGCTATTTTGTTTATAATGTAATGGTCTATAAATTGGGCACATGGGGCCGCGAAGATCCGGCCCCGGCCAGCGAGGGAATTATGCTTGAGCTTCTTGCGCCCGCCGGGAGCATGGAGGCGGTCAACGCCGCCGTGCAGAGCGGTGCAGACACAATATACATAGCCGACGGTCTGACCGCCGCCGCCAAAGGCGACCGGGCCATGGATCGGGACGCTCTGGCCCAGAGCCTGCGCTATTGCCGGGTGCGGGGCTGCAGGGCGGCTGTGTCTTTGAGCGCCCTGTGCACCGACGAGACCCTGCCCGGGCAGGTGGAGCTGGCCGTATTCGCCGCCAGGGAGGGGGCCAACGCCCTGCTGCTGCGGGACGTGGGGCTCATCTCCGCTCTGCGCCGGGTGCTGCCGGACATGCCCCTGTGGGGGGACGTGCGGCTGGGCGTGGACAGTCTGGAGGGCGCGGCGGCCGCGGCGGCCATGGGCCTGCGCCGGGTGCTGCTGTCCCCGGAGCTCAGTCTGGAGCAGATCGCCGCCATCGCCAAGGGCAGCCCCATCGAGACGGGCGTGATCGTCCACGGGCCGGTCTGCGTGGCCCACAGCGGCCAGTGCTATATGAGCGCCCTGGCCCACGAGCACCGCAGCGACAGCTGTATGCGCTGTCCCCAGCCCTGCCGGGGCCGGTTCTCCCTGGGGGGGCGGATGGATGAAAAGCCCCTGTCCATGGCCGACCAGTGCCTGATCGACCACATGCAGGCACTGGAGTCCATCGGCCTGACCTGCGCCGTCATCGAGGGCCGGGGCCGCTCCCCGGAATATGTGGCCTATACCACCCGCCTTTACGCCCGGGCCATCCGGGACAAGCTGACGGCCTCGGAGGAGGAGCGTCAATATCTGCTGAACGCCTTCGGCGCCACCGGCCTTTCCGACAGCTACCTGAACGGAGAGCCTGGGCCGGAGATGTTCGCTCCGCCCAAGGAGGCCGACCGGATCAGCTCCCGGTTTTACGCCGACGTGCGCCGGAGCTATCAGAACAGCGAGCTGCGCCGGGTGCCGGTGACGTTTTACGCGGTGATGCGGCCGGGTGAGCCGGCCCTGTTCGCCGTGGAGGACGAGCGGGGCCACCGGGCGGTATATAAGGGCTTTGAGCCGCTGGATCTGGGCCGCCAGGGCCTGTCCGAGGCCCGGGTGCGGGAGATCCTCTACCGCACCGGGGGCACCCCCTTCAACTGCAAGGCGGTCAACTGCGCCATCGAGCCCAACCTGGACTACCCGGACGAGGCGGTGGAGGAGGCCCGGAAGGAGCTGCTGCACCAGATCGCGGAGAAGAGCCGGGAGCCGGACACGGTGACGGCGGGCGAGCTGCCCCCCAAGCCGGAGGGAAAAGCGTCCGACGGCCCGCCCAAGCTCATTTTGCAGGTGACCAATGAGGGCCAGCTGACCGAGGATCTGGCCGCCACGGAGCCGGATCTGCTCTATGTCCCGGCGGAGATCCTGGCCGCCGGCACGGAGAACATAAAGCCCTTCCTGGATCGGGGCGTGCAGATCGCCGCCGCCCTGCCCTGGGTGGTGTCGGAGGCGGAGAGCCCGGTGCTACGGGAGCTGCTGGAGGCGCTGAAGGCCCGGGGGATCACCCAGGCCCTCATCGGCAATTTGGGTCTGCTGCCGGCGGTACGTCAGGCGGGCCTGGCGCTCCGGGGCGACCTGGGGCTGAACGCCGCCAACTCCTGGACGCTGAAGTTTTTCAGCCGGAGCGGATTTCTGTCCGTCGCCGCCTCCGGGGAGCTGACCGCCCGGCAGATCGGGGAGCTGGCCAAGCCTGTGAACACGGAGATGGTGATCTACGGCCGGCTGCCGGTGATGATCACCCACCACTGCATCATCCGCAACAGCGCCGGACGCTGTTCCTGCACCTCCCCCACCAGCATGGGCGACGCCTTTGGCAGCGTGTACCCGGTGGCGAAGGAATTTGGCTGCCGGAACATGGTGTTCGACGCCAGAAAGACCTTTTTGGCCGACCACCCGGAGGTGTATACGGACGCGGGTCTGTGGGGCCTGCGGCTGCTGTTCACCACGGAGAGTCCCCGGGAGTGTGTGGCCGTGACGGAGCGGTATAAGGCCAAGAGCGACTATCTGCCCACCAACGCCAGCCGCGGTGCCTACCAGAAAGGAGCGCTATGGAGCTGATCCTGGCATCTGCCTCCCCCCGGCGGAGGGAGCTTTTGGGATATTTCGGCCTGCCCTTTCAGGTGATCCCCGCCCCGGGGCCGGAGGTGCCGCCTGACGAGGCGGACGCGGGCCGGACGGCGTGGTTTCTGTCCCAGCAGAAGGCCAGGCAGGTGGCCAAGGCCCACCCCGAAGCGCTGGTGATCGGCGCGGACACGGTGGTGGGGGTCAACGGCCAAATCCTGGGCAAGCCCCGGGACGAGGCGGACGCCAAGCGGATGCTGCGGCTGCTCTCCGGGCGGGAGCACCAGGTGTATACCGGCGTGAGCCTGGTGCGGTACGGCGTGTATCCGGACATCCATTCATACAACAACACGAGCATGGAGATGACGCGGGTGTTCTTCCGGGAGATGACCGACGCCGAGATCGACGCCTACGTGGCCACGGGAGAGCCCATGGACAAGGCCGGCGCCTATGGTTACCAGGGCCGGGCGGGCATGTATGTGGAGAGGATCGAGGGAGACTTTTTCAACGTGGTGGGTCTGCCTCTGTGCCTTTTGGGAGAGATGCTTTCAGAAGCGGGAGTCAAGCTGCATTGAAGGAATACATCAAAAAATACGGTCTGCGCATCGGCGCGGCCGTCATCGCCGTGGTGCTGGTAGTGGCCCTGGCCACGGCCCTGCTGGGCGGCCGGGCGGGCCTTGTATCCAACCTGACCGGCGCCATATCCAGCCCGGTGGGCCAGGCCGCCTCCGCGGCCATCGAGTGGATCGAGGGCATTTACGGCTACATCTACAAATACGACCAGCTGGTGGCGGAGAACAACTCCCTCCGGGCCCAGCTGGCCCAGGCCCAGCA
>CANQDL010000096.1 GCA_947591105.1 uncultured Oscillospiraceae bacterium
TCGTCCCGGATGCTGCCGCCGGGCTCGGCGATATAGGCCACGCCGGACTTCCGGGCCCGCTCCACGTTGTCCCCGAAGGGGAAGAAGGCGTCGCTGCCCACGGTCACGCCGGACTGGGTGGCGATCCACGCCTTTTTCTCCGCCGCCGTCAGGGGCTCGGGCCGCCAGGTGAACACGTTCTGCCACGCCCCGTCGGCCAGCACGTCCTCGTACTCGTCGGAGATATACACGTCGATGGCGTTGTCCCTATCGGGCCGGCGGATGCCGGGCTTGAAGGGCAGGCCCAGCACCTTCTCGTGCTGGCGCAGATACCAGTTGTCCGCCTTATTGCCCGCCAGGCGGGTGCAGTGGATGCGGCTCTGCTGGCCGGCGCCCACGCCGATGGCCTGGCCGTCCTTCACGTAGCAGACGGAGTTGGACTGGGTGTACTTCAGGGTGATGAGGGCCACGGTCATGTCGATGACCGCCTCGGGAGGCAGCGTTTCATTCTTCGTCACGATGTTGGAAAAAGCCTCCGCCGTGACCTTGTAGTCGTTCCTCCCCTGCTGGAAGGTGACGCCGTACACGTCCTTTCTCTCCACCGGGTCGGGGACGTAAGAGGGGTCGATCTGCACCACGTTATAGTTGCCTTTTTTCTTTGTCTTGAGGATCTCCAGGGCCTCGGGGGTGTAGCCAGGGGCGATGACGCCGTCGGAGACCTCCATCTTCAGATACAGGGCGGTGGCCTCGTCGCACACCTCGGACAGGGCCGCCCAGTCCCCATAGGAGCACAGCCGGTCGGCGCCACGGGCCCGGATATAGGCGCAGGCGATGGGGCTCAATTCCGCGTCCGGATCGACAAAATAGATCTTCCGATCGGTCTCGGACAGGGGCTTTCCCACGGCGGCGCCCGCCGGGGACACGTGCTTGAAGCTGGCGGCGGAGGGCAGGCCGGTGGCCTCGGCCAGCTCCTTCACCAGCTGCCAGGCGTTGAAAGCGTCCAGAAAGTTGATGTAGCCGGGCTTGCCGTTCAAGACCTGAATGGGCAGCTCGCCTCCGTCGGACATAAAGATGCAGGAGGGCTTCTGGTTGGGGTTGCAGCCGTATTTCAGTTCCAGTTGCTTCATATTCGCTCCTTTTCAGCCGGTGTGTTTATTGATGATGACCGTGTCCCGCTCGCCGGTGGCCAGGCCGATGGCCGACACGTACAGGGACACCTTGTTGTCCTCGTTCAGCGCCGCCCAGACCCGCTCCGCCAGAGTCCCGGCGTCGGGCGCGTCCATGGCCACCGGGGCCGGCTCTCCGGTGAAGGAGGGCAGCGGCTCCCCGTCCGCGGCATAGGTGTGGATGATGTGCCCCAGGCCCGGCTGGGGCTTTTCATACTCGTAGAAATACCGGCAGCAGCAGGCCGGGTCTCCGTCCAGGCTCTTCAGGATGGACAGCTTATAGCTGCCGTCCGGGCGCACCAGCCCGGAGATCCGGGGCGTCCAATTGGGCCCGTCGGGCTCAAATTCCCTGGTGCGCAGGGCGCCGGCAAAGCTACGGCCGGCCAGCAGGGCGTCCCGGACGGTGTCGGTCTGATCCCCGTTGGTGACCACGGTGTCCCGGCCCACGATCCGCACCGGGTGATAAATGATCAGGCTGGGATCGGACATCTTGGCCGGGTCGTGGGCCTGGGTGCGGATGCCGTCCTGGGTCTGCACGAACACCCGGTTGCGGCTGTTCACGCTGCGGCCCATGATGAAATACACCACCAGCGCCTTTTTCCCGTCGGCGCTCCGGCCCAGGGCGATGCCCCGGCCGGGATAGACGCGCTGCTTCAGATATGCCGTCAGGTCAGTCATGCTCTTTCCTCCTTGCGATATCCGCGGCGACCATCTCCGCCGCCTGGGGCAGGATGATCCACTCCGCCTGTTCCATGACCCGCCGCTGCAAAACTTCCGGCGTGTCGCCATCTTCGATCATGACAGGCTTCTGCAAGAGGATGCGCCCGCCGTCGGGGATCTCGTTGACAAAATGCACCGTGGCGCCGGTGACCTTCACCCCCCGGGCCAGCGCCGCCTCATGCACCCGCAGGCCGTAATATCCCTTGCCGCAGAAGGAGGGGATCAGCGCCGGGTGGACGTTCAGGATGCGCTCCGGGAACCGGTCGGTGAACGATTTGCTCAAAATACTCATGAATCCCGCCAGCACGATCATCTCCGCACCGGCCTTGTCCAGGGCCTCCAATATGGCCTGCTCAAAGGCCTGCTGGCTCCCCAGCTCCTTCCGGGAGCAGACCACCGCCGGCACCCCGGCCCGCTCCGCCCGGGTGAGGGCGTAGGCCCCCGGCTGGCTGGACACCACCAGCACGATCTGCCCGGAGGCGAGCTTCCCTGCGGCCTGGGCGTCCAGCAGGGCCTGCAGATTGGTGCCGCCGCCGGAGACGAATACGGCGATACGCGTCTTTTTCATACCAGCTGCACCCGCTCTCCGCCGGAGACCACCTGGCCCAGCACATAGGCGTCCTGCCCGTTTTCCCGCAGCACCGCCAGGGCCCTGTCCGCGTCCTGCCGCCCCACGGTGACGGTCATGCCTACCCCCATGTTGAAGGTGTTGAACATGTCCCGCTCCGGGATATTCCCGATCTTTTGGATGAGGCCGAAGATGGCCGGCGTGCGCACGGCGGCCTTCTCGATCCGGACGGACAGCGCCCGGGGGATGCTCCGGGGGATGTTCTCATAAAAGCCCCCGCCGGTGATGTGGCTCACGCCCTTGACCGGCACCGCGTCCATCAGGGCCAGCACGGGCTTTACGTATATCCTGGTGGGGGTCAGCAGCGTCTGGCCCAGGGTGCCGCCCAGCTCGTCAAAGGGCTTGTCCAGCGCCTGGGGGTGCTCGTCCAGGTCAAAGACCTTCCGCACCAGGGAAAAGCCGTTGGAGTGCACCCCCGTGGAGGGCAGGGCCAGCAGCACGTCCCCGGCCTGCGTGGCGGCGTTGTCCAGGATGCGGCTCTTGTCCACCGCGCCCACGGTAAAGCCCGCCAGATCATAGTCCTCCGGGGGCATGACGCCGGGGTGCTCGGCGGTCTCGCCGCCCACCAGGGCGCATCCGGCCTGCACGCATCCCTCCGCCACGCCGGCGACGATGGCCGCGATGCGCTGGGGGACGTTCTTCCCGCAGGCGATGTAGTCCAGGAAGATGAGGGGCCTTGCCCCGGCGCAGACCACGTCGTTGACGCACATGGCCACGCAGTCGATGCCCACGGTGTCGTGCTTGTCCATGTACTGGGCGATGCGCAGCTTGGTGCCCACCCCGTCGGTGCCGGAGATGAGCACCGGGTGGGTCATGCCGGTCAGATCCAGCTCATACAGCCCGCCGAAGCCCCCCAGGCCGCCGATGCACCGCTCGTTGAGCGTGCGGGCCACGTGGGCCTTCATCAGCTCCACCGCCTCGTATCCGGCGGTGATATCCACCCCGGCTGCGGCATAGCTGGCGGAATAGCTCTGTTCAGGCATCGTCCGCGCCCCTCCCTTCGCTGATCTTGTACTCAAAGCGGCTCTTGGCGCTGTTTTTGGGGATCATGGTGGGATAGTTGTTGGTAAAGCACGCGTCGCAGAACCCGGCGCAGGTCTCTCCGCCCAGCAGCCAGGGCAGATCCTCCACCGGCAGATAGCCCAGACTGTCCGCGCCGATGATGGCGGCCGTCTCCTCCACCGTGTGGCGGCAGGCGATCAGATTCTCCCGGGAGTCGATGTCCGTGCCGTAATAGCAGGGATTCAAAAACGGAGGCGCGGAGATGCGCATATGCACCTGGGCGGCCCCGGCCTCCCGCAGCAGCCGCACGAACCGGGCGCTGGTGGTGCCCCGGACGATGGAGTCGTCCACCACCACCACCTTCTTGCCCCGCACCACGCTGGCCACGGGGTTGAGCTTGATGCGCACCAGATCCTCCCGCTCGGACTGGCCGGGGGCGATGAACGTACGGCCGATGTACTTGTTTTTGATAAAGCCCACCCCGTAGGGGATGCCGGAGGCCCGGGCGTAGCCCAGGGCGGCGTCCAGCCCCGAGTCGGGCACGCCGATGACCACGTCCGCCTGGATGGGATGGCGCAGCGCCAGCCGCTCGCCGGCCCGCACCCGGGCCTCATGCACGCTGATGCCGTCCATCACCGAGTCGGAACGGGCAAAATAGATATACTCAAAAATGCAGGTCTTTTTCTCCGCCTTGCCGCAGTGATCCCGGATGCTCTGCACCCCGTCCTTGGAGAACACCACGATCTCCCCCGGGTCAAGATCCCGGATGAAGCGGGCGTTGACCGCCTCCAGGGCGCATGTCTCCGACGCCACCACATAGGCCCCGTCCTCCCGCTGGCCGTAGCACAGGGGGCGAAAACCGTTCTCGTCCCGGACGGCCAGCAGCTTGGACGGGCTCATGACCACCATGGAATAGGCCCCCTTGATGAGGAACATAGCCTGGTTGACCGCCTGCTCGATGGAGGGGGCGGTGAGCCGCTCTTTGGTGATCACGTAGGAGATGACCTCCGTGTCGCTGGAGGTGTGGAAAATGGAGCCCTGCAGCTCCAGGGCGCGGCGCAGCTCGCCGGAGTTGACAAGATTGCCGTTGTGGGCCAGGGCCATGCGGCCCTTGATGTGGTTGACCACCATGGGCTGGCAGTTCTCCCGGCCGTTGCCGCCGGTGGTGCCGTAGCGCACGTGGCCCACGGCCATGTTCCCCTCCGGCAGGTGGGCCAGCACCGGGGCCGTGAACACCTCGCTCACCAGGCCCAGATCCTTATAAAAGCTGAACAGGCCGTCGTCGTTGATGACGATGCCGCAGCTCTCCTGGCCCCGGTGCTGCAGGGCGTACAGCCCGTAATAGGCCGTGGACACAACGGCCGTGCGCTCCGGCGCGAAGATGCCGAACACGCCGCATTCCTCGTGAAGGTTGCTACTCATATAAACCTCGATACCTCGCTGTTTTGCTTCGCTTCTGGCAATTTACCCCAAGATGCGCTTCATCATCTCGGCGTAGGCGTCCTCCACCCCGCCCAGATCCCGGCGGAAGCGATCCTTATCCAGCTTCTCGTGGGTGGTGCTGTCCCAGAACCGGCAGGTGTCGGGGCTGATCTCGTCGGCCAGCACCAGCTTTCCGTCGGAGGTCTTGCCGAACTCCAGCTTGAAGTCCACCAGATCCACGTTCACCGCCTTGAAAAAGGCCTTGAGCACGTCGTTGACCTTGAAGGCCATGGCCTTGATCTCGGCCAGCTCCTCCGCCGTGCACAGGCCCAGGGCCAGGGCGTGGTAGTCGTTGATGAGCGGGTCGCCCAGCTCGTCGTTTTTATAGGAGGTCTCAAAGGTGGGCGCGGCGAACACGATGCCCTCCTCCACCCCGTAGCGCTTGGCAAAGCTGCCGGCGGAGATGTTGCGGATGATGACCTCCAGGGGCACGATGGACACCTTGCGCACCACCGTCTCCCGGTCGTTGAGCTCCTTCACGAAGTGGGTGGGCACCCCCTGCTTTTCCAGCAGGCCCATCAGATAGTTGGTCACCCGGTTGTTGATGGCGCCCTTGCCGGCGATCTGACCCTTTTTCAGGCCGTTGAAGGCGGTGGCGTCGTCCTTATAGGAGACGATGACCAGATCGGGGTCGTCGGTGGCGTAGACCTTCTTGGCCTTGCCCTCGTACAGCTGTTGCTTCTTCTGCATGAGAATCTCCTCCAAATAATGGTGATTTTACTTGTTGAACCGCGCTTCCACGGCGGCGTTTTTGGCCAGCACCTTTTCGGTCGCGGCGGCCCGGGCGGCGGTGAGCTTGTCCGCCAGCGTCTCGTCGGCCAGGGCCAGTATCTGCACCGAAAGCAGGGCGGCGTTGACGGCTCCGTCTATCGCTACGGTGGCGACCGGGATGCCGGAGGGCATCTGCACCGTGGACAGAAGAGCGTCAACGCCGTCTAGGTTTTTGGATTTGAGAGGAATGCCCACCACGGGCAGGGTCGTGTTGGCGGCCAGGGCGCCGGCCAGGTGGGCGGCCATGCCGGCCGCCGCGATGAGCACGCCAAAGCCGGCCGCCCGGGCGTTTCGGGCAAAGCTTCCGGCCTCGTCCGGCGTGCGGTGGGCGGAGAATATGTGCACCTCGTAGGGCACGCCAAATTCCTCCAGCTTAGCGGCCGCTTTTTCCGCCACGGGCAGGTCGCTGTCGCTGCCCATGATAATGGCTACTTTCTTCATTTAAGCACTCCCTTAAAGCAGTCAGAGCAGTCCTATCTTTTCCAAAAATAGGGCTGCCCAGACGGTCGGCAAATAAAACGAAATTGGCTCCCTTGCGTGCCTCGCGTACCGTCAGTTGCCAACTCCTACCTGTTTTCTTGTAACAACATTATAGCAAAGGGGCAAACGGAAAGTCAATTCTTCCCGTCCGCCCCAAAAGGACATTTTTTTGCCAAAAAAATGGCAGTTTTTATCTATTATGCCCAGTCTGTTTTGGCATTGCCTGTCAGGGCAGGATATCGGTCACCGCGCCGATGAACAGCGGGGCGTTGGCCTGGCAGTCGATGAGCATATACACGAAGGGCCGGTTCAGCACCACCTGCTCCTCCAGCCCCGGCGCTGCCGCCATACGCACCTCCACGGCGGTGGCCGCGCCGGCCTGGGTGCCCTTCTCGTCCACATTGATGAAGCTCTTGTGGAGCACCCGATCCACGTACAGATTCCCCGTCTGGCTGCTGCCCATCCGGGAGAAGTCCGCCCTGTCCGGATCAAAGGCGTCCGCCAGGCCCATTTCGGCCAGGATCTGCTCCAGCTCCGCGCCGTACTGGGCGGAGAACTTGGGGATGGCGGCCACCACGGGCATGTCCGTGCCGGCCTCCGCCAGCAGCTTCCGCAGCGCCCCGCCGGAGAGGGTGGCGGCGTATTCCTCCACCGTCATGCCCTCCTCCGGCAGAAGGGCGGCGAAGGCCAGCTGGCGGCCCTTATAGTACTTGATAAAGCCCTTGGCGTGCTCGTCCTGCAAAAAGGCCTGCTCCGTGCTCCACATAAACGGCACCTGCCGCTCGCTGCCGTCCTGCGCGGTGAACGTGTCCGGGCGGATCTGATCCTCCCGATAGATGTCCTCCCAGATCCCGTCAAAGCTCAAGGCGTTGACCAGATAGGCCATGGCCCCCGCCGGCGCCGCGTCCAGGATGCGCTCGATGCGCCCGGCGGTGTGCTCCCGCACCCAGGCGTTCACCTTCTCCGCCAGCTCGCCGTCAAAGGGATCTTCGTAGATCCCCGCGCCGTAGTAGGTTCCGTTGGTCTTGAGAAAATCCGGCTCCACGGATAGGCCCCCGTCGGCGTTGAGCCAAATGCCGTTGGCCACGTGCACCCGGCTGCCCTCGGCGTCCGGCAGGGCCTTAACGTAGGCGTACAGCCAGGCGTTCAGACTCTCCAGATCGGCCCCAAAGACGTCCTCGAACTGGGCCAGGGTCTGGCCCGCCGCCCCGTTGGCGGTCATGGCCAGCGCCGACAGCACGGACAGGGGAGATACCAGAGTGTTTTCCCCGTCCAGGCAGCTTTGAAACAGCTTCAGGCCGAAGTCCGTCATGGCCGTGGCCGTCTGCCCGTCCACGTCCGCCTGGACATCCGGCTCCTCGGCCTCGATCCCCGCCATCAGATCCCGCTCCGCCCCGGTCTGATCCGCTACCGCCGGAGGGGGCGCGGAGGGGCTCTCCGGTTCCGTGGGCTCCGTGGGCTTCAGGCCGCATCCGGCCAGCAGGGCCAGGATCGCTGTCAGGGCAATGATACGCTTCATCAAAAACGCCTCCTTTATATGTGGTATTCTGCCCCATATGACGGCGGATCTGCAAAAAAGTTCCCGTCCTCCCGGCGGAGGACGGGAAAATCCTCTATTCTATCCGCAGATCAATGCTGCCGGTGAACTGCTCCAGCTCCAGGTTGAAGTAGTTGCTGCCGGGGCTCAGGTAGGCCGTCTGGGAAAACGTCCCCTCCCCCTCGGCCAGGGTCACCGGCTCCGCCGCGCCGCACTGCCACACAAGCTTCGCGTCCCCCTGGCCCTGGATGGTGCAGCACACCTGCACGTACTGCTGCTCCCGCCGCTCCAGCATGGTGCCGCCGAAGGGGCACTCCCGGCCGGTGAAGTCCTTATATTCTGCACTGTATGTGCCGGTATATCTGTCCGCGCCGAACTGCCGCTCGCCCTGGAGGGTCAGGCCGCTGGTCAGGCCGATGTTGCCCGCAGCGGCCACCGCCGCGCTGTATGTGTCCAGCAGCTGATCCTTGCTGCACCCGGGCAGGAGCGCGCCCGCCAGCAGCAGGAGCGCAAACACCGCCGCCGTTACTCTCCCCATGTCCGCGCCCTCCTTACATCCGCACCAGCCTGTAGTACGTCCGGGCGGTGAGGGCGTACACCACGGCGTACAGCGCCGCGAACACCCCGAAGCTGCCCAGCACGCACCACAGGTAAAACCCGCTGCTCATCAGGTTGAACAGCGCCATCACCCGATTGAGGATGGGGAAAGCGAAGGCGGTGTGCATCCCCGCCGTCACCAGGGGCAGAAAGAACACGATCAGCACCTGGGCGTGGATGGTGCGCCGCACCTCCAGGCGGCTCATGCCCACCTTCTGCATGATCTGGAACCGCTCCCGGTCGTCCCGGCCCTCGCTCATCTGCTTGTAGTAGAT
>CANQDL010000097.1 GCA_947591105.1 uncultured Oscillospiraceae bacterium
TATTTCGCCATAGTTGCGGCCTAGGCGGTCGATGCTCTTGATGTAGAGCAGATCGTCCTTTTTCATACGTCGCACCATGCGCTTATATTGGGGCCGCTCAAAATCCTTGCCGGATTGCTTGTCCATATAGATGTTTTTCTCCGGGATATCCAGCTCACGCAACGCGATGAGCTGCCGGCCCTCGTTCTGCTCCCGCGTGCTCACGCGGATATAACCATAGTCCGCTATAGGTTTAACCTCCTTTTTCAAACGGGAAACGCTTCGCTTAGTTTCCCGGGGCCCCTGGGTAGCGGTCAGGAGCATTTCTCCTTTTCCCCACGGGCAGACTTGACTGTTGGGGTCATGTTGCAAAAACGGGCGGTTTGTGATACCTTAAAGCAGTATAGAGATTTTCCCGGCGCCGGAGTACCGCGGATCAAAGGAGGACGGAATATGGGACTGTTCGGAAAGCCAAGCGCTGAAAAAATAGAGCAGATCTATCAAAAAGGCCATAACGCACGGAAGGCGAAGGACTATTACCTGGCCGCATTCAATCTGGACAAGGCCGCCAAGCAGGGCCACGTGGGGGCCATGATGGAAGACGCCTGGATGCACTACATGGGCGAGATGGGCGAGCCCAAGTACATGACGGCCCTGGAGTGGTTTGAAAAGGCCGCGGAGCAGGGCGACCCGGAGGGGATGTACATGTGCGGCGAGATGTATTTCGAGGGCAAGGGCACGGAGAAAGACGACGCAAAGGCGCTGCCCTGGCTGGAGAAGGCCGCGGAGCTGGGTGACAGACGGGCCATGCTCTCCGCCGGCGTGATCCTCACCAAGGGCGGTGTCGTGCCCAAGGATCTGGAGCGGGCCTTCCGCTGGATGAAGGGCGCGGCGGAGAGCGGCGACACCCGGGCTGTACTCAATCTGGCGATCATGTATGACAGTGGCATGGGTACGGCCGTGGACGTGGACAAGGCGGTTGAGCTATATCATCAGCTGGCGGAGCAGAATGTGGCCCTGGCCCAGCTCAGGACTGGCGACGCTCTGTACACTGGCACCGGCGTGGAAAAGGACGTCCAAAAGGCCATAAGCTGGTACAAGCGGGCGGCGGAGCAGGGCGAGCCGGATGCCATGTACCGTCTTGGCTGCATCTATATGGCCGGCGAGAGCACGGACGATAATCTGCGGGCCAGTCTGGGGGAAGCGACGCGCTGGTTCCTCGCCGCGGCCGAGCATGGGCATAAGGATGCCGAAGAGCGGGCGGCAGAGGCCAAGCGCATGTACAACAGCACCATGATCCTGGTGAGCAAGGAGTTCCGCGCCTGTATCGAAAACATGGCGAAAAACGGGAACAAAAACGCCTGCCTCAAAATGGGGGAATTGCTGATCAAGGAGCAAAACTTTGAGGAGGGCGCCGCCTATTTTCGCAAGGGCGCCGAAGCGGGCGACTGCCTGTGCGCATATCATTATGCCGAGGCCTGCAGGGACGGCGTCGGGATGGAGAAAGATGCCCGCCAGGCCTTCCGGTGGTTCCAAAAAGCTGCAGAGATGGATTTCGCGGCGGCGATGTATGAGTGCGGCGTGTGCTGCCGGGACGGCCTGGGCACGGAGAAGGATCGGGGCAAGGCTGCCCAGTGGTTCCGCAGGGCTGCCGATGAGACCTATGACCCGGCGAAGGATGCGCTGAGGGAACTGGGCGAAGAGGTGTGAGCCGGAGCCGTCCGGAGAACGACGGCGAAAAAAGCAAGATCCGCACTCTTTTCAGAGGAAAAGAGTGCGGATCTTCGTATAGCGAGGCGGGCCGCTATGGGGATGAGGTCTGGCCGGCGGCGGCGTTGGCGGCGTCCTGGAAGGCGGCCGCGGCCTGGGACGCGTCGGCGCCCTGGCCGATCTGCTGGAGCATCTTCCACCAGGCGGCACGCGCCTCGGCCCAGCCGGGGGTGACCTGGTAGTAGTCCCCCAGATATGTCCGCAGCTGGAAATACTCGCTCATCAGATCGTCGTTTTCATAGATGTTCGGCACGTCCCGCACCGGCCAGTAGGTGGAGGAGAGCACCGTCTGGGTGTAGCGGGTCGTGTCCTCCGTGAGGAAGCGGATGAAGGTCTTTGCCGCCTCTATGCGGGCCGGGTCGCCGTTGTCGAATACGCCGAAGCCCCATATGCCCCCCTGCAGATTGAACTGGCCGTCGTCGGTGGGGAAGGCCAGGGGGAAGATGTCGAAGTCCCGGTTGGGGTCGTTGATGGTCTGGGCGACCTCGGTGCCCACGTTCCAGCAAAAGCACATGGCAAGCTCGCCGCTGCAAAAGCGCTCGATGTTGTCCGTGCCCAGGGAGTCCGGGGCAAAGTCGATCCCGTCCAGATCCCGCAGCAGCTCCAGGGCCCGGACATTCTCCGGGCTGTTGAACGTGTAGCGGGTGTGGGCCTCATCGGTGAAGGAGCCGCTGTAGAGGTTGGTCACCAGCGCGCGGGTGCCCTGGTCGCCGGCCTGGCCGCCGCAGAACACCTGGCCCACCGTCTCCACGCCGTGATCCCGCAGCGCCTTGACGGCCGCGATAAAGCCGTCCGTCGACCAGGTGTGGGTCTCCTCGTCCACGTACTGCCAGGCGCCGGCGGCCTCCAGCATGTCCCGGTTGACCGCCATGCAGTGGGTGGTCATGCACACCGGATAGATATACCGGCTCCCGTCGGCGCTGCGGCAGGCCGAGGCGACGGAGTCATAGATCTGTCCGGCGGCCTCGCTGTCCCACAGGTCGCCCAGATCGGCCATCAGTCCCCGGGCGCCCCAGTTGGCGGTCAGCCGCTCCGGCCCCTCAAAGACCAGGTCGGGGGTCTGGCCGTCCGCGATGGCCTGCTCGATGTCGTCGTCGCCGGTGTCGTAGGTCAGGATCTTGACGGAGATGCGGATCTCGGGGTGCGCCCGGTGAAAGGCGGACACCAGCGAGGACACGGTGCTGCCGCTGCCCAGGCCGCCTACCGGGTATGTCCACAGGGTCAAATTGACCTTGGCCGGCTCCGCCAGATCCGGGCTGGCCTGCCCGCCGGTCTCATCCGGCGCGTCCGGCTGCCCGCAGGCGGCGAGAAGAAGGATCAGCGCCAGCGCCAGTGCAAATAACCGTCTCATGTTCCGGTACCTCCGGCTTTCAAGAAGTGTGTCAGGCCCCTGCAAAGTGGGCTTTCAAGATCCGCGTGATCTCGTCCATGTCGATGGGCTTGGCGGTGTGGCCGTTCATGCCGCAGTCCAGACAGCGCTGCACATCGTCCGAAAAGGCGTCCGCGCTCATGGCGATGATGGGGATCTTGCCGGCGTCGGGCCTGTCCAGGGCGCGAATGGCTCTTGTGGCCTCGTAGCCGTTCATGATGGGCATACGGATGTCCATCAGGATCGCGTCGTAATAGCCGGCCGCGCTGTCCCGGAACAGTTCCAGGCAGACCTGGCCGTTTTCGGCGCGCTCCAATATGAGCCCCAGCTCGGACAGCAGTTCCTCCGCGATCTCCCAGTTGAGGTCGTTGTCCTCCGCCAGCAGCACCCGCCGGCCGGTGAGCTCCTGGCCGCCGTCCGCCTCGGGGGAGGGCTGGCACTGTTCCTCCTTGCTGAAGAACTGATTCAGGCCGTAATAGAGGGTGGAGCGGAAAAGGGGCTTTGGTATCGCACCGTTGATCCCGGCGTCTTTTGCCTGGGCCTCCAGATCGATCCAGTCCGCAGAGGTGATCAGCAGGATCACCGGCTCCTCGCCCAGGGCCGGCCGCAGACGGCGGGCGGTCTCGATGCCGTCTATGCCGGGAAGACGCCAGTCCACCAGAATAACGGGGTAGGCGCCGCCGGTCTGACGCCGGTATTCCGCTGCCTTTTCCAGAGCGGCCTCCCCGCTGAGCACCCAGTCCACCCGGCAGCCGAGGGAGCGCAGGGTGCCGGCGGCGCTCTCGCAGAGGGTATCGTCGTCGTCGATCAGCAGCACGTCCACGGCGGGAAGGGACATCTCCGCCTCCTGGGTGAGGGCCTTTTCCAGATCCAGCGTCATGTGGAATTCCGTGCCCACGCCCGGCTCGCTCTCCACCTCGATGGAGCCGTCCATGGCGTCGATGATGTATTTCGTGATGGCCATGCCCAGGCCAGCGCCCTCGGTCTTTTGCACCCGGCTGCTGTCCTCCCGGGAGAAGGACTCGAAGATGTGCTCCTTGAACTGCTTCGACATACCGATGCCGTTGTCCTTCACCCGCAGGTGTACCCGGATATGGTCTGCGCCCAGGGGAGAGGCCTCCTCATACAGCGCCGCGCAGATCGACCCGCCCTCCGGGGTGAATTTGATGGCGTTGCCCAGAAGGTTCAGCAGGATCTGGTTCAGACGGATGCTGTCGCAGTACACGTGCTCGGTGGGGATATCGTAGACGTATACGTCGAACCGCTGGTTTTTGGCGTTCACCTGGGGCTGGACGATGTTGACGATCCCCTGCATGGTCTCCTGCAGGCTCATCTGCTCCATGTGGAGGGTCAGCTTTCCGCTCTCGATCTTGGACATGTCCAAAATGTCGTTGATCAGGCCCAGCAGGTGGCGGCTGGAGAGGGAGATCTTTTTCAGGCAGTTCTGTACCTGCTGGGTGTTGTTCAGGTTGGCGCTGGCGATGGCCGTCATGCCCACGATGCCGTTCATGGGCGTGCGGATGTCGTGGCTCATGTTGGAGAGAAATTCGCTCTTGGCCTGGTTGGCATGCTCGGCGGCCCGCCGGGCCTCGTCCAGCTCCCGCATCTGCCGGCGGGTCAGCAGGATATACCAGATAAAGACCGTCAGCAGTCCCAGCAGAATGAGCGCGCAGCTGATCACCGACGCCAGGGCCCAGGAGTGGCCCAGGCTGTTCACCAGCCTGTCCAGCTGGCCGTAAGGCATGAGCAGCAGCAGATACCACTCGGAGTAGGGCAGCTTTGTGCTGTACAGATGACGCCGCTCCCCCTCCAGGGTGAACTCGCTGGTATAGTCCCGGCCCGCGGCCATGGACTGCTGCAGCTCCACGATATACTGCTCTCCGGTCATGCCCTCCACGTCGTCATACCGGTCGCGGACGCGCTGGAAATAGGTCTCGTCGGTGATGTCGCTGTCCCGGACTATGAAGTTGCCGTCCCGGTCGATGATGAAATAGTAGATCATCGCGTTGTCCGAGTCCAGGGAGAGGGTGTCGCTGATGTAGCTGATGGGCAGGGCGGCCACCAGGGCGGCGCTGTCGCCGCCGTCCGACATGGGATAGGCGGCGGGAATGCCCATGAGAAGGGTGGTCTCGCCGAACTCGTCCTTGCCCAGCGCCATTTTTTCCTCCCCGTCGTTCAGGGACTGGAGAAAGGCGCTGGAGTCCTCCACCTGGATCTGGCTGCCGTACAGCATCTCAAAGGCACCGTCGTGGCCGCACAGCGCCAGATGGTCGAAGCCGCGGGCGCGGGCGTTGTAGCTGAGAGTGACCTGCATATTGGTTTGGTTCTTCACGCTGTCCGGCGGACAGGAGTCCACCAGCGCGCTCACCTGGGACAGGCGCAGCTGGATGGCGGTGCCGAAATGGGCGGCGGCCTGTTCGCTCATGCTGGCCATGTAGACCGAGCCGATCTCGCCGATGGCCTCCGCGCCCCGGCGGTTCATCCGCACCGTGAGATAGGAGAATACCACCACGCAGAGCGTGGAAATACAGACCAGGCTGATCACCAGACCGCGCGTTGCCTTATGTCTCAAGGCTGCCCCTCCTCTCGTCCCCGGCGCCGCTTTTGTCGACGCAGCGGTGTAGAAATAAGACCATTATAACGTCATTTTTGTGGATTGTAAATCGATTTTCAGGTCGGTTTTGCGGAAAGTGGGGACAGCCTGGCCCATCCGGCGGACTTTTTTCGTCCGGTACTTGAAAGACGCCGCGGTTTTCCGTACAATAGGGGCAAACCGATCGATCGGCGCGTGACGCGCACAGGAAGCGTGTATAGAATGACAGCAAAAAACAAGATCATCCTTTTTGCGACGCTGGGGTGCGCCCTGTTTTTCGCGGCGCTGTGCGCCGGCTGCGCCGGCGGGGGAGAGACGGCCGCGCCGGCGGCCGAACCGACGCCCACCCTGGCGGAGCAGACGTTGGCGGAGATGACGCTGGAGCAGAAGATCGGCCAGATGTTCATCGTCCGGCCGGAGCACCTGTGGACGGCCCAGTTCACCGGCCCGGTCAGCGACTGGTCGGGCTACAGCCTCACGTCCCTGACGGACGAGATGCGCCAGGGCCTGGCGGACTTTCCGGTGGGCGGCGTGGCGCTCTTCGAGGACAACCTTTACGATCCCCCGTCGCTGACCAAGCTGATCGGCGATCTGCAGCAGGCCAGCGGCATCCCCTTGTTCATCGCCGTGGACGAGGAGGGCGGCCCCGTGGCCCGGCTGGGGAACGCCGGCGGCTTTGACGTGCCGCAGGTGGGGCCCATGGGGGACGTGGGCAGCACGGGGGAGAGCCAAAACGCCTATGACGCCGGTCTGACCATCGGCACGTACCTGGCCGGGTACGGCTTCAACCTGGACTTTGCCCCGGTGGCGGACGTGAATACCAACCCGGACAACGTGGTGATCGGCAGCCGTGCCTTCGGCAGCGACCCGGGTCTGGTGGCGGAGATGGTGCCGGCGGCGCTGGACGGCCTGCACGCGGCGGGGATCATGGGGTGCGTCAAGCACTTTCCCGGCCACGGGGACACGTCGGCCGACACCCACGACGGATATGTGTCCGTGCAGAAGGACTGGGAGCAGATGAAGCAGTGCGAGCTGGTGCCCTTCATCGCGGCGCTGGATAAGACGGACATGGTGATGGCGGCCCACATCACCGCGCCCAACGTGACCAGCGACGGGCTGCCCGCCTCCCTGTCCCGGCAGATGATCCAGCAGCGCCTGCGGCAGGAGCTGGGCTATGAGGGCGTGGTGATCACGGACGCCATGGAGATGGGCGCGGTGGCGGCGGGCTACAGCTCCGCCGAGGCCGCCGTGCTGGCGATCCAGGCGGGGGTGGACATCCTGCTGATGCCCGCGAACCCGCTGGAGGCCTTTGACGGCGTGCGCGCGGCGGTGGACAGCGGCGAGATATCCCAGGCGCGTCTGGACGAGAGCGTGCTGCGCATCCTGAACTTGAAGGAACAGTACGGCCTGCTGGAGCCGTGAATGGGCCCCTTTCCAAAGGGGACGCGGTGTGCTATAATACGACAACAACGGATGATTTCGGCCGCGTCGGGCGGCCTTTGACAGAGAGGGTAAAGGGAATATGAGACGGTTGTTGTGTGTGTGCCTGTGCCTGGGGATGCTCATCTGCGGCTGCGCGGCAAAGGAGCAGACAAAGCAGGACATGATAAAGGGCGCGCTTGACCAGATCACGCCGGAGCGTATCGCCGGATACATCGTGGAGACGGGCTGCGGGGTGAGCACGGACGAGCTGGAGCGGCTGGACAAGGCTGTGGACGAGCAGACGCTGGCCGGTTACATCACCGAGCAGTACGGCCTGGAGAGCGGCTCCTGGACGGACTGCGCCATTTACCGGCGGGGGGGTGCGTCGGCCTTTGAGGTCGCCGTACTGCGGCTGAAGGAGCCAAAAAAGGCGGAGGACGCCGTGCAGGCGCTCACCGAGTACATTCAAAACCGGGAGGGGGACTTTGCCGGCTATGAGCCGGAGCAGGCCCAGATCGTGCACGATTCCGAGGCGGCGGCCTCCGAATACGGGGACGTGGCGCTGTTCATATGCCAGAACGTGTCAAGGGCGGCGAGCTGTTTTCAGAACAGCTACGAGTGGTTTTTCCGCGTCCCCTTTGACCCGCCCGGGGAGGACGATATGACGGTCTATGACGACAGCGCCGTGGTGGAGGCCTGGCGCAGCGGGGACAGCGCCGGCCTCTCCGAGAAGGACGCGGCCATCCTGGAGCTGGCGTCCCAGGTATACCAGAGCGCGGTCACCGAGGACATGACCCCCTATGAGCGGGAGGCGGCGCTCTACGGCTGGATCACGGAGAACGTGCGCTACGACCAGGATCACTATGACGCGCTGGCCCAGCTCGACCCGGACTCCTCCAACCCCTACGGCCCGCTGCACAACCACAAGGGCATCTGCATCGGTTACGCCACCACCTTCCAGCTACTGATGGACATGGCCCAGGTGGAGTGCATCACCGTGGTGGGGGCGGCCTTTGACAGCACCGGCGACCACGCCTGGAACATGGTGCGTCTGAACGATCAGTGGTACTGCGCCGATCCCACCTGGGACGAGGGCTCCGCCCCGGAGGATTGGGACTACTTCAACGTGACCAGCGAGAAGATGACCGGCACCGACCACCAGTGGGACTATGAAAACGTCCCCGAGGCCGTGGCCACCGACGGCGGCCTGGGATAAGAGACGGGCAGAACAAATAAAGGCGTGCTGCGTATGGTGTACAGCCCCAGGAAAAGTGGACAGGGAAAAGAAGAGCTCCCTGCGTAGGAAATAAGATTTAAGCGGAGTGGCGCAGCGAGAGCGGCGCCACTCCAGTCTTTAACTGGATGCGCTCATGGTTGTAGAAGTGGATGAAATTGTCAATGCGTTCATTGGCCTCCTGGAAGGCAGTGTCAAGAAAAGTGTGTAAGTTTTTTAAGGCCGAAGTTAAGAATCCTCAAATTTTAGGAAGCGGTCGT
>CANQDL010000098.1 GCA_947591105.1 uncultured Oscillospiraceae bacterium
GGAGCCCACCGCGGCTCCCACGCCGGAGCCCACGGCGGTTCCCACCCCGGAGCCCACGGCAGTCCCCACGCCGGAGCCCACGGCGGTTCCCACGCCGGAGCCCACGGCAGTCCCCGCTCCCGAGCCCACGGCGGCCCCGGAAGCCCCTGCCGCCCCGGAAGCCCCCCAGGTTCCCGCCGCCCCGGAGCAGCCCTCCGTGGAGGAGCCGGCGAATGAGAATGTGGATGAATATTCACCCACTCCCGCCCCCGCTCCCGCGGAGCCCGAGAAGGCCCCCGCCCAGGAGAGCGAGCCCGAGGCCGACGAGCCCGAGGCCGACGAGCCCGAGATCAGCACCATGGGTCTGAACGACGGGATCGCGCCGATAGCGTCCATCTATGATATGAGTATGGATCTATCGGTAGTAAACGCCGCTAGCGAGTATGAGGTTGGCGACCAGATCACCTTTAAGCTCACTGTGAAGAATACTCGCTCGTCTATATTTGGTGGCGGATATTATATCTGGGCGCTTGATTTGAAGGTAAGCGGTTTTGCGGTTCCTGGCAACATCAAAAGCGTCAGCATTGACCCTCCCAATGGTGCTAATAGCAAAAAACCCATTTACTGGCATTACGACAACAAGGGCACATGGAGCTATGACGAAGGTATAGGTCGTGGCCTGGATTATGGTGAGACAGTCACAATCACTTTTACCTATACCATTACGGAGCAGGACGTTGAAAACGCGAGCAATGGTAAGCTCAGCGTTCGTGTCGATGCAGAGACCGGCGGCGGCGATAAGCTTTCAGATGGAAAGACCATACCTGTTGCTCTGAAAAAGACTGCTCTGAAGGTCGTTATTCTTCCGACCCAGCAGACGGTTGTCTACGACGGACAGCCGCACACCGTTTCCGGCTTTGACTATAGGGTCGAGGGCGCTCCCGCGACGGTCAGCGATCCCAAGAACCTGGTAACGGTCACGTGGAACAAAGCGCAGAGCATCACTGGCACGAACGTCTCTGACAGCAGAGAGGAGACGGTGAACGCCAATGATTTTGATGTTTCTGTCCGGAACAATAGGGTTTACAAGCTTGATGGCAAGAGTGTAGAAAACACTCTCAAGCTGGAGATCCTCCCGGCCAATGTGACCATCAGCGGGCCGCAGGTGAACATGACCTATGGCAATTCCGCTCCTGCTGGGATCGACCAGGCGACGATCACCGGTCTGCAGTCCCCTGACACCGGCGCTGCTCTGGCCGTGACGGTGGGAGCACCCGACAGCTACGACTTTGGCGAGCACACTCTGGCTGTCGGCTATACCCCGAGCGAGAACTATAATGTAACCAAGACCGACGGCAAGTTGACCGTTGCCAAGCGTGACATCACCGTCCATGTGAAGCACGACGGTGACCTGTACGTGGACGACGACGGCAACGTGGCGGTGACCGTGGATAGCACGGATAACCTGGTTCCGGATCACACCCTTACCCTGGTGGAGGGCACCACCGTTACGGTGGACACCAACTCTGCTGGCGATAAGGACATTACTGGCCTGACTGCCGCCAACGTGACCATCACGGACGGGGATGGCAACGTTGTCACTGATAACTATAATGTGACCTTTGCCGGCACGGTCAACGTGCAGGAGCGGGTTGACGTGGATGTCTACCTGTACCTGGAGCTGAAGGGCAATGGCAAGGATGCGTTTGGCACTAAGTATAACAACGGCAGCGGCTACATTACCGTTGGCAAGATCACTGTCTCCAATAAAGCGCTGCGGGATGCTTTGCAGTCTAATCCTGGAGAAAAGAGTGACACATACGGCGTTATTGATTACATCAACGCGCACAAGGAAGATATCAGCTATTACGATCACAGCAAAGACATTACGCTGTGGGAAGCGCTGGGTGTTGTTGCCACTGAACTCAACTGGAGCGGCAGCACACTGGTTCTCGCGGAAAAGGGCGCTGACGGTTATCTGGATAGCGGCAAATGCTGGCACGTTGATCTGGGCTTCTATATCAACAATGTGACCTACAGCTGGACGGGGCTTCCCGATGGATTGGCGACCCTCCCCGAGGGGAGCATTGCGCCCCAGGGCTCCACGGTCACGGTCGATACGCAGTTTGCTACAGGCACTACAGTCAAGGCCCAGGACGGGAGCGGCGTCTACACCTTCTCCGGCTGGGATCAGGGGAGCACGCTGACCTCCGGCACGGAGGACATCGTAATCACCGGCAGCTGGAAGTTCACCTATAACGAGGATGCGTTCACCGCCAGCGTGAGCGTTGTAGGTACGATCTACGGCAAACAGCCTGACCCCTCCGCGAGCGTCACAAGAAAGAGCGACGGCGAGAACGTCACCGCGCAGTTTGGCGAAGTGACCTATTCCTACTATCAGGATGGCGCGAGCGAACCCATGACCCCGGACGAGCTGCGGGACGGCAAGCCCTGGGAGGCCGGCAGCTATCATGTCAAGGCTACCTGGGCAGCGAATCCCGAGTCCGGCCTGCCCGATTTGGTTGCTGAGGCCGATTTTAAGATCGCACCGAGGCCGATTAAATTCTCCTTTGTGAAGGCTCTGCGCGCGGGCGAGAGCCAGGATTACACCTTCACCGCAGATGACATCCTGACTTATGATACCGGTTACGACTACGATATTGGTGAAGATCCCGGCACGATAAAAGACGATTTGCAGTATGGCGACACAGTTGCTCTGAGCATCACACTGCAGGCGCCTCCCGCAGGCGAGGGCTATCACCTGATGTACGGTCAAGACGGCTGGACTGTCCATGAGGGTGGCCTCCTGAATGTGATCGAGAATGGCGATAACTTGTATGTGGAAAATACTCCATTCACTTTAAGCCACCACGATGGCAGTCCCGCTGCAAAGAACTATACACTAAATGGTATGTTCGATGGCGACCTCGGACTATTCAGTTACGATGCGTCCATTACGCAGGAAAATCTGATTTACGGTGAGCCGATCATTCGTGAAGAGCGCAAGACTGAGGACGAGATCAATAAGGATGAGTATAATCAGCACATTGTGGAAAAGATCCCGCCTACTCTGATGTCTTTCGACGATTTCGACTACACCCTCAGTTATGAGAAGTTTGTGGATGGTGAATGGTCTCCTGTGAGTGAGCCTACGGATGTGGGACATTATCGGGTCACCGCAAAATGGAGTCCGCACTATTACGTGAAGGAGTTTGAGGATTCTTGCGAGTTTGACATCACCCCCCGGCCGGTGATCCTGCGGAGCGCGAGTCAGTCCTGGACTTACGACGGCACCGAGCACTTTAACCACACTGTGGAGGATGTTCGTGGCACGGTCGATGGCCTTACGGGCATGGGCTTTGTCGAGGGCGAGGGCGTGGATTGCACCGGCTTCCCCAATGTCACCAACGTGAGCGACACCATACCGGAGAACAACATCTTTACCTATACGGCGAAGGCTGGCACCAATCTCGACAACTACGAGATCAAGAAGGTGCCCGGCACCCTGACCATCACCCCGAAGAAAGTCACCGTGAAGGCCGATGACAAGAGCAAGGTCTATGGCACGGCTGACCCGGAGCTCACCGCCACGGTGGTGGGCACTTTGAACGGCGATACCGTAGAGTATGATGTGGCCCGTGAGGAGGGCGAAGCTGTTGGCCTGCACACCATCACTCCCAGCGGTGTGCAGTCCCAGGGCAACTATGACGTGAAGTTTGAGACTGGCACCCTGACCATCACCGCAAAGGATTTCAGCGCCCTTACGGTGGAGCCGCTGGAGAACGTGGTCTATAACGGCCAGTGCCAGCAGCAGGAGCCCGTTGTCAAGGACGGCGCGACGGTGCTTGTCAAGGGCACCGACTACGAGCTTAGCTACAGCGTGGACACCACCAACGTGGGCACCGTGACCGTCACCGTGACCGGCAAGGGCAACTACACCGGCAGTGTGGATGTCACCTATCAGATCACCAAGCGGCCGGTGACCGTGTACTGGCAGACCAGCGCTGAATACACCGGCCAGGCGCAGACCTTCAATTACACCAAGCCGATCCCGGGCGGGGTCTCTGTCAAGGCTCCCGATGTAAACAGCGGCCTTGTGCCCAACCATGAGCTGGAGCTGACTTCGGTCAACATCAGCGTGGCCAACACCGTGAACGATGTTCGGTGCTATGATTTCGGCGCCAGCATCACAGCGGATGGCAAGAAAACCACCGAGAACGACAAGCTGTACCTGGATAACTATGATGTGATCCTGCTGGTGACCATCAACATGACCAGCGACTTCGATATCGAAGTGCGCAACTTCACCTACGACGGGACGGAGCACAAGTACGCTGTCGTCCGCGACGCGAAGACCGGCGAGACCCTCCGCGAGGGTGTGGATTACACCATTGATTTTGTCGGCAACACCAAAGATGTGACCGAGGCGGGCATCACTGCCGTGGTCAAGGGCATGAACGGCACGCTTTACGCAGGCGTGAGAGACAGTGGGCAATACTTCATCACCAAGAGGCCTCTGCATCTCACCAGCGAGGGCGGCAGATGGGTCTATGACGGCCAGACGCACTTTGTCCGGGAGCACACCATCGCCGGTGTGGTCGAGGGCGATAACATCAGAGCGGCGGATTTCCACGGCATTGTGAATGTTGGTACTACGGAGAATAGTTTCGATATCAACTGGGGCAACGCCAACCCGGACAACTACGACGTGCAGCTGAAGCAGTTCGGCACCCTGGAGATCACTCCGCGGAAGCTGACCAGTAACGAAGAGAACGTAGGCAACGTGGATGTGGGCATCCCCTCCAACTCTGTCTACGACGGCAACAACAACCACAAGTGGATCCCCAGAGCCCTGTATGTCGAGGAAACTAACCACACCCTGGCCGAGGGCACGGACTACACCGTCGAGTATCGGCGCGGCGGCGAGAAGACCGAGGACTTCAAGAACGTGGGCGAGATCGAAGTGGTCATCACCTTCGCCGGCAACTACTCCGGCACCGTGACCCGTACATATGAGATCACCCGGCAGAGCGTCGACCCGAAGCAGACGGACGGCAGCTATCAGGGCGTGAAGACCGACGGGCCCGAGGATGTCACTTATAACGCCCAGGAGCACAAGTGGGTTCCCCAGGTCACCGACAAGTACGGCAATCCTCTGACCGAGGGCGTAGACTACAACGTGATCTATAGCACCGACGACTTCGTCTCTGCCGGCGGGATCACCGTGATCATTGAGGGCATCGGCAACTACAAGGATTCGGTGACATTCAGTTACACCATCGAGAAGATGGTCATCGAGTTCTACGGCCACCAAAGCAGCCCCTATAACGGCGCGAAGCAGACCCTCACTCTGGGTCAGGGTCAGATCAGCTCTGACCAGCAGAGAGACCTGCGGGGGATGGATCAGACCCTGCATGCTTCCATCACCGGCGAGGACGTGGGCAAGTATGGCTTCGACAAACTGGGATGGAGCGTGACGGACGCCGACGACAACGATGTGAGCGCCAACTATGAGGCCAAGGACAGAAATGTGTACCTGGAAATCACCAAGGCCGATCTGGTCATCACGGCCGAAAGCAAGTCCAAGGTCTATGGCGACTCCGATCCCGAGAATCTGACCTATGTGGTCGAGACCCTGCTGGGGAAGGATGAGGACAAAGAGCAGGATCTTCTGGGCGAGATCACCGTGACCATCGGCGAGCACGAAGAGGACGTCGAGACCTATAAGGACGTCATCACGGCCAAGGCCGAAAAGGAAGATCTTAAGAACTACAACGTCAGTTATGAGGCTGGCGACCTGACCATCACGGCGAAGGACGTGGTTCTGCCCGATCCCGAGAATCCCGACACTGGCTACACCGTGACCTGGCCCGGCGACGTGGTCTATAACGGCGCGAGCCAGCAGCAGCCGGTGGAGATCACCGACACGACCCTCGATCACATCCTGGAAGAGGGCACCGACTACACCCTTAGCTACAACGATAACACCACCGACGTGGGCACCGTGACCGTCACCGTGAGCGGCATAGGCAACTATATCGGCAGCGTGACCCGGACATATGCCATCACCCCCGCTCCGCTGACCGTGACCACCGAGGGCGCCACCAAGGTGTACGACGGTACCGAGCTGACCAACCGGTTGGCCAGCATCCAGGGCCTCGTGGCCAATGAGACCGCCAGCATCGCCGGCACCGGCGCCATCACCAACGTGGGCACCACGGCCAACACCTACGCCATCACCTGGAACGGCACCGCCAAGCAGAGCAACTACCAGGTGACCCGCGAGACCCTGGGCATCCTGGAAGTGACGGCCGCTCCCGCGGCTGCCATGACGGTGGATACCCCCGCCAGCACCATGTACGACGGCGCGGCCCACCAGTGGATCCCCACCGTGACCGGCGTGGGCGGCGCGGCCCTGACGGCAGGCGTTGACTACAGCGTGAGCTACAGCACCGCCGACTTCACCAATGCCGGCACGATCAACGTGACGATCACCGGCATGGGCAACTACAGCGGCAGCGTGAGCCGCACGTACCAGATCACCCCGCGGGCCGTGACCATGACGTCCGGCAGCGGCAACCGGGCCTACAACGGCCAGCCTCTGACCAACCACAACGTGGCCGTGAGCGGCGACGGGTTTGTGTCCGGGGAGGGCGCCAGCTACAACGTGACGGGCACCCAGACCGCGGCGGGCTCCAGCCAGAACGGCTTCACCTACACGCTCAACGCCAACACCCTGGCGGGCAACTACAGCATCACCCAGGCCTACGGCACCCTGACCGTGACGGCGGCCCCCGTGACCGCGATGACCGTCAATGCCCCCGCGAACCTGATGTACGACGGCGCGGCCCACCAGTGGACGCCCACCGTGACCGGCGTGGGCGGCGCGAGCCTGCGGGCTAACAGAGACTACACCGTCCGCTACAGCACCAATAACTTCACCGACGCCGGCACCATCAACGTGACCATCACCGGCAGAGGCAACTACAGCGGCAGCGTGAACCGGACGTACCAGATCACCCCGCGTACCGTGACCCTGGCATCCCCCACCGCGACCCGTGCTTATAACGGCGCGGCGCTGACCTCCACCGCCATCAACGTGCGGGGCAGCGGCTTCGTGCGGGGCGAGGGCGCGACGTTCAACGTGACCGGCACCCAGACGGCCGTGGGCACCAGCAGAAATACCTTCACCTACGCCCTGCGCAACGGCACGAAGGCCGGCAACTACAACATCACCGTGACCACCGGCACCCTGACCGTCACCCCCGCGGCCCTGACGGTGAACACCCCCGCGAACACCACCTATGACGGCGCAGTCCATCAGTGGGCGCCCGCCGTGACCGGTGTGGGCGGCGCGGCCCTGCGGGCCGGCGTGGACTACAACGTGACCTATAGCACCGGCAACTTCACCGACGCCGGCACGGTCACCGCCACGATCACCGGTATAGGCAACTACACCGGGACAGTGACCCGGACATACCGGATCAGCCCGCGGCTGGTCATCATGACCTCCGCCAGCGCGACCAAGGCCTACGACGGCTCCGCCCTGCGGGCCAATGACGTGACCGTGAGCGGCGCAGGCTTCGCCCGGGGCGAGGGCGCCACCTACAACGTGACCGGCCAGCGCACGATCGTGGGCTCCGCCCGGAACAACTTCACCTACACCCTGAATCCCGGCACCGACGCGGGTAACTACAACATCATGCAGGCCTACGGCACTCTGACCATCACCAACGCGGTGCCCGAGCCGGACGACAACGAGCCGGTGGACATCCCCGACGATGAGGTGCCGATGGACGATACGCCGGACGACCTGCCCGACGAGCCGGAGGATCTGCCGGAGGAACCCGAGGATCTGCCCGACGAGGGCGAGCCGGTGGACATCCCCGACGACGAGGTGCCGATGGACGATCTGCCCGACAACCTGCCGGAGGAACCCGAGGATCTGCCTGACGGCCTGCGCGACGACGTGACGCCCGACGACGATTACACCCTGGATGAGGAAGTCATCATCGACGAGGAAGAGACGCCTCTGGCCGGCGGCCCTGGCGAACAGGTGTGCTGCATCCTGCACTTCATCCTGATGCTCGGCGCGCTGCTTGTGGCGGTGTACTACACCTACGACCGGAAGAAGCGGCAGGAGAGAGAGTTCGAGCTCCGCTCTGAACTGCAGTAAGCGGTAAGAAGAGACCGAAAGAAAAGGAGAGGCACAATGCACGAATACTTTCACACCAGGTTCGGGTTTTGTCTGTGGGATATCGGCGCGCTGATCGCGCTGGTGCTGATGGTGGTCGTTCTGGTCGTCCACATCGTCAGACAGAAGAAGCGGGAGAGTGATTTCGAGGACGAACTCTCCGCCAAGATGGCCGAACAGACCGAGGGCAGCAAGCCCAAGAAGTAAACACAAACCAGTACAGACCGGAGCCCTCCCCGTCAACCGACGGGGAGGGCTTGAGCTTGTCAAAAAACGAGTTTTTTGACCGCTCGGATTGAATCTGCTCGGCGGGAATGAATCCCGCCGGCATAATCCAAAAGCCTGATGTATTGCGGCTTTTGGATTGACGCGCGG
>CANQDL010000099.1 GCA_947591105.1 uncultured Oscillospiraceae bacterium
TGTCCGGCAGCATATAGCGCTGGTTATACATGAACAGCAGCGTCTCAAAATACAGCGGCAGCTGATAGAGCGTGTCCTTGTAGGTGGCCGCGTCCAGGGTCATGGGGAGCAGATCCTCCAGGGCGGCGCTGTCCACGAAGTCGCTGATCGGCGAGAGGATGCCCATCTCCGCGAACACGCCGATCTTGTCATGGGCAAAGATGAACATGTCCGGCGCGGCGGAGGGGTCGTTGCCCACCAGCTTCAGAGAGTCTGTCAGGCTGGTCTTTTTCTCGAAGGTGATCTCCAGATCCGGCGCCGCCTTGGCAAGATAGTCCTGCAGGGCCTGTACCACCGCGTCCTCCTTGTCGTGCCAGATCACCAGTTTGTTGGCGTCGGCGGCGTCCGCCCCGCTCTTACCGCCGCAGGCGGCCAGGGTCAGGAGCATGGCCAGGGCCAGCAATATGGATACGCATCGTTTCATCGCATGATCCTCCATGAATACAAGGTGCGGGCACACGGCACCCGTGTACCCGCATCATAATGGTACCGTACTATTCCCGTTAATGCAACCACGTCAGGCGGCAGGCGCTTCGTAAGCGACTTCGGCGTTCTCCGCGTCTGTCACCGTGATCCACAGCTCGCTGCCCGGCTCCACGGACAGGTCGCTGGTCTGTACGCTGCCCTCGTTGCCGTTGATGATGACGGAGTTGATCCAGCCGGGCACCTGGATGGTGTACCAGCCGTCCTCCGCCTCGGTCAGGGCCTCCCCAGGCCAGGCTTCAAAGGCGTTGGTGCCGTCGGGCGCAGACCAGGCCCAGCAGCAGGGATCGGCCCAATCCTCGGGAACCTGGGCATGGACTGTCACGTCCTCCACCGCCTTGTCAGGATCCTCGTATGCCACTTCATAGGTCAGGTCGTTGTAGACCGTGATCCACAGCTCCTTCGGCTCAATGGTCACGTCCGCCGTCTTTTCATCGTCGTCGCCCTCGTTGCCGCTGACGATGATCCGGTTGGCCCAGGCGGGGATCTTGCCGGTGAACCAGCCATTGTCCTCTTCCTTCAGCTCCAGGCCGGGCCAGGCGTCAAAGACGCCCGTTCCGTCGGGGTCAGACCAGGCCCACAGATTGACGGTCTCCCAGGCCAGGGGCACATAGGCGTGGATCTTGATTTTCTCCACATATGCGGGGATCTCTGCCTCCGTCAGCGCCTCGGCGGAGGGCTGGGCGGTGATGGCCTGCTCCACGGTGATCCATGCGGGCTCGCCGGCCTCGACCACAACGGCGTCGGTCTGAACAGTGCCCTCGTTGGCGTTGACGATCACGTTCTGAACAAAGGCGGGCACATAGCCGTAATACAGGCCCTCCTCGCCCTCCAGCGCCTCCATCTCCTCCCCGGGCCAGGCCTCAAAGGCGTTGGTTCCGTCATCGGCCCAGGCCCACAGGCAGGGAGACTCCCACCCCGCCGGCACCTTGGCGACGATGGCGACCATTTCCACTTCTTCCGCCTCCTCCGCCGCGAGAGCGGTCATGGGCAGAAGGGTCAGGCACATGACAAGGGCAAGGATAAACGCAAGTGTCTTTTTCATGGGACTTCCTCCTAATTTGTTTTATAGTCCCAAAATAGCATCGTCTCTTTGCCCCGTCAACGACATTTTGCGAAAGTAATTTCCTATTAATTATGGCTCGATTTGCCAATGGACACAAAATAAATTTATACTTATTGCACATATAGTCTCCTGATTTTTTCGAAAGATCAAGAATCATCCTTTTTGCCAAAAAGAAAATAGTTTCTCAATTTCTGCAATAACAGATCAGGATATCATATGGCATCCGCGTTTGCGGTCAGAGTCTGTGCCGCGGCGGAGGGGACACAAAAAGGAAGAATGGCCCTGACCGCTAGATAATCCCCCGGGGCCCCCACGCGGCACGCTTGTCGCGTGGGGAAAGGAGAAAGGCTTCTGACCGATGAGAGAGCCTTGCCTGCAAGGATCTCGAATCTTCAGAAGCCTTTCGACGTGGTGCACCACGGCAATCCAAATCCGAACCCGCGGCCTGTTCCTCCAGGGCCGCTTTCATCTCGTCAAAGGTGACGGTCTTTGTTCCGTCCTTGTAGTTGATGTGGAGCGTCAGCTTGTCGTCGAATAAGTATACCGAGTTGACGAACGTGTCTATGAGCTGCTGCCGGTGCTCCTTCTTCCGCATGTCCAGATTGCGGAACCGCTCCAGCCGCATGGTCACGAACTCCGCCGTCAGCTTCGGCTTCGCCAGCTTCTCGTTGGCTATCCTGACCTCCAGGTCCTCCTTTGTGGCCTCCAGTTCCTCTAGGCGGCTCTTAGTGGAGGGTGTCAGGATGCCCTGCTGGATGGCGTTGAGCAAGTTGTTGATGCCGGTCTCCGCCTCTTTCAACTGCTGTTCATACAGCGGAAGACCGGTGTTTTCTCGTTCCTGCAGATCCATCACCATGGCGACGATGGCCTCAATGGTCTTGTCATCCTGCAGTGCAGCTATCGCTCGGTTCACGACCAGGTTCTCGATGAATTGTTTCTTGACCGGCTTCTTGTGGCAGCTCCCGCGTTTCCTCTTGGCGGAGAAGCACTTGTAGTAGCGATAGACCTTCCCTGTGTGGCTGGCCCCGCTCTCTCCGAACATATAGGCCCCGCAGTAACCGCAATATAGCTTGGTCGTGAGCAGATAATCTTCCTCGGCCTTGTGGCGGGCCGGAGCGCACCGGTTCTTTTCCAGCTTTTCCTGTACCCGGTCAAACAGGTCTTGGGGAACAATAGCCGGGATGCCGTCGGGCACAACGATGTCCCGGTATTTGTACTCTCCCCGGTATCTGCGGTTCTTGAGGATGTGGTCGATGCTGTTATAGGTCATTTGCTGACCTTTTGCGTTCTTGATGCCTTGCCGGTTCAGCCAGTCCCGGATGTCCGTCATAGTCGCGCCCTCATCGTAGCGCTTGAACACTTCCAACACATAGGGTGCCGTCAGAGGGTCGATTTGGAAATGGTGCTCGCTGTCTATAACGTAGCCAATAGGGAGCGTCCCGCCGTTGAACTTGCATTTGAGCGCATTCTCTGTGCGGCCACGGATGACCTTTTCTGACAGGTCGGCGGAGAAATATTCGGCGTAACCCTCCAGGACGGATTCGAGAATAATGCCTTCGGCCCCGTTGGAAATGACCTCGGTAGCAGATACGACTTTGACGCCGTTCTTCTTCAGCAGAGCCTTATACCTGGCGCTGTCATAGCGGTTCCGGGCAAAGCGGTCCAGTTTCCAGACGATGACCATGTCGAACAGCTTTTTCCCGCTGTCCTTGACCATAGCCTGGAACTCAGGGCGATTATCGGTCTTGGCGGAGAATGCCCGGTCTATGTAGTGGCGCAGAATGGTGATGCCGTTTTTCTCTGCGAAGGCGGTACATTCACGGATTTGCCCCTCGATGCTTTCCTCCCGCTGGTTGTCTGAGGAGTAACGGGCGTAGATAACTCCTGTCATTATAATCGCCTCTTACCATTAGTGTTAACGAATAATAATGCTTCTACATTATAGGTGTCGGACCAAGGCTCGAGAATTCTATGTTCGCTTCCAATGCGGATAATCGATTGTTAGAAGTATTTCTTGAAGTGCTTGCCTAAGTTCGAAACGGAAAGAATCAATATCACTCTTCTTCGCTAAGAACCGTCTATTGTGCGCACTTAAGTCTCCAAACTTCTTTACCGACTCCATGCTCTTGTTTATGTTGCGACTTACATTCCATTTATTTGAAGACAGATACTTTGGAATTAACCCGCTAAGATAGTAAAAAGTTCCGGTAGCATCTTTGATCTCTGCGTCAATCCCATATCTCTCATAACACTCAACAATCATTGTTTCAATAAGTTTTCTCATTAAAACAAGTGTTGCATTATAGTATCCACTATCATATGTATGAATCATTTCTTTAGCTATCTCTATCAAATAATAAGGCGCATATTCAAAAATGCTAATATCAATTAGATCACTAGAAAGAGGTCTTTCAACAGGTTCTCCTACTTCTGAGGCGATTTTTTCTTTTTCAAATCTGTTTAGTATATACCCAGTTTTTTGCTTTATGTATTTTTTCTTGCTACCAGAATTCTTGCTCAAATATGAAGAAATGTTAGAATAAGGTGGTATTGACAACTTATCAAAACATTCTTTGATCTGTACAGCAGTGAACGCGTTTTGCGCATCTTTATGCTGCAAATAGAACGCAAAGAAATCTATCATTTCGCTTTGCTTTTTCTCTGAAAAGCCTGGTATACGCAGAATATATACTTCAAGTTCTTCCATCGCTAGTTACTCTTTCTTTCGCGCTAAATCACGAATGTGATCCTCGCCAATATGATGAACCTTATAATATCCTGGCTTCTCACCGGCTACGAAATAACTGTTTCTATTACTACCATTCGAGATAGCTGCCTTGATGTCAAATGATGTGCTCTGGCCGACTGTTCTTAATGCAGAGTACACAATGTGTTCATTCACTTCCCCTATGCTTGCATTATTCTTTAGCCAATCAGCAAGAATCAGTGCCTTTTCAATATTATTTGTTTTTCCAAAAGATTCAAAATACTTCTTTAACTCATCCCTGGAGTTTTGATCCAAGTTTAGTTCAACCATTTGATAATTTACCTTAGTATATGTGCGCTGACCTTTTTTGCTTTTTTGTTGATTTGTTTCAACAGATCGTTTCAATATATCAAAGGCAGCCGCTTTGCCTGTCTCCGAGAGCCGATAGTCCTCGCTATTAACGGCAGAGAACCAACCTGCATTAACAGCCTGCTTGATATTAGCTGCAAAGTTCTTTCTTCTGGCATCTGTCCAGCGATTACTTTCGCGATACATTTTTCGCAAATCGGCAGCTGTAAAGGAGTTTTCTCCTTGTTCTGAGCAATACATAGCATATATTAGAAGCCACTCAACTTCCTTCTTGGGTAAGTTCTTCATTACTACTTCACGAATGCTCGGCAAAGGGCCGTTTGCAGATTGTTTGAGCGCATCTCCATTGTCCGTACCACAGTTGCTTCCATCGTTCTTCTTGTCTTCGCCTTGTTTCAAATCGCCCTGCACCGACTCTGCATACGACAAATTTCCTAGGCCGTGTTCTCTTAATTCGTTAAATATTGTATGTACCAGAGGACCATCTCCCTCCAGTTCAATATTTGCATTTCCGATGCTGATATGCAATTTAAAATTATCACCCATCTTGTTGGCTCCTTTCAATTTTTCTCTTTATCTCTTTGACTAAATTCTGCACAGTTGTACATGGGCACATATCAGAAGGTTTGCTTACACCATCATCAATATACTGCTTAAGCCTTCGCTCCGCGATTCTAATTGCTTTGTTTTCGTTGCCATAGCGGTTAAGCAGGGTGTAGATCTGCTGTGACCCCATATCATATTCCTGGCCGGTTTGTTTTTCAAAGGTATTAGCAAACCCACGGCAGCAACTTACCGAGTCCATATAGTTGTGCATTGTCCCCCAATAAGCATCAAACCAAATCTCAATGCACGGATTTGACCAACCTACATCAATCCCCGCCTGGTTTGCCTCGGCAATGATCGAATCGAATTGTACGACCTTGTCTCTATCAAATATGATCCAAGGTTGCCTATATTGCGGATCCATTGCGGCGAGTTCTTTACAGGTAGAGACAAGTTGGTCGGTTTTTGCTTTCGATACTTTGATCACAATGCGTCCCTGCAGTCCATCAGGAAGCGAGTCCCGAAGTCCTTCCATATAGTTTTTCTCCGTTTCCTTTGTATCTGTGACGATAATATAATAGCCCAAGTCTGGTATCCTCTTCCGCGAGGACTCCCTGGGACTGCGTTTTCCCGTTCTATCTGACTTTGCCATTATCACCCCTCCTTAAACATGTCGAAGTATTTTAAGGAAGGTATTGCTCCATATTTACCTAGAAGATAGTTCTTCTCGTAACTTTCATCCTTTCGTATTTTTGTCCCATCCTCGCTCACAAAATCAGCAAGGGAATATAGGGATGACACTCCTGAAGGTGTCTTCTCTGTGAACCAGACCTCATCCCTGCGTAACAAATTGTTTGAAAGCTGCCATGAATCGTGAGTAGAAAACACCAACTGCGCATGTTTCGGATTTGTTTCGGGACTCAAGAATAAAAGTATGAACCCCCGAACCAGGAGAGGATGCAATCTTGCGTTCAATTCGTCAACAAGCAAAATGCTTCCTTTGCTCATTGTTTCCTGTAAAGCAGGATATAGCGCAAACATTTTCAATGTGCCGTCTGATTCATCTTGCAGAGGTATTGAGGCTGTTTGATCCGTCCCGATAATAGAATGAACAGCATCGATCTTTACATGTTCAATATCGTCATCACCGCCTTTTATAACTTCTGTTTGAAAACCAATTATTGATGGATCGAATGCAGAAAAATAATTGAGCACTTTCTTTTGGACAGCTTTATCATCTGCAAATCCAGCTGGTATCAGAGAAGAAAGAAAAACGTTTTCAAGAGGATTTCCAAAATTCGTGAAACTTACATTATAGAACCAGTCCCTGACCATCCGCAGCTTGGTGATCCGCTGCATCGCACCAAGAGAAACGATCAGAGCTTCATCGTATAGGGACATTTTGATAATATCCTGGTTCTTAGTGGGGAGACCAGATAAATCTAAATCTCTCCCGCTTCGATAAAATATAGATTTGTATTTTCTGGCGGTTTTAGACTTTGTGTTGAGCCATTCCTCAACAACGCCGTTTTGGTTCAGTGTAAAGCCATAGTTATATGATTTGCAACCATCCTCCTCTGCGGTAATAAAATAAACCTCAAAAGAAGACTCTGCGTTCTTACTGGCATTATCAAATAGAAACGGTGTGAGTTTGGGTCTTTTTGCTTTTGATTTCTTTTCGCCGCCTTCCCCGCCGTAGCCAAATGAATCTACGACATATGTTGACATATAGCGAAAAGCCTCTATAACATTGGACTTACCACTGGCATTTGCTCCATAGATGGCAGCAGTAGGTAAAATTCGTTCGTTTCCTATTTGAACGACATGATCAGCATGCTCTGTGATCTTTGTCGCAGAAAGATCCAAAATCGCATCATCTCTGAATGATTTGAAGTTTTTGAATCGAAATTGAATCAGCATGTTACATCCCTCCACATGGTATTATACTCGTCTTTGCGCAAAAATCAACAACAAAATGAGATTTTTTCTCATTTTGTTGTTGATTTTAATGCCTTTACGTCTTTTTCGCCCCATATGGAGCGGAAAGACAGGCTTTTTTAACTTCGCAAGGCTTATTTTATCTCCTGCTCCAGATCGTCAAAGAGCGGGGAGGCAAAAAACTCAGAAATGCCGATGTCCAGGCCGTCGCATAGCTTCTTCACCGTGGCCACCGTCGCGCTGTTGTTGCGTAGGCTGACGATGTTGTTCACCGTGGACTGCGTGACGCCGCTGATCGTACACAGCCGGTTGACCGAGATGTTCCGCTCCCGGCACAGCTCCAATATCCGCTCCGCTACCGCTTCTCCCACATTCATTTTTGCCACCTCATTTCACCTATGAGGATAGCCAATTCCTGTTGACAAGTTTAACCCTTTTGGGTTAAAATAACCCAAAAGGGTTAATGCGTGGGAGGCGAGAAAATGACAGACTACAAGCGGGCCTATCATATCCTTTGTGCGGCGGCGTCACATGCGCTGGACGTGCTGCCGGACACGCCGGAGAATGCCGCCGGTCGGACGGTCATTCAAGAGGCGCTTTTAAAGGCAGAGGACGTGTGCATTGAGAGTATGGACGAAGATGAAAGGAGTGCCGAGAAATGAAAAACTTGATTTCTTGTGAGTTCAACATGGACACGGGCTGTGTGGAGCTGCGGTACGCAGACGGCAGCATGATCGCCATCGACTGCACCGCCGTGGAGCGCGAAGTCGCGGACAACTTGCATCAGCGGTCTGAGTTGGATTACCTGATTTACAATGACCCGCTGGCATATGCCGAACTGATCCTGAACGGCGATCCGCAGGTGTATTTGAAGGCGGTCACGGAATATAAAAAACTGGAAGACTGAAAAATAATTTATAAGCGCAAGCCGCCGGAGCGATCCGGCGGCTCACGCTTTTGCGCTGTCGAAGCCTCTTGGAAAATGTCCGCTTTTGTGATATTCTATAAATGGATTTTTATAGGGTCTCAGCATTAAGCCGGTCTGGTTTGCGCCGGAAGGAGGACGGATCATGTCGCCCGAAGAAAAAGCGAGACAGCTCATAGACGCCCGGCTGGCACAGGCGGGTTGGGTCGTGCAGGATCTGAGCGAGGTCAACCCTATGGCCTCCCTCGGTGTTGCCGT
>CANQDL010000100.1 GCA_947591105.1 uncultured Oscillospiraceae bacterium
GGTGTGGATCGGATGGTGATGCTGCTGGCGGACGAGGCGTCCATCCGGGAGATCATCCCCTTCCCCATGAACAAGAACGCCCAGGACGTGATGATGGGCGCCCCCAGCGCCGTGGAGCAAAAGCAGCTGGACGAGCTGCACATCGCTGTTGTCGGCGTAGAGGAATAAGAAACTGCCGCCCTGGCGGCACAATGTCGCCGCCTCCCCTGTGCAAGGGGAGGTGGGCCGCCGTAAGGCGGCTCGGAGGGGTTGTCACACCTGGATAAACAATCCCTCCGTCAGTGCCAAAGGCGCTGACAGCCCCCTTTACACAAGGGGGCCTTCGATATGGTCGACGAAAGGAGGCCCTCTCATGTATGCGCGCATCCGTTCCCTTGGGATCAAAGGAATAGGCGGATATGAGGTGGAGCTGGAGGTGGCCATTTCCTCCGGCCTGCCCCGGCTGGACATGGTGGGTCTGCCCGACGCCGCCGTGAAGGAGGCCGCCGACCGGGTTCGGGCCGCAGTCAAGCACAACGGCTGGGACTTTCCCGTGAGCCGCATCACGGTCAATCTGGCGCCGGCGGACACGAAAAAGGCCGGCACGGTGTACGACCTGCCGGTGCTGCTGGGTATCCTGGCGGCCACCGGCCAGATCCGACCGCCCCGGCCGGAGGATATGTTTTTCGGAGAGCTGTCCCTGACGGGACAGCTCCGGCCCGTTTCCGGGGCGCTGCCCATGGCGCTGGCCGCGGAGGCGGCGGGCGCAAAGCGGCTCTTCGTCCCCCGGGAAAACGCCGCCGAGGCCGCCTTCGCCCAGGGGGTGGAGGTCTACCCCGTGGACAGCGTCCGCCAGCTGGCGGATCATCTGGCAGGGGAGGGCGCCATCGCCCCCGTGGCCGCCGGCGTCATCGACCCGGCCGCCGTGCCGGCGCCGGATTTTGGCGAGGTCAAGGGCCAGGAGAACGTAAAGCGGGCGCTGGAAGTGGCCGCCGCCGGAGGCCACAACGTGCTGATGGTGGGCCCGCCGGGGGCGGGCAAGTCCATGCTGGCAAAGCGCCTGCCCGGCATCCTGCCCGACATGAGCCGCCAGGAGGCCCTGCACACCACCGCCATCTGGTCGGTGGCGGGACTCACCGGCGCGGACAATCCGGTGATCGTCCGCCGGCCCTTCCGGGCTCCCAACCAGACCGCCTCCCGCCAGGCCCTGTCCGGCGGGGCAGACCTGCGGCCGGGGGAGATGAGTCTGGCCCACAACGGGGTGCTGTTTCTGGATGAGCTGCCGGAATTTCACCGGGACGTGCTGGATCTGCTGCGCCAGCCGCTGGAGGAAGGCGAGATCACCGTCTCCCGGGCCAGCGGCTCGGTCACTTACCCCAGCCGGTTTATGCTGGTGTGCGCCATGAACCCCTGCCGGTGCGGCTGGTACGGCCACCCCTCCGGCCGGTGCCGGTGCTCGGAACAGTCCGTCCGGGCCTATCAGGGCAAGATCTCCGGCCCGCTGCTGGATCGGATCGACATTATGGTGGAGGTGCCCGCCCTGGAGTACGAGGAGCTGGAGGCCCGCCCCAGCGGGGAGAGCTCCGCCGCCATCAAACAGCGGGTGGATCGGGCCCGGGCCATACAGCGCGCCCGCTTTGCCGCGGACGGCATCCAGGAAAACGCCCGGATGGGCCCGGCGGCCATGGAGCGGTACTGCGCCCTGGACGAAGAGGGCTCCGCCCTGATGAAGAGCGCCTATGAGGCCCTGGGCCTCACCGCCAGAAGCTACGACCGTATCCTGCGGGTGGCCCGCACCATCGCGGATCTGGCCGGCAGCGAGAGCATCCAGGCCATCCATCTGGCCGAGGCCATCCAGTATAGAACGTCATCGGCGCTGGCAAAATAGTGCCCTCTGTCCCGCGCCTCTCTCCCCATGCGTCCCGCTGCGCAGGGCATGCGCGGGGGCCCCCCAATCGTAACACTGATCGGAGAAACCTACATGACTGATATGATCCTTCTCAAGGAGGGCGAGGTGGTCCTCAAGGGCCTGAACAAGCGCTCCTTTGAGCAGAAACTGCTCTCCAACATCCGCCGGCGGCTCAAGCGCTTCGGCCGCTTTGAGGTCATCGCCCACCAGTCCATCATCTACGTGGAGCCCCAGGAGGATCGCTGCGACGTGGACGGGGCCTTTCAGGCCCTGGGCCAGGTGTTCGGCATCATGACCATGACCCGGGCCGCCGCCTGCGAGAAGACGCCGGAGGCCATTCTGGCGAAAGCGAAAGAGTACCTTTTCGACGAGCTTTCCGCGGCGCGCACCTTCAAGGTGGAGTCCCGCCGGGGGGATAAGTCCTTCCCCATGACCAGCGTACAGTTGAGCCAATACGTGGGCGGGGAGCTGAACGACGCCTTTGAAAACCTGACCGCCGACATGCACGATCCGGCGTTCACCGTCCATCTGGAGGTGCGGGATCGGGCTGCCTACGTCCACGGGGCTCCCATCGAGGCCGCCGGCGGCCTGCCGGTGGGCACCGCCGGGGCGGCGGTGACGCTCCTGTCCGGCGGCATCGACAGTCCCGTGTCCACCTGGATGATGGCCAAGCGGGGCCTGCGGCTCATTCCGGTGCACTTTTTCTCCTTCCCCTACACCTCGGAGCTGGCCAAGCAGAAGGTGCTGGATCTGGCCCGGATGCTGGTGCCCTGGTGCGGGCGGATGCAGCTGCACGTGGTGCCCTTCACCCACATTCAGGAGGAGATACGGGCCAAGTGCCCGGAGGACTACTTCACCCTCATCATGCGCCGGATGATGATGCGCATCGCCTGCCGTGTGGCGCAGGACAACAAATGCGGCGCCATCGTCACCGGGGAGAGCCTGGGCCAGGTGGCCAGCCAGACCATGGAGGCCATGGCCGCCACGGAGGACTGCGCCCAGCTGCCCGTACTGCGGCCCCTGGTGGGCATGGACAAGAAGGAAGTGATCGCCATCGCCGAGCGCCTTGGCACCTTCCAGACCTCCATCCTCCCCTACGAGGACTGCTGCACCGTGTTCACCCCCCGGCACCCCTGCACCCACCCCAAGATCAAAAAAGTCCGGGAGGCGGAGGCCGCCCTGGACGTGGACGCGCTGGTGGACGAGGCCGTAGCCGGGATCGAATTTGTGAAGATAGGATATTGATAAAATGATTGAAAATTTCGATGCAAAATTGAATGAATACGCCCACCTGCTGGTGGAGATCGGCGTGAACGTGCAGCCCGGGCAGACGGTGCGCCTGCGCTCCGAGGTGTCCTGCGCGCCCCTGGCCCGGATGTGCGTGGAGGCATGCTACGACCGGGGCGCCCGGGAGGTGGTGTTGGAGTGGGACGACGACTTTGTCTTCCGGCAGAAATTTCTCCGGGCGGAGGAGGACGTCTTTGCAACCTACCCTTCCTACGAGAAGGCACGGATAGACTGGTATCTGGAACGGGGCGCGGTGGATCTTTCCATCGGCGGCTCCGACCCCGAGCTGCTCAAGGGCGTGGACCCCGCCAGGGTGCAGGCCTACCGCCGGGCGGCCGGAAACGCCTTCCAGGAGTATTCCGACGCCCTGTGCGCCAATAAATTCCAGTGGTCCTGCGGCGCGCACCCGGTGCCCGCCTGGGCCAAAAAGGTGTTCCCGAACCTCTCCGAGCAGGAGGCCATGGACGCGCTGTGGGACGCCATCTTTTCCGTCTGCCGCATCACCGGCGACGGCAAGGCCGTACAGCGCTGGCGGGAGCACATCGACACCACCGCCCGCCGGTGCCGGATGCTGAACGCCTATGATTTCAAATCCCTGCACTATACCAACTCCCTGGGCACGGATCTGACGGTGCAGCTGCCGGAAAACCACGCCTGGATCGGCGGCAGTGAAAAGAGCGCCGCCGGGATCGAGTTCGTGGCCAACATCCCCACGGAGGAGATCTTCACCGCGCCCCGGTGGGACGGGGTAGACGGCCGGGCGTACGGGGCCCTGCCCATGTCCCTGGACGGGAATCTGGTGAAGGACTTCTACCTGGACTTCAAGGCCGGGCGCATCGTGGGCGTACACGCCGGGGAGGGGGAGGACATCCTGCGCCGATCCATCGACCTGGACGAGGGCTCCCATTACCTGGGGGAGGCCGCCCTGGTGCCATACGACAGTCCCATCCGGAACAAGGGCATATTGTTCTACAACACCCTGTTCGACGAGAACGCCTCCTGCCACCTGGCTTTCGGCTCCTCCTATCCCACCTGCGTCAAGGGCGGGGCGGACATGTCGGAGGACGAGCAGAAAGCCGCGGGCCTGAACCAGTCCATCAACCATGTGGACTTCATGGTGGGCACGGCCGACCTCTCCATCGTGGGAACCACCCACGACGGCCGGGAAGTGCCCGTATTCGTGAACGGAAACTTTGCGTTTTGAACGGTCATAAGAGAGATTGCGCCGCAGGCGCACCGCTTATGGCTCCCTTGTGCAAAGGGAGCTGGCTCCGGCAATCGCCGGAGACTGAGGGATTGTTGCCAAGCTGGGATATCTTTCAAGGCTGGTAACAACCCCTCCAAGCCGCCTTTCGGCGGCCCACCTCCCCTTGCACAGGGGAGGCTTTCAAGAGGTAGGGGAGGATTATCCATGAACTGCGAGATACTTTGCGTGGGCACAGAGCTGCTGCTGGGCAGCACCGTCAACACCAACGCCGCAGAGCTGAGCGACCTGCTGGCCGGGCTGGGGGTGAACGTGTTCTGGCACACGGTGGTGGGGGACAATCCCGGCCGCCTGGCCGAGGCCGTGGCCATCGCCCGAAAGCGGGCCGACCTGATCGTCACCACCGGCGGGCTGGGGCCTACCTATGACGATCTGACGAAAAACGTGCTGGCCCATGCCTTCGGCCGGGAGATGGAATACCACCCGGAGGAGGCGGACTTTCTCAAGCGGTGGTTTGCGAAAAACACCGCCGTCCCCTTTACGGAGAACAACCTCCAGCAGGCGTATCTGCCGGAGCGGTGCACCGTGTTCCACAACGACTGGGGCACCGCCCCGGGCTGCGCCTTTGAGCAGGACGGGGTGCGCGTCATTATGCTCCCGGGCCCGCCCAACGAGTGCATTCCCATGTTCCGGCACTGCGCCGTGCCCTACATAAAGAGCCTGTCCGGCGACGTGATCCTCTCCCACCAGATCCGGGTGTTCGGCAAGGGCGAGAGCGCGGTGGAGGATCAGCTGCGGGCCCGGATGGAGCACATGGAAAACCCCTCCCTGGCCACCTACGCCAAGGTAGGCGAGATGCTCCTGCGGGTGACCGCCAAGGCCCACACCGAGGCGGAGGCAGAGAAAATGTGCGCCCCGGTGGTGGAGATGGTGCAGCGGGAGCTGGGCAGCGCGGTCTATGGCGTGGACGTGGACAGTCTGGAGGCGCTGTGCCTGACGCTGCTCAAGGAAAAGGGCCTGACCTTCGCCACGGCGGAGAGTCTGACCGGAGGGCTCATCGGGGAGCGGTTCACCGCTCTGCCCGGGGCCTCGGCGGTATACCGGGGCGGGGCGGTCACCTACTGCAACGACGTCAAGGCCGCCATGCTGGGGGTGGAGCCCGCCATTTTGGAGGAAAAGGGCGCGGTGTCCTATGAGACGGCCGCAGCTATGGCAAGAGGCGCGCGGGTTGCCGCCGGGGCGGATCTTGCCCTGTCCGCCACAGGCCTTGCCGGGCCCGACGGGGACGGGGTGCATCCGGTGGGCACCGTGTTCGTAGGCCTGGCGGACGCGGAGCGCGTCTGGGTGCGTCAGCTCAAGCTGGGCACACGCCGGGCGCGGGTGCGGCAGCTGGCCGCCAACCACGCCTTCGACATGCTCCGCCGGTATCTGCAGGGCCTGCCCATCGAGCAGATATGACCCGCTCGGCGCGCAGACGCCGCGCCGGAGCGCTTTCCCACAGAAAAAAAGCCGCTGCGATGATCGCAGCGGCTTTTGCATGTGCTCTATTACCTTGTGGCGTGCCGGGGACGGGGCGCGGACAGGCTGCCCTTGGGCCGGCGGCCCTGACGGGCACGGGCAGGCGACGGCTCCGCGGCGGCGTTGCGCTGGCGGGCGGCCTCGTCCTCCTCCGCCGCGTGCTGGAGCTTCCGGGCCCGGCGCTCCTGCACCTCCTGGGGGATGGGATGGATGTCGCCGGCCTTGCCCAGCGCCCACCGGGTCATCAGCGGGCCCACCATCTCATAGACCAGCACCGCAAACAGGGTGATGTTCCGTATCAGCGCGCCCTGGGCGCCCAGCTGGGCGGCGGTGGCGCACATGCCCAGCGCCACGCCCGCCTGGGGCAGCAGGGTGATGCCCAGATACTTGCAGATCTGGGGCGCGCAGTGGGTGGCCTTGGCGCTGACTCTGGCGCCGATATACTTTCCAAGGGAGCGGAACAGAATATACACCACGCCCACGCCCACAATGGCCCAGTCGGCGAACACATTCAGCTCCAGCTGCGCGCCGCTGATGACGAAAAACAGCGCGAACAGCGGGGACGTCCACTTGTCCGCCGCGCCCATCAGGTCGTCGGACAGGGGGCACAGGTTGCAGAACACCGTGCCCAGCATCATGCACACCAGCAGGGAGGAAAAGCCCACCGTCACCGGCCCGATGTGGAACTCCAGCATGGACAGGGACGCGGTGAGAAACACGAAGGCGATGGTCATGTTGAGCCGGTTGGTGTTGGAGTGGAACAGCCGCTCCAACTGGGTCAGCAGCCAGCCCATCAGCGCCCCCAGCGCCAGGGACGCGGCGATCTCCACCAGGGGATTGACCAGAATGGGCAGCAGCTCCAGCTCGCCGCTCACCAGCGTCCGGGCCACGCCGAAACTGACGGCAAACACCACCAGACCCACCGCGTCGTCCAGCGCCACGATGGGCAGCAGCAGATCGGTCAGGGGGCCCTTGGCCTTGTACTGACGCACCACCATCAGGGTGGCGGCGGGGGCCGTGGCCGTGGCGATGGCACCCAGGGTGATGGCCTGGGCCACGGACAGTTTATCCGGCATCAGCCGGTGCACCGCCACCAGCGCCAGATCCACCAGCAGCGTGGCCGTCAGGGCCTGAAACACGCCGATGATGGCGGCCTGCTTTCCGGTGGCCTTCAGATCCCGCAGGCGGAACTCATTTCCGATGGAGAAGGCGATAAAGCCCAGCGCGACCTCCGAGACCAGGCCCAGGCCGCTCACCGCCTCGGCGGTGGGAAAGCCCAGCCCATCAATGCCCAGGCGGCCCAAAAAATACGGCCCGATGAGCAGGCCGGCAACCAGATAGGCCGTCACATCAGGCAGCTTCAGCGGCTTGATGGCACGGGTCATCAGCAGACCGGCCAGCATCGCCACAGATACGGATAAGAGAGTAGACATAGCGCATTACTTCCGTTTTTAGATTCCAAGGCAGTATAGCACCGGGCAGGGAAGAATGCAACCTTCTTTCTGACCAATTTTATAGGTTTTTTCTGGAAAGATTTATCAAATTTGGCGCCTGTACATCCAGAAAATGAACTATTTTCCCTATAGCTGTTCTTTCTTTCGCAGGCCGGCAAAGAACCGCTGGAGCAGCTGCGCGCACTGTCCGGCCAGCACCCCGCCGTAAATGGCGGGCCGGAAGCCGTACCGCTCCTCAAACAGGTTGATAACGCTGCCGCAGGAACCGCTCACCGGCTCCTTGGCGCCGTAGACCACCGTGGGGATGCGGGCGTTGAGGATGGCCCCGGCGCACATGGGGCAAGGCTCCAGCGTCACGTACAGCGCGCACCCGTCCAGCCGCCAGGAGCCCACCGCCGCGCAGGCTTCCTCAATGGCCTCGATCTCCGCGTGGCGGACGGCGTTTTTCCGTTCCTCCCGGCGGTTCCGGCCCCGGCCGATCACATGGCCGGCCCTGTCCGTCACCACACACCCCACCGGCACGTCCCCGGTCAGCAGGGCCTTCTCCGCCTCGGCCAGCGCCATGGCCATATAGTCCTCCCGCTCCACAGTGGTCACCTCACCCATACGGAATACCGATATTATATAGGAAAAAGAAAGCGTCTGCAAGGCAGACGCTTTCCCTTTCTTAAATCAAATCGCCCTTACACCATGTTCGCCTGGGCGGCGGTGATAATGGACATGGAGTAGACCTCCTCGGCGTTGCAGCCACGGCTCAGGTCGTTGATGGGGGCGTTCAGACCCCGGAGGATGGGGCCGTAGGCGTCGAAGCCGCCCAGCCGCTGGGCGATCTTGTAGCCGATGTTGCCGGCGTTGATGTCCGGGAAGATGAACAC
>CANQDL010000101.1 GCA_947591105.1 uncultured Oscillospiraceae bacterium
CCGGGCAGAAAGCCCAGCCGCTCCCCGGCCTCCACCGCCGGGCGGGTCAGCACGATGCGGTTGACCCGCTTCTCCCGAAAGGCCGCCACGGCGCAGGCCACCGCCAGATATGTCTTACCGGTGCCCGCCGGGCCGATCCCCAGGGTGACGGTGTTGTTCTTGATGGCCTGCACATAGTTTTTCTGGCCGATGGTCTTTGGCTTGACCGGGCGGCCCTTGGCCGTGACGCACAGCACGTCCCGGGCCAGGTCGCCGATCTTGTCCTCCTGCCCGGCCAGCACCATCCGGATGATATACCGCACGCTCTGCCCGTCGATGACCTCCCCCCGGGCCGCCAGGGACAGCAGTCCGTCGATGGCCTTCTCCGCGTGCATCACGTTCTCCGCCTCGCCTGTGATCTTCAGCGTGTCGTCCCGGTTGGTGATGGACGCCCCCAGCTCCGTCTCGATGATGCGCAGGTTCTGGTCAAAGGAGCCGAACACGCTGATCACGTTCTCCATCCGGTCGATTTGGATCGTTTTCTCTATCATAGACCTTATTCCTCTGTCTTTGGTGGTATTTTCTCCTGAATGGCCGCCAGATCCGCTTCCGACAGCGGCGCCTCCGTGCCGATCTGCTCCCGGCACTCCGCCCGGAGGGTCACGTACATCACCCCGTCCTCCGCCGAGGCGGTGAACTGACTCTCGGTCACCTCTCCGTCCGGGCCCACGGCCTGCAAAAGCCGCTGCATGAGAAGCTCCTCCATCTGCTCCCGCAGGCCCGGCGTCTCGGCCGGCTGGATCTCATAGGCCGTATACACCGTCCGCTCCAGCGTGATGGGCAGCGTAAAGACGCCCACGCTCTGTAGGGTATGGCTCTCTATGATTTTATCACATCCGGCAGGGCAAATACTACTGCCTTTATAAAAATTTATCCGGGTTTTTCCCAAAATCAGCGCCCACTGGACGGTTTTCCTGCCGGTGGGCACCTTTGTCCGGGTCTCCAGGGGGCTCTGGGCCGTCAGCTCGTACCAGGTGCGGGCCGTCACCGTGCCCATGGCCCGGGTGGGCCCCTGGACGTTGAAGCGGCCGGTGGTGTAGCCGCCGATCAGCTCCTCCCCGGGCAGCACGGCGCTGCCGGGCTCCGTGAGGGCGGTGCCGTGCAGCGGCTGCACGCTCTCCACCAGTCCCGCCTTGGCCGCCACGATCTTCACAAGCTGCTTTTCCTGGGTCACCGGCAGATGCTCCCGGCTCTCCCGCACCACCACCCGGGCGTGGCTGCCCCGGACGGACACCGTCATCCAGCGCAGCCCCGGCACCCGCAGCAGCACGCTGTTGCGGATCTGATCCTGGGAAAAGGACGGCCAGAAGGCGCCGATGTCCACCCCACACTGGCTCAGGGCCTGCCGGATGATCCCGTCCGGGATCGTCTGGTTCCCCTCGATGCCGATCTGCCACACGAAGGCGCTGCCCACAAACAGCACCGCCGCCACCGCGCCCGCAAGGCCCAGCAGCGCGTACCGGCGGCGAAGCCGCCCGAAAAGCGCCGGAAGCCCCCGGCGGCGGCACGCGGTCACCTGGCACCCCGTCCGCTCCGCCAGGAGCCGGGCCCGCTTGACCGCGCCCGACGGCACACGCACCGTCACGGTGTAATCCGCCGGCGGCGCGGCGTCCCAAAAGGGGATGTTTCGCTCCGCGAGAGCACGCAGGAACCGCTCCGGCTCCGCCCCGGCCACCTCCAGCTCCGCCCATCCCGTGATATACCTGCTCCAGCTCATTCCAGCTCCACCGCCCAAAGCTTTCCCGAGACCACCAGCTCCCGCCGATCCATGGCCACAAGACACAGCCGCTCCCCTTTGATAAGGATGCGGCAGCCGGGCCCGGCCGCGGCGATCCGATCTGCGGCATACTCCAGCAGCCCCCGGTGGCCCTCCACCAACACCCGGGAGCCGCCGGAGATAGTGATCCGGGGCACGGCCGCCGCAGCCTCCGCCGGGATGTCCAGGCGGGTCATCACCCGCTGGGTCACGCTCGTCTTATCCGTCATATTTATCACCCCGGACAATTTATGCTCCGGCGGTTCAAAAAAGGACAGCGCCTGAATAGACTGTGGACATGAAAAAAACGCTTCCTGTTCTCATTGTGCTGGCGCTGCTGGCGGCGCTGATGTTCTGTTCCCCCCAGGCGCTGGCGGGAGCCCGGCAGGCCCTGGCCGTCTGCGCGGCCACGCTGATCCCCTCCCTGCTGCCCTTTTTCGTGCTGGCAAATCTGCTGGGCGCGCTGGGTCTGCCCGATCTGCTGGGGGGACTGGCGGGCGGGCTCACGGAGAGGCTCTTTCGCGTCTCCCCTGCCGGGGCCCAGGCCTTCTTTCTGGGCATCTCCGGCGGCTACCCCCTGGGGGCGTCCGTGGTGGGGCAGCTGCGCCGGGAGGGGCGGCTGTCCCGGGCCGAGGCGGAGCGGCTGCTGTGTTTTTGCAACAACTCCGGCCCCGCCTTCATCCTGGGGGCCGCCGGCGGGGTGTTCCAAAGTCCCATGGCCGGTCTTTTGCTCTACGCCGCCCACGTGCTGGCGGCGGTCACGGTGGGCCTTCTCTCCCGCCGGGGCGCCCGGAGCGCCCACGCCGCCCCCGGGCCGGCAGCCGATCCCGTCCCCTTTCCCCAGGCCCTCACCGCCGCCGTGTCCCGGGCGGTGAGCGCCACCATGTCCGTGTGCGGGTATGTGGTGCTGTTCGGGGCGCTGCTGGCCCTGGCGGAGCCCTGTCTGGCCGTGCTGCCGCCGTTGGCGAACGTCCTCGTCCGGGGATTTTTGGAGCTGGGCGGCGGCATTGCCGCCATGGCGGGACTGCCTCCCACGCCCGTGCATCTGGCCGCCGCGGCCTTCCTGCTGGGCTGGGGCGGGCTCTCCGTCCACTGCCAGACCCTGGGGGTGCTGGCGGACACGGACATAAAATGCGCCCGGCACCTTGCGGGCCGGGCACTGTGCGGCATGATCGCCGCGGTATACACTTATCTGGGCGCGCTGGCACTGTTTTAGTAGGGGTACTCCAGGCTCACGCCCCCCGCCTGTTCCTCGTCGTATTCCTCGCCCATCAGGGTCTGCAGATCCGTGATGCCCGTCTGGGCCGCCTCATAGGCCGCGTCGGACAGGATGAAGCTGGTGCCGGACTGCCGGTCGGCCACGGCCTCCCGGGCGTCCAGAAGCCGGTACTTGAACTCCGGGTCGATGTAATCCTCATAATCGCCCGTGTCCAGCATGAACAGGGGCCGCTGGCTCACGGCGCTGATCCACACGTCCCCGTCGTCCACATCCCGGCTGATCTCGATGTTCGCCACGGCGGAGATGTTGGTGTAGGTGTCGCTGAAGCAGCTCATCAGATTCGACAGGCTGTAGCACACCACGCAGTTGGCCTTGCCGTCCGCGCGCTCCACCGTGCGCACCTCGATGGGCTGGGGCACCTTCACCCCGCCGCCCACAAGGATGTCCACGCCCGCCTCCAGCAGGTGGTCGGCCACCTCCGTCTGGTTGGTTCTGGGCTCGGTGTAGTACTGGGTGTTGTCCCACCAGTAGACGAAGCAGACGACGATATCCGCCCCCGCCTGGCGCACCGCAGCCACGTCCCCGTCGATCTTGGCATAGTCCACCGTCTCCTTGGCGGTCATGTAGTCGGTGGTCAGCAGATCCAGACACCAGCTGTTGTCCGCCACGGACACCGGCTCGCTGGTGCCGCCGGCCGTGCCGTAGGTGTAGCTCAAAAACGCCACCTTCACCCCGTTCACGTTGGCCATGAGCAGGGAGCGGTTGGCGTCGGCGTAAGCCCCCACCACCGCAAGGCCGCTGTTTTTCAGCGTATTCACCGTCTCCGCCAGGCCCTCCAGGCCCCGATCCATGATGTGGTCGGAGGCGGCGTTCACCAGGTCGAACCCGGCGTCCCGCAGCGCGGGGGCCAGGGACTGGGGCATCCGGTAGGAGTCGTAATCCCCGCTGTCCGTCAGGGTGGACACCAGCGTGCACATGGCAAGATCCGCCTCCGCCAGCGCGCCCTGCACCCCGGCCAGCTCCTGGGAAAAGTCATAGCGCACCGACCCGTCGTCCCCCGTGCTCTGGGCGTCGGTGGTCAGACCCGCCTGCCCCACCAGATCCCCGGCGATGGCCAGCGTGATGGTCTCCGTGTTCCGATTGGGCGTGGCCGTGGGCTCGGGCGTCAGGGTAGGCTCGGGGGTGGGCGTGGCGTTTGCCGCCTCCTCCGCCGCCTCGATCTCGGCCTGCTGCTGCTCGTTGGCGCGGAAATTGAAAAAGACCAAAAGGCCCAGTCCCACCGCCAGCAGCACCAGCAGCACATACAAAAATCCGGTGAACAGTCCGTTCTCGTTGTTCTTCAAAGGCTCACCTCATCCATGGTCTTGGTTGTCATAACAACTTGATTTTACACCAAAACCGCAAAAAAATAAAGTATTTCTTTTCAGCGGCGCGGAACGCCCTTTTACAGGCGTTCCGCGCTTTTCGATTCACAGGGCCGCGTACCGGGAGAGCATGGTGCAAACCTCTGCTCTCGTGGCGGATATGCCGGGCCGGATGGTGCCGTTGGAATAGCCGGTGACCACGCCCGTCTCCACCGCCCAGATCATGGCGTCTTTCGCATAGGACTGCACGCTGCCGCCGTCGGAGAACTGGGACAGATCCCCGCTCACTTCGGGGCTTCCCGCCATGCGGTACAGCATGGTGGCCAGCTGCTCTCTGGTGACCTTGTTGTTGGGCGCGAAGGTGGTGTCGCTGTAGCCGGTGACCACGTTGTTGGACAGCGCCCACGTCACCGCCTTTTTGTAATACTCCTCCTGCAGGTCGGTGAAGGAAGCCGTCCCCTCCACCTCGGGCTGACCCTCCATGCGGTAGATCATGGTCACCAGCTGGCCGCGGGTGGCCGTGTTGTTGGGGCCGAAGCTATCGTCGCTCAAACCGTTGACGATGCCCTTTCCGTAGGCCCACAGGACTGTCTGGAAGAACCACTTGTCCTTCGTCACGTCCTTAAAGGGGCTCTTGAGGTTGGCTGGAGGCACCTCCACCGGGTCGGTGGGCTTGGGCGTTGCCGTGGGTTTGGGTGTCGCTGTGGGCTTGGGCGTTGCCGTGGGCTTGGGCTGAGCGCTCTCGGAGGGCTCTTCCTCGCTCTCGCCGGGGTCGAACCAGAAGTCCAGATCCACCTCGCCGTTGACGCCGTCCACCAGGCCAACGCCGCACTGCCAGTACTCATATTCCCCGGCGTGGTTCGTCTCGGTGGTGAAGTGGGCCAGCCAGATCCGTCCCAACTGATCCCGGTTCAGGTAATTGGAGATGGTGGACGGGTTGGTATACACCATGCTCTCATACCCGGCCGCCTCCACCTCCTGGCAGAAGGCGTTGCAGATATCCGTCATCAGCTGCCGATCCAGCTGCGCCATCTTCAGCCGCCGGTCGGAATTGCCCGTCTCCTCGTAGTCGAACACCAGCGGCAGGTCGATGTCGTATTTCTCGACGGTCTGCACCAGATACCGGGCTTCCTCCCGGGCCTCCTCCTCGGTGACGGCCTGGGAGAAGAAATAGGCCCCCACCTTCAGTCCCGCCTTGGCCGCGCCGGTCAGGTTCTGGGAATAGTACTTGTCCTTGTAAAGCTCTGCGCTGGTGCTGCCCCGGTAGCCGACGCGGACGAAGGCAAACTCCACCCCGCTGGCCGCCACCTTCTTCCAGTCGATATCATGCTGATACACCGACACGTCGATGCCCCGGCGCAGGGTCTCCCCCTCCCGGAGGGCGCGGGGGACAAAGGAGGCGAAGGCGTTGTACTTCACCGACACGGCGCTGACCCGCTCCATGAGCTTGTAGTAGAGCGGATCGTCCCACTGCTCCATATCCTGGGCGTACATGTCCACGCCGCTGGCAAATTCCTCCACCGGTACGCCCGGCTGCTCCTCCCCCGTCTCCGGGAGCGCCGCCGGCGGGATCGCCATTCCCGGCTCCATGGTGGCGGGCACATCCGTGACTGCCGGCGCCTCCGTGATCACCGGCGCTTCCGTCGCTGCGGGCGTCTCGGTGGGCGCGGGCGCCTCGGTGGCCGGCGCTTCCGTGACCGGCATTTCCGTGGCGGCAGGCGTCTCGGCGGCCGGCTCCAAGGTGGGCTCGGGCATCTCGGCGGCGGGCACATCCGTGGCCAGGGGCGCCGCTTCCGGCTCCGTGACCTCCGGCGCCGCCGTCTCCGCCGGGAGGATCTGCTCCTCATCCGCCGCCGGCGGGGCCGATGCGTCCCCCTCCGAGGCCATCGCCCCTCCGGGCAGTACCCCCACCCAGAGCAGCACCGCCAGCGCCGCGCACAGTACTCTCTTCATCTTGCCAAAATTCGTACTCATTTTGTAACCTCGTAGTAAACTTAGTAACAAAAGTTACGGAAATTCTATCACACTTTTCCCACCAATACAACCCCTTTTTTGAAAAAATGTGCATTTTGCCCCACTGCACAAAAAAATCGTCCACTTTCCGCCCATCTATGTTACAATACGGGCATGGAAGCGATCCTGGAAAAAAACGCCCTGTTTGAGGCGGAAATAGACGGCCTCACCTCCCAGGCCCAGGGCGTGTGCCGCTGGGCCGGCCGGGCGGTGTTCGTGCCCCGGGCCCTGCCGGGAGAGCGCTGGCTGGTGCGGGTGGTAAAGGTGACGAAGACAGCGGTCTACGGCCGGGGCGAGCAGCTTCTGTCCCCCTCCCCCGCCCGGACAGAACCCGCCTGTCCCGTATATGGCAAGTGCGGCGGCTGCGACGCCCTGCACATGGACTATGAGGCGGAGCTGCGCTTCAAGCTGGGGCGGGTCAACGACGCGCTGCGGCGCATCGGCGGTCTGGACATCCGGGCGGAGCGCATCATCGGCGCGGACAGCCAGGAGGGCTATCGGAACAAGGCGATCTATAACTTTGCCCCCGGGCCGGTGTGCGGCTTTTACCGCCCCCGGAGCCACGAGGTGATCCAGACGGCGCGCTGCCGTCTGCAGCCGGAGGCCTTTGACCGGGCGGCCGGGGCGCTGCTGGGGTGGATGAGGGAAAACGCCGTGCCCGCCTATGACGAGACCACAGGCCGGGGGCTCATCCGCCACCTCTATATGCGCGGCACCTCGGAGGATCTGGCCGCCTGCATCGTGGCGGCGGGGCCGGTGGACGACGGGGCCGTGCAGGCGCTGCGCCGGGCCTGTCCCCAGCTGACAGGGGTGCTGCTGTGCGAGAACAGCCGTCCCGGCAACGTGGTGCTGGACGGCCCTGTGCGCACGCTGTGGGGCCGCGCCACGGTGACGGAGCGGCTGTGCGGGGCCCGGTTTTCCCTGTCGCCCCTGACCTTTTTTCAGGTGAACACCGCCCAGGCGGAGCGGCTTTACGCCCTGGCCGGCGCGTACGCCCGCCCGGCGGGAAAGGCGGTGCTGGATCTCTACTGCGGCGCGGGGACCATCGGCCTGTCCGTGGCCCGGGACGCCGCCCGGCTTATCGGCAGCGACATCGTCCCCTCCGCGGTGGAGAACGCCCGGGCCAACGCCCGCCGCAACGGGGTGGACGGCGCCCGGTACATCTGCGGCGACGCCTCCCATGTGGCCGCGTCCCTGGCGGCGGAGGGCCTGCGCCCGGACGTGATCATCACCGACCCGCCCCGCAAGGGCATGGACGAGCCCGTTCTGGCGGCCATCGCCGCCATGGGGCCGGAGCGGCTGGTGTACGTCTCCTGCGACCCCGCCACCCTGGCCCGGGATCTGAAGCGCCTGTCCGCCCTGGGCTATGCCCCCCAGGCCTGCGCCGCGGTGGACATGTTCCCCCGCACCTGCCACGTGGAGACGTGCGTGCTGTTGTCCAAACTTAAGGTCGAGCACTACATCGAAGTCGATCTGGATCTGGACGAGCTGGATTTGACCTCAGCAGAGACGAAAGCCAGCTACCGGGAGATCAAAGAGTATGTTCAGGAACATTTCGGTCTGAGCGTCAGCAACCTCTATATCGCGCAGGTCAAGCGCAAATATGGCATCATCGAGCGCGAGAATTACAACCTCCCCAAGTCAGACGACGTCAGGCAGCCTCAGTGTCCGAAAGAGAAAGAAGCTGCAATCGTTGAGGCGTTGAGGCATTTCAAGATGATTACGGAGGAACGCAAATGAAAACTCTTCTTTCCTGTGAGTTCAACTT
>CANQDL010000102.1 GCA_947591105.1 uncultured Oscillospiraceae bacterium
TCCAGGCCAATCTGGGCAGCGACGTGGCCATGGCCTTTGACGAGTGCGTGAAGATCCCCTCGCCCCGGGAGTATTTCCAGGCCTCCTGCGCCCGCACGTACCGGTGGCTGGTGCGATGCAAGCAGGCCCTGGCAGAGTATAACGCTGCGCCCGGCGCGGTCAATCCCGGCCAGATGCTCTTCGGCATCAACCAGGGGGGGATCTATGCTGACCTGCGGGTAGAGCACATGAAAGCCATCGCGGAGCTGGATTTGCCCGGGTACGCCATCGGCGGCCTGGCGGTGGGGGAGACCACCCAGCAGATGTACGATACCATCGAGCTGGTGCAGGAGCATATGCCCGCCGACAGGCCCCGGTATCTCATGGGCGTGGGCACGCCGGGGAACATCATCGAGGGCGTGTGGCGCGGGGTGGATCTGTTCGACTGCGTCATGCCCGCCCGCAACGGCCGGCACGCCCACCTGTTTACAAAGCGGGGGATCATCAACCTGAAAAACGAGAAATACGCCCGGGACGAGAGTCCCATTGACCAGGAATGCGGCTGTCCCGTGTGCCGGCGGTACAGCCGGGCCTACCTGCGCCACCTGTTCAAGGCGGAGGAGGCGCTGGGCCTGCGGCTGGCGGTGATGCACAACCTGTGGTTTTACAACAACCTTCTGGCCGAGATCCGCGCCGCACTGGAGGCGGGGACTTTTGGCGCCTATCGGGCAAAATATGCTAAAATCCTTGACACCCGTATATAAAAACATTTATAATAGAAGCAACTTTTTTGGAGGTATTCAAATGAAACTCTCTCGCCTTTATAAGGTTTTCACGCTGGCGCTGATGGTGGCGCTGGCCGCGCTCATGGTCTCCGGATGCGCCCCTGCCGCAGAGGGCGGCACCGACGCGGCGGCTGCCGGCGGCGGAATGAGTATGATCCTGATGATGGTCATCATGATCGCCGTGTTCTACTTCTTCATGATCCGCCCGGAGAACAAGCGGAAGAAGAAGGCCCAGGAGATGCGCGATAACCTTGCGGTGGGCGATACCGTTACCACCATCGGCGGCATCATCGGCAAGGTGGTCAACGTCAAGGAGAACGCCATCGTCATCGAGACCAGCGAGGATCGGGTGCGTATGCAGCTGACCAAGTGGTCTGTCTCCAGCGTGGGCAAGCAGACCGAGGAGCCCCAGAAGTAAGCGAAAAGCTACAAATAAATCCATCCCTCCGGGAATAGACTGTAGAAGTCTTATTCTCGGAGGGATGTCTATGTCATTTTTGAAAAAGCGCTCCTTTGCTCTGTGCGCCGCCATAGGGGAGGGCTGCGCCCTGGCGCTGACGGCGCTGCTTCTGCTGCCGGTGGCCGCTGGGGTGTCCGCCGAGGCGCTGCCCATGCAGGCGGGCGGATATCTGGCCTTTCTGGCGGCGGGCATATCCGTTTTGATACCCACCGCCGTCATCGCCAAAGCGCGGGGCAGGCAGGCGCTGGCCACCGGAGGCGTCATCGGCGGCGGATATGGTCTGCTGGCAGCCCTGGCATGTGCCCTGGCAGGCTCCAAAAGCGCCTTTGGACTGTGGCTTGCCTACCTGGCGGGAGCCGCCGTGGTGGGCGCTTTGGCGGGCGCGATGCTGTCCGTTCGTCAAAATAGACATAAAAAGCGCCGTCGTTAGTCATTTTTGATAACGAATAGTATTCGAATTGGTAGTGTACATAAGAGATTACAAAAGCACAAAATATCGTTAATAATTGTAACTATTGCTACTAGAAGTGGAGAAAAACCGGTAATTTGCCGGCTGATAAAATTACAAAATGTAACTTAATTCATAATTTTCTTAACATAACATCCGTTAAAAGTTACAAAAATGACATTATTTGCAAAAAGCTCTTGATTACTTTCTGAATTTGTATTATATTTATGTCACGATAATTATGTCAAGCGACATGGAGGAGCGTGGCCACTGTGACGAATTCAGAGTGCCTGAGCAAATACGAACGGTATCTGACGGACGAGAAGAAGGCGTCGAAAAATACCCTCAGCTCTTATCTGCGGGATATCCGACAGTTTGGAGATTACCTGGAGAGCCAGACAGACGCCGATTATGTATCCGCCGGGGAGCAGGAGCTTTGCCAGTACATAGATTTGCTCCGGGCACAGGGCAAGTCCATTGCCACCGTCTCCCGCAACATCGCCTCGCTGAAGAACTTCTATGTGTGGATGAAGCTGCACGGCTACGTGGAGAAGAACCCCACCGGAAAGCTGGTGCCGGACAAGGCGGCCCACAAGCTGCCGGAGATCCTGACCGCCCAGGAGGTGGAGCTGCTGCTGGCCCAGCCGGAGTGCACCGACCGGAAGGGATATCGGGATCGGGCCATGCTGGAGCTGCTGTACGCCACGGGCATCCGGGTCAGCGAGCTGATCGGTCTGGACGTGACCGACGTGAGCCTGTCCGCGGGCATCATCAACTGCCGGGGCCGGAACCGGGTGCGCGCCATCCCGCTGTATCCCAAGGCCATCAAGGCGCTGAAGGACTATGTGGAGTTTATCCGTCCGGAGATGATCGCCTCGCCCAGCGAGAGGGCGCTGTTTGTGAACGTCAGCGGCGAGCGTATGAGCCGCCAGGGCTTCTGGAAGATCGTCAAGAGCTATCAGCAGAAGGCGGGCATTGAAAAGGACATCACGCCCCACACCCTGCGCCACAGCTTTGCCACCCATCTGCTGGAAAACGGCGCCGACCTGCACTCCATCCAGGAGATGCTGGGCCACGCGGACATCAGCTCCACCCAGATCTACTCCCAGCTGGTCAAAAAGCAGCTGAAGGACATCTACAACAAAGCCCATCCCAGAGCATAAAGATTGAAGTATATGGAACGCCCCGGCTCCCAGGAGCCGGAGCGCTTTTTCTGTTCAGGTTTTGCTGGAGCCTCTGCGGCGGCGGCGACGGGGATGGGCCTGCCGCTCCCGGAAGCTCGTGACCATGTTCTCGTCCGCCCGGTAGAGAAGGCGGTTTGCCAGCCAGGAGCCGTCCTCGGTGCAGCGCAGCCGGATGCGGCAAAGAAACGCGCCGTGTTCCTCGCATTCCGCCAGAGACATATACCGGTGATCGCCCTGGCTGACCCAGCGAGTGCGCTCCAGCGCCTTTCCGCAGTCCGGGCACACGGCCTGGGACTGCTCCACCGCCTGCCACAGATCCTCCCGGGTGGGATAGGAGGGGGAGACGTTGTGCTCCAGGGGGGCCGGGCCGCTGCCTCCGCTCTCGGGTACGTGGCGGGAGAGCTGGCGCGCCAGCCGGTCGTAGTCAGCCAGACCCCGGCGCAGATCCAGCCGGGAGCAGACGAGGGCGGTGTTATAGGCGTCGCCGAGGGCGTCGTGGGCCACGCGGGTCTGCTCGATGCCGAAGTGTTCCATGGCCGTCTCCAGGGACTTCTGGTTCCGGTCGGGATCGTCCGTGAGCATGTTGTAGATGATCTGCAGGTTGACCCACTGGCCCATCCAGTCGATGTCCAGGTCATGGATGATGCAGTTCTGCTCCATGATGCCGCTGTCGTCGTAGCCCCAGGTCATAAAGGTACAGTCCGGCCCGCACCAGTCCAAAAACTGTTCCAGGGCCTGCTTGAAGGGGATGCCGTGGGCAAGGCGCGCGTTGTCGAAGCCGGTGAGTTTTTTCACCTTATAGTGCATTTTCCGGAACCACACAGGGCTCACGTCGCACTGGAATTCCTCGCCGGGGGTCAGATCGTCCTTCAGCTTTACCGCGCCGATCTGGATGATCTCGCCCCGCAGGTGGATGGGCAGGTGATTGAAAACAGAGGATTTTGCGCTCATGGCCTGGTTCCATTCCAGGTCAATGACAATGTATGGCATGGTTTATGTCCTTCCTAAGTATACGCTAACGGCATCTTATCATATTTTTGTAAAAATAACAATATAATTGCGCGGATCTGCCTTTTATGTTAAAATATGACCGTGCGAGAACGCATTTTTTGGGAGGTAGAGGATATGAAGATAGCGGTCGTGTGCGGCGGGCTCTCCAACGAGCGGGACGTGTCCCTCTCCGGCGGCGTGGGGATCGCCCGCGCCCTGCGGGGGATCGGACATCGGGTGGCGCTGGTGGATCTGTTTTTGGGCTGCACGGAGGATATAGAAGATCTGGACAGCATATTCACCCTGTCGGAGGAGAACGGCGGCAGCTTCGCGGTGGGCGAGGACGCCCCGGACCTTGATGCGGTGCGGGCCATGCGCCCCGGTCAGGGGCTGGTGGGACCCCATGTGCTGGACATCTGCCGGGCGGCGGACATCGCCTTTCTGGCCCTGCACGGGGACGAGGGCGAGAACGGCAAGCTGCAGGCCTATTTCGATATCAACGGCGTGCGCTATACGGGCAGCGGCTATCTGGGCAGCGCCCTGGCCATGAACAAGGCCCTGTCGAAGATCCTTCTCCGCCAGGCGGGCGTCCCCGTGGCGGAGAGCGTCACCATTCGCCGGGGCCAGACGGTTCCCATGCCGGAGCTGCCCTGCGTGGTGAAGCCCTGCTCCGGCGGCAGCAGCGTGGGCACCACCATCGTCCGCGACCCGGCGGAATACCAGGCGGCGCTGGAGCTGGCCTTCCGGTATGAGGACAACGTGATGGCCGAGCGGTTCATTGCCGGACGGGAGCTGACGGTAGGCGTGCTGGACGGCCGGGCCATGCCCGTGACGGAGATCATCCCCAAGTCGGGGTTTTACGACTATAAGAACAAGTATCAGCCCGGCATGACGGATGAGCCCTGCCCGGCGCCCATCACGGCGGAGCAGACCGCCGCCATTCAGGATCTGGCGGTGCGGGTGTATAAGACCCTGGGTCTGCAGGCCTATGGCCGGGTGGATTTCATCATGGGCCAGGACGGGGTGTTCTACTGCCTGGAGGCCAACACCCTGCCGGGGATGACGCCCACCAGTCTGATCCCCCGAATGGGCCGTGCCATGGGCATGGACTACGGGGCGCTGTGCCAGGCGCTCATCGACGCGTCCATGAAAAAATACCGGTGAGGTGCATCCTATGAGACATCTGACGCCGGCGGCCGCGGCGGCCGTCACAGGCGGGGAGGTGCGGGGCGCGCTTTCCCAGGGGGAGATAACAGACGTCACCACCGACAGCCGGACGATATCGCCCGGCTGCCTGTTCGCGGCCATCCCGGGCGCCCGGGTGGACGGGCACAATTTCATTCCCCAGGCGGCGGAGAACGGGGCGGCCTGCGTGCTGTGCCAGCGATTCGTCCCGGCGGAGGTGCCCCAGATCCGCGTGCCGGACACCCAGGCCGCTCTGCGGGCGCTGGCGGCCTGGTACAGAGAGCAGTTTTCCATCCCCGTGGTGGGGGTGACGGGCTCCGTGGGCAAGACCACCGCCAAGGAGATGATCGCCTCGGTTCTCTCGGTGCGGTTTCACACCCTCAAGACGGAGAAGAATTTCAATAACGAGCTGGGGGTGCCTCTGACCCTGCTCCGGCTGCGGGACGAGCACCAGGCCGCCGTGGTGGAGATGGGCATCTCCGGCTTTGGAGAGATGATGCGCCTGACGGAGATGGTGCGGCCCCAGATCGGGGTATTCACCCTCATCGGCGACGCCCACCTGGAGTTTCTGGGCGACCGGCCCGGGGTGCTGCGGGCCAAGGGCGAGATGGTGGCCGGCATGGGCCCGGAGGGGATCGTCATTGCCAACGGGGACGACGAGCTGCTGCGAGGGCACGACTTTGGCCGCCGGACGGTGCTGTTCGGCCAGAGCGATGGATGCGATGTCCGGGCGGTGGATATCGCCCCGGAGGGGGCCGGCGGGATGGGCTGCACCATCCTAGCCGGAGCCCGGCGCATCCCGGTTTACATCCCCGCCTTTGGGGATCACATGGTCTACGCGGCCCTCATGGGCGCGGCGGTGGGCCTGGAGCTGGGGCTTACCGACGACGAGATCGTCCGGGGCATCGGCGCCTACCAGGTGGTGGGCAGCCGGGGTCGGGTGATCGAGACGGGCTTCCTCACCGTCGTGGACGACTGCTATAACGCCAATCCAACCAGCGTGAAGAGCGCGGTGGAGAGTCTGGGGCGGCTTGCCGGGCGGCCGGTGGCCATTTTGGGCGATATGCGGGAGCTGGGGCCGGCCAGCGCCCAGCTGCACCGGCAGACGGGGCGCCTTGCTGCGGAGCGGTGCGCGCAGGTGATCGCCTGCGGCCCGGAGGCAAAGGAGCTGGCCGCCGGGGCGGGGGAGAAAGGCCTGTGGTTTGCGGAAGTCCCGCAGCTCATCCAGGCGCTGCCGGAGCTGCTGCGCCGGGGCGACACGGTGCTTGTGAAGGCCAGCCGGGCCATGGGCTTTGAGCAGGTAACCCAGGCGCTGTGCCAGCTGGAAATACAGTGAGTTTTTTTCCGGAAGCTCTTCACAAACGGTTCGTGAGTTGTTATAATAAAAGACAGAATTTTAGGCAAAACCGCCAACAGAAGAGGGGGACGCAGAGAAAATATGTTCAAGATCGTGAGCAAACGGGCGCTGAATGAGGCGAAAACAGTCATTGAGTTCGTCATTGAGGCGCCGCTGGTAGCCCGGAAGGCAAGGCCGGGGCAGTTCATCATCTTCCGCCTGGATGAGTACGGCGAGCGCGTGCCGGTGACCATCGCGGCGTCCGACCCGGAAAGGGGCACCGTGACCATCATGGTGCAGCCGGTGGGTCAGACGACGAAGATGCTGGCGCTCATGGAGGAAGGCGACTGTCTGGCCGACTTTGTCGGGCCTCTGGGCCGTCCCACCAACATGGAAGGGCTGAAAAAAGTGTGCGTCGTGGGCGGCGGCGTGGGCAACGCTATCGCCTACCCCGTGGCCAAGGGTATGCACGACCGGGGCATCGAGGTGGACATGGTGGCGGGCTTCCGCTCCAAGGATATCGTGATCCTGGAGGAGGAGATGCGCGCCGGGGTCACCAACCTGTACATAACCACCGACGACGGCTCCTATGGAGAGGCGGGCTTCAACGTCACCAAGATGAAGGCCCTGCTGGACGCGGGCAACACCTATGACGAGATCATGTGCGTGGGCCCCACCCGGATGATGCAGCGGGTGTGCGAGGCCACGAAGGAATACGGCGTAAAGACCATTGTGTCCATGAACCCCATCATGCTGGACGGCACCGGCATGTGCGGCGCCTGCCGGCTGACCGTCGGCGGCGAGACCAAGTTTGCCTGCGTGGACGGGCCGGAGTTCGACGGGCACCTGGTGGACTGGGACGGGATCATCAAGCGCTCTGCGTTCTATGCGGAAGAGGAAAAGGCGGCGGAGGCACATATCTGCCGTATTACGGGAGGTGTGAGAGAGCATGGCTAATATGCGTATGGACAAAAATCCCATGCCGGAGCAGGAGCCTCTGGTACGGAACAAGAACTTTGACGAGGTGGCTCTGGGATACACCGAGGAGATGGCCATCGACGAGGCCAAGCGGTGCCTGCACTGCCTGCGGCCGGCCTGCGTCTCCGGCTGCCCGGTGAACGTGCACATCCCCGATTTTATCGCCAAGGTGGCGGAGGGGGATTTTGACGGGGCTTACGCCGTCATCACCTCCACCAACAGCCTGCCCGCCATCTGCGGGCGCGTGTGCCCCCAGGAGAACCAGTGCGAGGGCAAGTGCGTACGCGGCATCAAGGGCGAGCCGGTAGGTATCGGCCGTCTGGAGCGGTTCGTGGCGGACTACCACATGGTGCACGGGCACAAGGACGGCGCTCCCGCCGTTCCCGAGTCCAACGGCCACAGAGTGGCGGTGGTGGGTTCCGGCCCGGCCGGACTGACCTGCGCGGGCGACCTGGCCCGGAAGGGATGCGAGGTCACGGTGTTCGAGGCCTTCCACAAGGCCGGCGGCGTGCTGGTGTACGGCATCCCCGAGTTCCGTCTGCCCAAGGCCATCGTGGCCAAGGAGATCGCCAAGCTGGAGCACTTCGGCGTGAAGATCGTCACCGATGCGGTGATCGGCCGGGCGGAGAGCATAGACGAGCTGTTTGAAGAGGGCTACGAGGCGGTGTTTATCGGCTCCGGCGCGGGCCTGCCCCAGTTTTTGCACATCCCCGGCGAGAACCTGCTGGGCGTGTTCTCCGCCAACGAGATCCTGAC
>CANQDL010000103.1 GCA_947591105.1 uncultured Oscillospiraceae bacterium
TACGACGACCTGTCCGCGTTCAAGATCTACCTGGCGGATGTGGGCGTTCTGCGGCGGCTGGCACAGCTGGCGCCGACAGCCTTTGGCGAAGGGAACCGGCTGTTCACGGAGTTCAAAGGCGCGCTGACGGAAAACTATGTGCTGCAGACGCTCATAACCCAGTTTGAGGTCATGCCCCGCTATTGGAGCCAGACCAACCCGCCCTATGAGGTGGACTTCCTGATCCAACGGGAGAACGACATCTTCCCGGTGGAGGTCAAGTCCGAGGCCAATACCGCCAGCCGAAGTCTGCGGAAGTTCAAGGAGCTGTTCCCGGAGGAAGTCAAGCTCCGTATCCGGTTTTCCTTGGACAACCTGAAGCTGGACGGCGACGTGCTGAATATCCCGCTGTTTATGGCGGATCAGGCGGACAGGTTGATCGGGATGGTGCTGGGAGGATGAATAGATAAATAATAATAATTACAGAGACTGACAGAGAGAGGGAGAGATTATGGCAAAGAACGAAGGGTTGTCTAAGGCAAAAACCGCAAAGAATGATGAGTTCTATACGCAATTAATGTTGACAAAGTTGCGGATATTCCCTGCGATTATTTTGAAGAAATGGGTGTCCCTATCACTTATTTGGACAGGCATAATCCTAAGCAATTTGAAATTATTGGGTCAAGTCGGTGGATAGGAAGACCTATGTCAGAGATCGCACCCAAAGGGAGCTATGTTGCCGGAGGGGTACGCTTTTACTTACCAGTTGCGAGTTCACAGTCTGTTAATGTAGAGAGAGAGAGAGAGAGAGGCTCCTCTATCGCTGCCTCTACGACAGAGTTGTTATCAAGCGCCGCAAAGTATAAGCGACTTTACGACAGAATCGTCATCAAGCGGAACTAAATTTCGCTGTCTTTCAATGATTTCGGCGCCGCGCAGAAATCCCGCCCGCACCCCGGACGCGCTCTTGCATTTGTGCGTGCGAATTTGTATAATAAAAAATAGAGTGTTACACAGGGGGCCGATACCATGACAAAACGCGCGTTGAGTATTCTTTTGGCCATACTGATGCTGCTGGGGACGCTGCCCATGGCCTATGCCGAGGGCGAGCCGGAGCCGGCCGCTCTCACCCAGGGGCCCTCCCCTGCCCAGGAGCCCGTCGTGACGGAAGAGCCTGCTGCCACGGAAGAACCCGCCGTCACGGAAGTACCTGTCACTACGGAGGAACCTATTGCCACGGAAGAACCCGTTTTCACGGAAGAACCTGTCGTCACGGAAGAACCCGCTGCTACGGAAGAACCCGCCGTCACGGAAGAGCCCGCCGTCACGGAAGAACCCGTTGCGACGGAAGAGCCGGTCGTAACTGAGGAACCCGCTGCTACGGAGGAGCCGGCCGTCACCCCGGAGCCGGAGGAAGCGGATCTGACGGCCCAGGCCCAGGCCCCCACAAAGGATGACAACACCGGTGTCTGCGGCGACCAGGGGGAAAACGTGAAGTGGTCGTTTTCCGGCGGCGTGCTCACCATCACCGGCGCGGGCAGAATGGCGGACTTTGACTCCGCCGGTCAGCCCTGGCACGACTTTATGGGGCAGATCAAGTCCGTCGTCGTCAACCGGGGCGTGACCCGGATCGGCGCGAATGCCTTTTACGGTCACAAGGCGCTGACAAGCGCGACCATCTCCAACACCGTGGCCAGCATCGGGGACAGCGCGTTTTACGGCTCCGGCCTGACCGCCATCAATCTGCCTGCCGGCGTCATGGAGCTGGGCCGGTGCGCCTTTGCGTTCTGCGCCAGCGCCGCCAGCCTGAGCATCTCCCCTGGCGCTCTGTCCACCATCGGCGAGCAGGCGTTTTGCGGCGCAGGTATGGCCAGCGTGACCATCCCCAACACCGTGACCACCATCGGCCGGCAGGCTTTCGCCGCCTGCCCCAACCTGAAGACAGTCACCCTGGGCAGTCGGGTCAGGACGGTGGAACGCGAGGCCTTTTTCGGCAGCGCCCTGACCAGCGTCACCATCCCGGCCGGCGTGACCAGCATCGGCACGAACGCCTTCGGCTGCCCGAATCTGACAGCCATCAACGTGGATGAGAACAGCCAGAGCTATGCCTCCGTGGACGGGGTGCTCTTCAACCACGCCAAGACAAAGCTGCTGGCCTATCCCCGGGCCAGGAGCGGGGCGTATACCATCCCCGGCAAGGTCACCACCGTGGCCTACCCGGGCTTTGCCGGCGCGGAAAAACTCACCGCCGTGACCATGCCCTCCTCCCTGAAAACCATCCAGTCCGCCAGCTTCTCCCGCACCGGTCTGACAAAGCTCACCGTTCCGGAGGGCGTCACCTCCATCGGAGAGGCCGCCTTTGCCCTGACAAAGCTGACCGCCGTCACCGTGGAGAATCCCCAGTGCGTCATCGGCAAGGTGAACTGGGACGCGGAGGACACACCGCTGGCATACCCCACCGGCTCCGCTCTGGGGCGCTCCAAGACGTCCAGCCAGTGGCAGGGCGCGGGCGGGCAGAGCGGCGTCACCACCGTCAGCGGCTATAACGGCTCCACCGCCCAGGTCTACGCCACGGAGCATGGGTATAACTTCAAGAACCTGGGCAAGGCCCCGGTAAAGCTGGCCGCGCCCAAGCTCAAGAGTGTGTCCGGCACCAGCACGGGGGTCAAGATCACCTGGGGCAAGGTCACCGGCGCGGCCAAGTATCGGGTCTATTATAAGACCGGCAAGAGCGGCTGGACAAAGATCAAGGACGTGACCGGCACCTCCTACACCTGGACGGGTGCCAAAGTGGGCACAAAATATACCTTCACCGTCAAGGCTTTCGACAGCAACAGCAGAGGCGGCAATTACGACGCCTCCGGCAAGTCCCTCACCTTCTACAGGCTCAAGACTCCCGCCGCGCCCAAGGTGAGCAACGCCGCCGCGGGGGTGAAGCTCTCCTGGAAGGCGGTGACCGGCGCGGCCAAGTACCGGGTCTTTTATAAGACCGGCTCCGGCAAGTGGACGAGGATCGGGGACACCACGAAAACGTCCTATACCTGGAAAAAGGCCAAGAGCGGCACCAAGTACAGCTTCACCATCCGGTGCGTGACGAAGGATGGAAAGAGCTACACCAGCGCCTATAACACAAAGGGCTCGTCCATCACCTACATCGCCGCGCCGAAGCTGTCCAAGGCGGCAAAGACTGCCGAGGGGATCAAGATCACCTGGGGAAAGGTCATCGGCGCGGCCAAGTACCGGGTGTTCTATAAGACCGGAGACAGCAAGTGGACGAAAATCGGCGACACCACGAAAACGTCCTTCACCTGGACGAAGGCTAAGAGCGGCACGACCTACAGCTTCACGGTGCGGTGCGTGAACAAGACGGGCAAGAGCTACACCAGCGCCTATGATCCCAAGGGCGTGAGCATTACGTACAAAAAATGAAAAAAGGGGCGCGATGCGTTTGCATCGCGCCCTTGTTCTATCCAAAAACAGATCGTCCGTCAGCAGCGCTCCAGCCAGTGCTGGTCGTCAGGCTCAAATACCACCTTTTCATAGGCGGGCACGTCCATCATCACGCCCGTCCAGTCGGAGTGGATATCCCCGTTCTGCTTGATGATCACATCATAGAGGATGTCGTATGTGACGCCGTCGGGGCCGGTCTCGGTGATGGTGCTGTAAGGCAGGGTCTTGTGGTAGGTGATCTCCACCCCGTCGTACTCGAAGTGGTAACCGTTGCGCATCCGGCAGCCGTCCAGGCCCTTGTAGGTAAAATACTTTTTCAGGTCGTGGAGGATCTTGTCGTCATCCTCCCGGTAGAGGTTCTCCGGGGTGGTGTCCGTATAGTCGTAGCGGAACTGGATGGACACATGCCGTCCCTTCCAGCGCTCCACAAAGGCGGGCAGATTCTCCGCCGGATAGTTCTTCCACAGCACGCAGTTGACCCGGGCCGGGACGGGAAGCCGGCCGATCAGCTCGTCCGGGGATTCCTCCACGTACTTCTGCATATGCCGGGAGATGTTCACGCAGGTGACCTTCTCCCGGTTGCGGCTGAAAAAGTCCAAAATGTCTTCCGGGGACTGGTCGTCGAACACCGGAAGCGTTGTGTTGATAAACACCCGGTGGGTGGTGGGGATGCAGTCCAGCATCACCTGCAGGCTCTCCAGATTGGCCATGGGCTCGCCGCCGGTGAACACAAAATCACACCGGGGCGTGATGGCGTCCATACGCCGGATGCTCTGGCAGATCTTCTCCAGACTAAAGCCGCTCATGTCGGCGTATTCCTGCTTATTGATGCAGAACGGACAGTGGTTCCGGCAGTCGTAGGGCACAAAGACGGTGACCGTCGCGCCCCCTTCTCTTGTCTTGTAGGGATTAGCCATGGACATTCGACCTCGGTTGCTTTCCTTTTTTCATACAATGCCGCGCTCCGGCACAGAATAGGCCATACCCCGCCGGCGCGGTCTTGCCGCCCGGATGGGCGTGCAGTCCCATATAATAGGCGGCCCGGCAGCCATTATATCATGCTGTTTCCAAAAAAGAAAGAGCCAACAGTACTTTTTCTTATCTTCCCCCGGGACTTGATATTCCCGCTGAAAAACAGTATACTTTGACAGGAAAAACTCCCCGCCGGCGGCCGGCGCGGACACCATAAAAGAAAGGCGGAATCGACCCAAATGCAGAAAAACGACATGATCCATGGCTTTCGCGTGCTGGAGCAGCGCAAGCTGGACGAGATCGGCGCCGTCATGTGGCGCATGGAATACGAGAAAAACGGCGCCCGGCTCATCTGGCTCGACCGGCCGGACGACAACAAGACCTTCTCCATCGCCTTCAAGACCATCCCCCAGGACGACACCGGCGTGTTCCACATCCTGGAGCACTCGGTGCTCAACGGCTCGGAGAAGTACCCGGTGAAGGAGCCCTTCGTGGAGCTTTTGAAGAGCTCCATGGCCACCTTCCTCAACGCCATGACCTTCCCCGACAAGACCATGTATCCGGTCTGCTCCCGGAACGACCAGGACTTTCTCAATCTGATCGACGTATACATGGACGCGGTGCTGCACCCCCTGAGCCTGCGCGACCCCCACGCCTTCCTCCAGGAGGGCTGGCACTACGAGCTGGACGATCCGGCCGGGGATCTGCGCTGCAACGGCGTGGTATACAACGAGATGAAGGGCGCTTACGCCTCCGCCGATACGGTGATGGAGGAGCAGCTCGATCAGCTCCTCTTCCCCGATAACTGCTACGGCAAGAGCTCCGGCGGCGACCCGGAGCACATCCCGGAGCTGACATATGAGAACTATCTGCAGAGCCACCGGCGGTTTTACCACCCCTCCAACGCCTATATCATCCTGGACGGCCAGATGCAGCTGGACAGGGTGCTGGAGCGGATCGGCAGCTTTCTGGAGCCCTATGACCGGATCGACCCGGACGCGGACATTCCCATGCAGGCGGCCGTGGCGCCGGCGGAGCGGACCTGTGAATACGAGATCGGCCCCGAGGAGGACGGGACGAACAAGGCCATCCTGGCGGGCGGCTGGGTGTTCGGCCGGTTCGACGACATGGAGAAGAACATCGCCTTCTCCGTGCTGGCCCGGCTTCTGTGCGGCACCAACGATTCGCCCCTGACGGGCGCGCTGCTGGACGCGGGCCTGTGCCAGGACGTGGCGCTGGAGAAGCTGGACGGGGTACAGCAGCTGTACGCCATCCTCCAGATCAAAAACGCCGATCCGGCCAAGAAGGACGAGATATGGGCCCTGGTGGAAAAGACCCTGTCCGGTCTGGCGGAGCGGGGCCTGGACAAAAAGCGGCTGCACAGCATCCTCAACCGGATGGAATTCACCACCCGGGAAAAGGATTTCGGCGGCATGCCCCGGGGGCTGGTGTACGCCATCTCGGCCATGGAGGGGTGGCTGTACGGCGGCGACCCGGCCATGAGCCTGGCATACGACGCGGTGTTCGCCTCCCTGCGGAAAAAGGCGGACGAGGGCTGGTTTGAGACGTTCCTGCGCCAGGCGCTGCTGGAAAATCCCCACCGGGCGCGGCTTTGCATGCTTCCCTCCAAGACCCTGGGCGCGGAGAAGGCCCAGGCGGAGGCGGAGCGCTGCGCGGCGGTGAAGGCCGGCTGGGACACGGCGCAGATCGAAAAGACCATGGCGGACTTTGCCGCCCTCCGGGCCCGGCAGAGCCAGGCGGACACGCCGGAGAAGCTTGCCTGCCTGCCCATGCTGTCCCTTTCCGACATCCCGGAAAAGGGCATGCCCGTGCGCCAGGATATCGCCGCGGTGCAGGGGGTGACCCTGCTGCACCAGCCGGTGGAGACGGACGGCATCGTCTATCTGGATCTCTACTTTGCCGTGGACGATCTGCCGGTGGCGGAGCTGCAAAAGGTAAAGCTGCTCACCAAGCTGCTGGGCCAGGTGGCCACGGAGCGGTACGACCCGCTCTCCCTGCGCAGCGAGGTGGAGGGGAGCCTGGGCCGCTTCTCCGCGTCCATGTCCATAGCCTCCCAGCCGGGCCAGACCAGCCAGGCCACGCCCTATCTGGTGGTGGGGCTCTCCCTGCTTCCCAACCACAAGCAGGACGCGGTGCGCCTGCTGGACGAGATACTCAATCACTCCAAATTCGACGACGCCTCGTTCATCTATAACATCCTGCGCCAGCAGCGGCTGGCCCTGGAGCAGTCCGTCACCATGGGCGGCAACTCCTTCGGCAGTATGCGGGCGGCCGCCCAGTGCTCCGCCTGCGGTGCCGTGGGCGAGGCGGTGGCCGGCATAAGCATGCTGCGCGCGCTCCAGGCATGGGACAGGGATTTTGACCAGAACGGCGCGGCCCTGTGCGTCCAGCTGGCGGCCCTGTGCGGCAGACTCTTCTCCAAAAAGCGGCTGGCGGTGAGCCTCACCGGCGAGCGGGACGACGGCTTTACGGCCCAGGTGCTGGACGTGCTGGGCGGCGCGTCCGCAGGCGAGCCGGCGCTCTACGAGCCGCTGCCCAAAAAGCGGGAGGGCTTCGTCATCCCGGCGGGCGTGGGCTTTGCGGTGACGGGCGCCAACCTGAACGGCTTGGGTGCTGCCTTCTCCGGCACGGGCATGGTGGCCGGCCAGCTTCTCACCTTCGACTACCTGTGGAACGAGGTGCGGGTCAAGGGCGGCGCCTACGGGGTGAACCTGGCGGTGCGTTCCACGGGGGACGTGGGCTTTTCCAGCTTCCGCGACCCTAGCCCCGCCGGGACTTTGGCCGTGTACGCCGGGGCCGGGCAGGCCCTCCGGGACGTGTGCGCCGGAGGCGATATAGATAAATATATCATCAGCACCATTGCCTCCACCGAGCCGGTGATGTCCCCCTGGACGGAGGGCGTACGGGCGGTGAACCTGTGGCTGAACGGCCAGACCGAGGCCGACCTGGATCGGCAGCGCCGGGAGATACTGCACACCACCCCCCAGTCGCTGGCCGCCTTCGGAGCCACGCTGGACGCGGTGTGCGCCGCCGGGCACGTGTGCGTCATCGGCGGCAAGGACACGGTGGACGCCTGCCCGGATCTGGACAGCGTAGAGAGCGTCCAGTAAACAAAAGCCATACCGAAAACGGGACGTTCCGAAAGGAGCGTCCCATTTTTATGTAAACCGCACAAATCGTCGCCGCGCATCAAACCAGCAGGAATTGGCAACACTATCTCTGCCTGACAAGACAAACGAGAGGGGATAGTCCGTTGCAATGCAAAGTGGAGATCTGCGGCGTGAACACGGCCAGGCTGAAGGTACTCAAAAGTGAGGAGACGCGGCAGCTGCTCATCCGGGCCAAGGCGGGGGATATGCAGGCCCGGGATGAGCTCATATCCGGCAATCTCCGGCTGGTGCTGAGCGTGATCCAGAAGTTCTCCGGCCGGGGCGAGAATGTGGACGACCTGTTTCAGGTGGGCTGCATCGGCCTGATAAAGGCCATCGACAACTTTGACGTGGGCCAGGACGTGAAATTTTCCACCTACGGCGTGCCGATCGATGGTGTAGGGTGAAAAAGTGCGGAACAAAAGCCCTGAAGCCCTTGGTATCAGGCGCTTTTTTGCTGTCCGCCGCTCTCCTTGAAGGTGTAGAATATCTGCACTCTTTCGTTGGTGA